>CALXNS010000076.1 GCA_944389815.1 uncultured Victivallis sp. | reverse complement strand
GCCGCCCGCGCCGCCGGATGCAAAAACATCGAGATGATTCCGATGAAACAGCTTCTGCCGCTCACCGGTTACGTTCACGGCGGCTGTTCTCCGGTCGGGATGAAAAAGGAGTTCCCGACCTTCATCGACGAAACCGCGCAGCTTTTCGATTTCATCTGCGTTTCCGGCGGGCGGGTCGGAACCAACGTCGCTGTCGAACCGGAAGCGCTCGCGCGTTTCATCAACGCCCGATTCGCACCGCTCGCAACCGGCTGACCGCATCACTCAACTCAACTCCTCTTCACTTCTCCGACACGGGAAATCATTTTCATGAATGAACTAGCGCAAATTCCCCTCGGTACACCGGAACCCGCCACTGGCGACGCAAACGAAACGATTTCGCCGGAGGAACGCGCCGCACTGCTGCGCGAAATTCTTCCGCCGGAAACCGCCGCCGCGGTCGATGAAGAACTGCGCCGTGTTCCCGCAGGCAAAACCGCCCCGCTGACGCTGGCGGCATTGCTGATCGTTTGTTTCGGGTGCTGGTTCTTTTTCCCGTCCGAGCGTTTCCCGGGGCGCGTGACGGAGCATCTCCTCGCAGCGGAAAATCAGGCCGACGGCGAGGCCGGACGCATTCTTTCTGAAGCGCGCCGCCTCCATGCCGCAGGCAAACCGGATGCCGCACGCGCTCTGCTCTCCCCATGTTTTCGAACGCTCGCGGAATCCGGTTCCCCCGGCGAAATCGAAGCCAACGGCGCCGTGCTCGAACAATACTGGCTCTGGAGCAGCGACAATCCCCGCCGCATGGAACTGGAGGCGCGCAGAATTCTCTCGCGGGCGCCGGATTCAACGGTCGCACGCATCTATCTGGCCGAATCGATGCTTCCTTTCCATTCCATGACGGAATTGAAGAACATTCCGGTGCGTGAACTGCGCAGTATGACCGGAAATTTTCAGGAAATTCTCCCCCTGCTCGAACCGCTGACGACCGCCGCCCGACTGCCGGAAGCAACCCGGGCGCGCGTTCTGTTGCAGCTCGTCCGCGCCAACGCCGCGCTCTGGGCGCGGTACGGTTTCCGGGACGATCCCGGCGAACCGGGATTCAACAACCGCGAACAGGCGCTTTCGCTCTGCCGCAGGATGCCCGATGACAGAAAACTGCTTCAATGGCGCTCCGACATTCTCTCGGCGATTTATGAGCGGCCGTGGTATTTCTGGGATTTTCAATTCGTCGAGGGGAAGATGATCTTTTACCGCGACCTGAAAAAAGAGATCGACTTTCTGGAACAACAACTCAGGAGGAATCCGCGATGACGCCGCAGCTCGAATCGTTGTGCGCCTTCTTCCGACCGCATCGCGGCGTGACCGGCCTTTCCGACTGGAAATTCTTTGCCGTTGCGGCACTGCAGTTTACCGCATTCGTGTTTCTCGTGCGCGACCCGTGGTTCGGCAACCATTATTTCACGGCCATGCCCGGCGTGCTCACGGCGTTTCTCGCGCTGATCCTCGTCACCACTCCGGCGTGGGAGGATCAACTCCTCGGACCGGTCCGGGGGGCGAACCTCTTTCTGCAGATCACCCTTCTTGCGCCGGTCACGCTGTTTTTGATGCGCGTTGCCGGAAAACCACAGGAACCGGAACGACTCTCCTCTCTCTGGAGCTGGTTCACCAGCCGGATCGGCGATGCGGTCGACTTCGTCGGCCTTTCAGAACTCGTACCCGACTTCCTGCAGGAAATCTTCATGAATCCGTGGCTGCTGCTTCTGACGCTTCTGGTATTGATCGGATTTTCGCTGCGCTCGGGAGTGCTGCGGATCGGCGTGGTCGGCGCGGTATTCTTCGGAGGTTTCGTCGCGGCGCTCGCCGCACGCGAAGGCGATAACGGCTGTTTCATTCCCGCCACTGCGGCGCTCCTCGGCGCGATCGCGCTTCAGGCATGCAATTATAAATCCATCAGCGGCTGCGCCCGGATCGTCCGTGCGCTTGAACCGGTCACCCGGAAGGCCGATTATCGAACGGAATTGAAACTGGCCCTCTGCGCGTTCCAGCGCAAAACCCTCTCCGAAGACGAAGTAAACGCCATCGTCTCCGAAGAATTTCCCAATTCCCCGGACGCCGCCGCGCGGCGGCTGCTTCAGGATCTGATCCGGAAACGCGGCATCCTCACGCTTACGCTCTCGCCCGCGGGATTACGCCTGACCACGGCAACGGAGTTCGCACATGCTCCGGAGTCGCTCCTCGCCGGTGTCTCCCGCCTGCCGCGACTCTTCTTCGTTTCCATACTTGCGCTGGCATGGCTGCTTTCACCGTTGGATCTGATCCCCGACGCGATCCCCTTCCTCGGCTTTCTCGACGATGCGGCGATCGGGATTTTAAGTTCGGTGATCTTCTACCGTTCGCTCGGCGGAACGAGCGACAGATCCGCATAATGAATCGCGAATCCCGATCGTTCGCGCAACTCCTGCTGCAGAAGTTCGACCGGCAATTCCCCGGGAGTCGTTCCGTTGCGCTGCGCCAGCGCCACCGCCACGCCGCCGGCTTCCCCGGTCAACGCCGCCGCCGGAATCACCCGCGTGACCTCCCAGGCATCTCCAGAAGCCGATAAACAACGCCCGACCCACAATACGTTGTCCATTTCGCCACTCAAAAGCGTCCGATACGGAATCTCCCAGACGCTGTCACACCGCCGCCAGTCCGCCGCCAATCCAATCGAATCCTCGAAACGGCGCCACTCCATTCCATCCTCCAATGTGAAACGCCCGACCACCGAACGGGTGTGCCGCAGATCCGCCACCGTCGGCAGCGCCAGCGGGAACCGGCTTGACCGCCGCCATCTGCCCGCGGCATAATCGGCTGCAAGTTCCTGCCGATAAAGGCGGCGCCCCTCCAGAACGAATTCGGAAACCAGCCGCCCGTCCAATTTTCCATACGTCTCCGGCGCATCGGCAAACCCGCGCATCTCCACGGTGCAGTGTTCCGCCAGCCCTGGTGCACCGCGCCGGTATTCCAGCGTCCACGAAGCGAGCGCATTCGCGCCGTTCCGGCAGGGAAGTTGCGCCAGAAGTGCCAGATCGGCGTCGCCGGTCGCATCGATGAAATACGATCCCTCCAGCTCCAGACGGCCGCTTTTGTTGAACACCTCAACCGCAGTCAAGTGCCGGTTCTCCCGCCGCACGCCGATCAGAACGGTATCGAGCCAGAGTTCGACGCCGGCCTCTTCAAGCATCTCATCCAGCGCCAGTGTGAACGACGCCGGTGCGAACGGCGCCTGATAACGACCGTGCACTCCTCCCCCCGGGGCGCGATGGTTCCAGTCGCCCGGAATTTCCCCGGGACCGTATCGAAGCGAATTGTGCAGCATCTCCGCGGTGATCCCGAACGACACCTGCGTGCCGTTCCCGTCGCAGAGCGGCAGATAGATATTGACGTTCCCGCCCGTCGCCAGTCCGCCGGTCAGCAGTGTTTTCTCCAGCAGCACCACGCGCAGCCCACGCCGGGCGGCGGCGATCGCACCGGCAATTCCAGCAACCCCGGCTCCCACGACAATCAGATCAAATTTCAACTTCGACATCGTCACGCCTCCTCATGCAGTTTCACATCAATTATAATCTCAAAACGGCAAATGTAAAGCTTTTCAATTTCCGTTTTTCCCCATTTCTTCAACCCGGAACGGAAATATATCAAATTTTTCGAAAAAAATCTCTTTCCGGGTTGCATTCAGGCCGCTTTTGTGGTACAATAGGTAAGAGTAGGGAGGATTAGGAACAAAAAGGTATGAATCAGGGTTCGGAACTTTATCTCGGTGAATACGAGCATGCATTGGACAGCCAGTGCCGTGTCACGCTGCCGAGCGACTGGCGGAACCGTGAGGGAGAAACCGAACTGGTCCTGATTCCGGCGCGCGACAAGGCGCTGGTGCTGCTCCCGCTGGCGACATTCATGGAGTTCGTGAACAAGGCGAAGAAACTGGCGATCGCGAACCCGAAAATGCAGATGGCGTTCGCCCGGCTCGGCGCGTCGTCGCGGCAGTGCCGCTGCGACCGGCAGGGGCGCATCGCGCTCGACCGGAAAATGCTCGACGGCATCGAGGTGGGCAATCAGCTCAAATTGATCGGCGCTTTGACGCACATCCGGCTCTGTGCGCCGCAGAATTGGCAGTCGCCCGACAATGGAACGGGCCTGGATATGTATCTGGACGAGATTCAGAAGATCAGCGACGGAGTCGTCGACTTCGCCTGATCGGAGGGCAATCAGGTATGACGGACACATTCTTCCACATACCGGTACTTTACCGGGAGGTGGCGGCGTCTTTTGATTTCCCCTCCGGACAGGCGCGGCTGATCGACGGAACCGTCGGCGGCGGCGGGCACAGTGCACTTCTGCTGCAGCGTTTTCCGCAGCTGGAGGTGCTCGGCATCGACCGCGACGACGCGGCGCTGGCGGCGGCGAAGGAGAAACTCGCCTTCGCCGGAGAACGGGTCAAACTCATTCGCGGCGATTATTCGGCGATGAGTGCGATCGCCGCCGACATCGGTTGGAGCGAGGTGGACGGCGTACTGCTGGATATCGGAGTATCGTCGCCGCAGCTGGATTCCCCGGAACGGGGATTTTCCTGGCGGAGCGATGGTCCGCTGGATATGCGCATGGATCGACGGTCGCCGTTGACGGCGAGCCGGCTTTTGAATTTCTCCGCGGAAGCGGAGCTGGAACGGGTGTTCCGCGTTTACGGTGAAGTGCCGAAATCGCGGAAACTTGCGGCGGCGATCGTCGCCGCGCGCGAAACGAAACCCTTCGCGACGACGGCGGATTTCGCCGCGTTGTGCGATGAAGTTCTCGGACATGCGCGCCCGGGACGGCTGCCGTCGCCGACGCTGCCGTTTCAGGCGCTGAGGATCGCGGTGAACGGGGAATTGACGGAGTTGGAAACCGCGCTGCCCGAAGCGGTGCGGTTGTTGAAGAAGAACGGTCGGATTGCGGTGATTTCGTTTCATTCGCTGGAAGACCGGATCGTGAAGAATTTTTTCCGCGACGAAGCGGCAAGCTGCAGTTGTCCGCCGGGATTGCCGGTGTGCGTCTGCGGCAAGGTTCCGACGTTGCGGATCCTGACGCGGAAAGCGTTGACCGCGCAGCCTGACGAATTAAAGGAAAACCGTCGGGCCGCCTGCGCTAAACTGCGGGCGGCGGAAAAGGTGATTTAACTGGAATACCTGGGTAAAATGAACATTCAATCCGGAAAAATGAAAAACAAACCGCGCCGTCAGGCACGGAACCAAACCGCCCCGATCGGCGGCATGCTGCTGACCGGGTTGAAATTCCTGGTGATGCTCGCCATCCTGACCGGGCTGGTCGATTATTACATCTACCTCAACCAGAAAATCGCCGAGACCGAACGCGCCATTCTGAACAACCGCCAGCAGTTGAGCCGCACCATCCGGGAGATCGAACAGTTGCGCATCCACAAGGAACAGTTGAGCGCCTGGCCGCACATCCGCGCGATGATTCTGCGTTTCGATCTCGACCTGCGCGAACCCGCCCCCGGCCAGGTCGCCAACATCGCCGTGCTCTCTCCCGCGCAGGCCGCGGTGATTCCGCTTGAAAACGCTTCGAATTTCAACCCGGCAGCTCCCGCTCCGGGAACGGTGCCGCAAACGCCGCTCCGGCGGGTCAGCCGCAACTGACGGGGCGTTTTCTCTGAACCCGATAAAGGAAATGCGGCACCGATGTTGAGCAACAACGACACCATCCGAATCCGGATGAAATGGTTGACGTTCCTTCTGGTGCCGCTCGCCGTGGCACTGATCGTCCGGCTCTACGTCATTCAGATACGCGACCATCAGGAATATCTGGAAAAAGCGCGTGCCCGTTACACCACCACGCGCGTGACCAGCGGCAAGCGCGGCGAAATTTACGACGTTTCCGGAAATCTGCTCGTAAGCAACATCCCCTGCGTCCACATCGTCGCCGACCCGATGAATCTGCGCAACCCCAAACGGCCCGACGATCAGAGTAAACGCCGTAAACTTGCCTTTCTGCTTTCACGCACCTTCGAAGATAGTTATGACGAATTCTATCAGAAGCTCTCCCCCACCCGTTTCCGGCGCGACAAGGACGGCAATCCGGTCATCGGTGAAAACGGCAAAGCGGAACTTCTTCCCAACCGTTACGCCGTCATCGCCCGCAACGTCCCGCTTGACGTCGCCGAAAAACTCAAGGAACAGGTCAAGGTCAACAAAATCAACAACGTTCTGACCTTTTCCGACGGTTACATGCGCATCTATCCCAAAGGCCGGATGCTGGCCAACGTCCTCGGTTACACCAACGTCGTCAACGACGCCAGCATCGCCCAGATCGGTCTGGAAAAATATTACGACACCCAGATGACCGCCGCCCGCGGCAGGGAACGTTTCGAACGCGACCGCACCGGACGCCCCCTCCCCTACGGCATGCGCGAATTCCAGGAGAGCCGCGACGGCCACAACGTCTACCTCACCATCAGCGAACCCATTCAGGCGATTCTGGAGGAGGAGCTCGACGCCGCCTTCGCCGAATGGCGCCCGGCCACGCTCTACGCGGCAATCGCCGACCCGAAAACCGGAAACATTCTCGCCATCGCCCAGCGGCCGAATTTCGACCCGAACGTCCGCTCGACCTTCACCCCGGAAGCGGCCCGCACCCGAATCGCCGAAGACGGCATCGAACCGGGTTCGATCATCAAACCCTTCACCATCGGAAAAGCGCTCGACTGGGGGTACGTGACTGCCGACACCGTCATCGACTGCGACAAGGGAACCTGGTTCTATCTGGGGCGGCCGCTGCGCGACTCCCATCCCTACGATACGCTGACCGTCGCCGGTGTCATTCAGAAATCGAGCAACATCGGCACCGCCAAAGTGGCCCTCCTCCTCGGCGAGGAAAAGGTTTACCAGGCGCTCTCCTCCTTCGGCTTCGGTCAGAAAACCGGATTGCCTTTCCCGCTGGAGACCGCCGGACTTCTGCCGAAGGTGAAACGCTGGGACGGATTGTCGATCACCCGATTCCCCATCGGATACGGGGTACGGGTTTCGCCGCTTCAGATGCTGCGCGCCTATTGCGCGCTGGCCAATCACGGCTGGCTGCCGACGCTGCGGCTGGTCGATCGCGTGGAGGACCCCGCCACAGGAGAAACGGTCAAGGTGAAGACGCCGCCGCCGGTTCAGATGTTCGAACACCCGGCGGCCCACCAGACGCTGGTGGAGATGATGACAATGGTTACGAAAACCGGCGGCACCGCGGTGAAGGCGGCGATCCCCGGATATGAAGTGGCGGGCAAAACCGGAACCAGCAGAAAATATATCCCGGGACACGGTTATGCTTCGGGAAAATATTTCTCAAGTTTCGTCGGCTTCGTCCCCGCCCGAGATCCGGCATTTGTGATGCTTGTCACCATGGACGAACCCAAAGGCGCCTATTACGGCTCGACGGTGGCGGCGCCGACCTTCCGCGCGGTCGGAGAACGGCTCCTGCGGCTCATGAACATCCCGCCGGATCCGGCGCTGCTCCCCAAAAAGTAACTCGAGTGCAAGGAAATATTGATTTATGAATTTCTGATGGGAAAATTCGATTCCGCCCCGAAGCGGTTTCATTTCCGGCCGCGCGGCGCATTCCCATTTTCCCGGGAGAGGTGAACTATGAATCTCAAACCCGATTTTCGCATTCATTTTGTCGGCATCGGCGGCATCGGCATGAGCGGGCTGGCCGCCATGTGTGCCGATTTCGGTTACGTTGTCAGCGGCAGCGACCGCGGCGCCGACCGACCGGAAAACCGCCGCATCATCGATGCGCTCGAATTGCAGGGCATCACCATTTTCCCTCAAGACGGCAGTTTCATTCAATCGAGCCGTCCCGACTGTCTGGTCTATTCGACGGCGATCGAGGAGGACAACGCCGACTTCGTCGCGGCGGCGGGAATTCCGCGACTCCACCGTTCCGAACTGCTCGCGATGCTGCTCGAAGAAAACCGTTTCGAAACCACCATCGCCGTCTCCGGAAGCTGCGGCAAAAGCAGCGTCACCGCCTATCTTGCGGAAGCGCTGACCAACCTCGGCGCCGATCCGACCTGTCTCAATGGAGCGCTGAGCAAACGGTTCCGCGGGGGGCGTTTCGCCGGAAACTACCGTTCCGGAAGCGGGAAATATTTTGTCTTCGAAGCCGACGAGAGCGACAAGAGTCTCGTTCATTACGCTCCGGATTACGCCATCCTCCTCAACATCGGCACCGACCATTACAGCAAGGAGGAACTCGCCCGCGTTTTCGCGCAATTTCTCTCCCGCGTCCGCCGCGGCGCGGTCGTCGAACGCGAATGCTGGGAGGCGATTCAACCGCTTCTTCCGCCCGAAAATCCGTTGAAAATCGCCGTTTTCGACGCCGTCCCGCGCCCGGATTCGCAATGGGCGGTCAAACATTATTGCATGGAGGAACAGACCAGCGCCGTATATCGCGACGGCCGCCGCAAATCGCCGGAAACGCTCCGGCAATTCCAGGATAATTTTCTCTCCGTCATCTACGGCATCCCCGCGGAAGACTGCCGGCTGATGAACCGCGTCCCCGTGGCCGAATTCACCGGAAACCGGAGCCTCCCGCTTCCGCAGCCGGGATTTCACACCGCGCTGAACGCGCTCGCAGTCGATGCGATGCTTGAAGAAATGCTGCACATCCCCACCGCCGACGCGCTGGAAGCGCTGACGCGTTTCGACGGCATCTGGCGCCGTAACGACCTCGCTGGAACAACTGCGACCGGAGCGCTGGTTTACGACGATTACGCGCACAACCCGGAAAAAATCATCTCCTGTCTGCGCGCAATGCGCGAACTCTGCGACGGCCGGATTTTCGCAGTTTTCCAGCCGCACGGTTACAAGCCGTTCGGATTCATGCGCGAGACGTTGTTCGAAGATCTCGAAAAGGAGTTGAAGCGAAATGATCGCTTCCTGCTGCTCGAACCATTCTACGCCGGCGGCACTTCCAGCTTCACTCCGACTTCGCGCGAAGTCGCCGACGACTGGAGAAGCCGCGCCCGCCATCCCGAACATTACGAGAGTTTCCCCGACCGGGAACTGCTGACGGATTATCTCCTCACCGCCACAAAACCAGGCGATCTCATCGTCATCATGGGCGCGCGGGACAATTCGCTTTCGGATTACGCCGGGTCGCTCTGCGTTTGAATTTTTTCGCCGGGTTTCGCCCAGGTGCGCACGGCAAAATATTCCGCCGTAAGCAGACAGAATTTATTCGGATAATCCACCGCGAACGAACGCACCCCCAAATCCAGGATCGCGAAGAGATCCGCGCGCTCGAACTGCCACGGCAGCACCTGAAGCAGCACCCCCGCTGCGCGGGTCGTTTCCAACGCGCGCTTCACCTCCGCCGGAGGCAATTGATAGCGCCAGTTACAGCGCCGCGCGCCATCCTCATTCAAATGCAGCTGCAACTGCTCAAACCCGCCGAAGTTCCGCGCCGCCAGCGCATCGAACCGCCGCATGATCTCTTCCGGCGAACCGCCCAGCCAGATCTTGATCCTCACCTCCGGCGCCAGACGTTTGAATTCGGCCGCGACCTCCTCGTCGGTCGTCGCCAGCGTCACCTGGCGTCCGACGCCGCGTCGGGAAATCTCACATGCGAGCTTGTCCAGCGGCGCACTCTTGTAATCGATGATGATCTCCTTGCGCGAATCGGCGCGCAGTTTCTCCAGCAGCTCCCCGATCGCCGGAACGACCTGATCCGGATACGCGTCGCTCCCGATATCGTAACGCCGCACCGTCTCGCTGCTCAATGCGGCAATCGGCGTGCGGCCGATCTCCGGCGGCACGTTCCGCCCGGTCCGTTCGAGTTTTCCATCATGCAAGCTGAGCAATATTCCGTCCGCAGTCGCATTCACATCCGCCTCCGGCGTGCCGCCAAGCATCCACGCGTATTCGAACCCCATCGGAGTACTCTCCGGCAACTCAAAACCGCCGCCACCACGATGCGCTTCCCACAGAATGATCCGGTCATCCATTTTTTTGAAATTCCCGTGTTTGTTTCATTGAAAGTTTTCTTAAAATAAAACATCATGGAAACAATTGCAAGTCCGCCGAAAAAATTTTTCATCCGACTCGTTCACGTGTTCTCATTTCCGGCGGCGGTAATCGCGGGGCGAACATCCGAATTTCCGCGAAAACACCGTGGAAAAATAATTCCCGTCCCGGAACCCGCACCGGTTCGCCACCTCGCCGACCGGCATTGACCGATAGGCGATCAGCAGAAGTTCGGCTTCGCGCAAGCGGGTTGCCAGCAACATTTCGCGGAACGAACACCCGGCGGCGTGACGGATGACGCCGCCCAGATAATTTTCGTTGACATGAAGCATCTCCGCCAGATCGGACAACGACGGATCGAAGGGGTACCGGCGGTCGATGAAACGGCGTGCCTGTTCAAGATAATATGTTTCGTCGCGCTTTTTGCGCGGATGCAGAAATTGCTGCATCTTCCACTGTTCAAGTTCGAGCCGCACCAGTTCCCGCAGCCATCGTGCCGCGGCCGCCGCCGCGCGGCGCGCCTCTTTCCCGGGCGAACCCGGTTCCCGTCCGTAACCGACGTAGAGTATCGCCGCCAGACGCCCGTCCAACAGCACCGGCGCGGCACAATCCCAGACGCCGAAGGGACAACACCCATGAAACTCCCGCCCGTATGCGGCAACTTCCTTGCTGCGTTCCTTGTTGGCGGCGCATCCGGCCATTCCGCCGGGAGCGAATTTCCGCCGCCGGCAATAATTGCCGTGGTGATGGTACTGGTCAGGGGACAACTGCAACGCATCGCTCTCTGCGAACGCGGGATGGAGCGCTTCACAATCAATCACCGCATCCAGTTGCGTTTCCAGCAACCGCATCGCTTCGCGCAGCAACATTTCGACTTCTACTCCCGACGCAGGCGGCGTTCGCAGACGGGATCGTTTTCAACCCGACGCCAGTAACTTTCCGAATGCTCGCGACGGGCTTCGCAAAGAAACGCTTCGAACTGCGCCGCCGTATTCAAAAAAGAAATTTTCGCCTTGAACTCGCTGCGGAACCCCCGCCCCTTGAAATAATCGTGCAGTATCTTCCGCGCCATCCGCATCGCCGACTCTTCTCCGTAGAGCGCAATCATCTCCCGCACATGGCCATGAACAACTTCAAACCATTCGTCGAGCGTCGGCGGCAGATATCCCGCCCCGTCACGCAGCTCCCGGAAAATCCAGGGATTCCCCATCGCGCCGCGCGCAAGCATCACCGCGCTGCAACCGGTTCGGCTCCGGATCTCCTCATATTTCGCCAATCCGGTCACACCGCCGTTGGCAACGACCTGAACCTCGGGCAACGCTTCACGCACCATCCGGATGAGTTCAAAATGCACCTCTCCGGAATAATACGCCTCCTTCACCCGCCCATGCACAGTGATCGCCCGCGCCCCCAGTTCCGCCAATCCGCGCGCCAGTTCCAGCGTCAGCTCCGGCTCGCTCTCCGAGACGATTCTGATCTTGGCGCTCAACGGAAAACGCGAACGCGACGCAAGAATCTCAAAACACGCCAGCGCCCGGTCGCAATGCCGTCCCAACTCCGCTCCGGCTCCCTTTTTCGCCACCTTCGGCACCGGGCACCCCAGATTGAAGTCGAGCAGATCGAACGAATATTCATTGACGACATCCACCGCGCGCCGGATGAATTCATGATCGGCGCCGACCAGTTGAACTCCGAGAAAATCCTCGTCCTCCCCCCGGCGCAGCATCCCCTCCGAACGCTTCCGCGCATAGGTGAGCGATGCGACATCAACCATCTCCGTGAACGCAAATCGACAACCGCAACGGCGCGCCGCATGCCGGTACGCAAGATCAGTGTACCCGGACAACGGTGCAAGAATCAACGCATTTTCCGGGTAAGGAAAATTCCCCAACTTCACCGGAGCGCCTCCAGTTTGCGATGCAGTTCGCGCAGCGCCTTGTTCTGAATCTGCCGGACCCGTTCGTTGGTGCAATGCAGCATGGAGCCGACTTCGTCGAGCGTGAGCACCGGTTCGCCGTCGAGCCCGAAACGGAGCTGCAGCACGCGCCGTTCCCGTTCCGGAAGAGTGTCGAGCAATTTAAGCAGCTGTTCGACATCCTCCAGTCGCACCATCTGCTGATCCGGGCCGGGCTCGGCGGAATCGGTCAGGGAATCCATAAAGCTGTTGCCGTCCGGATCGTCGCTGTCCAGCGGCGCATTGAGCGAATGCACTTCGACCAGATTCGCGCCGCGCAGCCGCGTCACCGTCGCCAGCGGCAGTTCGGTATCTGCCGCCACCTCGTCATCCGTCGGTTCCCGCCCCAGCTCTTCGGCAAGTTTCCGGACGGAACGCCGCACCTTGCGCCAGTTCAATTCGGTACCGATCGGCACCCGAACCGTCCGCCCCTGCTCGGAAATCGCCTGACGAATCGCCTGCTTGATCCACCAAGCACTGTAGGTGCTGAACCGCGCCCCCTTCGTCGGATTGTAACGCCGCGCGGCGGTCACCAGTCCGCGATTGCCTTCGGAAACGAGGTCGTCCCACGACAGGCCACGACCCAGAAAATCGTTGGCGATTTTCTGAACCAGCCGCAAATTCTCCTCGATCAATGCGTTGACTTCGGCTTCATTCCGCCCCGTCTCGACCGGAGTTTTTTTCATTTCGGCCCCGTCCATCCCCTGACGCGATCGTCGCAAGTTAAATTTGATCCAAAGTCTCCTTGTAGGCCTGTACCAGCCTCTCCACCGGAATGACGTATTTTCCGTCCTTCCCCTGCAATGCAAGAACTTCCGCTTCGGTCACCACGCCTACCCGGGCAAAAGGCACCCCGTCAAGCAGCTTCTCGAACGCGGCCGCCTTCTCCGGCGACACCGTCGCAATGAACCGACTGTTCGATTCGGAAAACAGCACTTCCAGATCCGAACAATTTTCCGCCGGCACCTTTCTGAGGTCAATTTCCAAACCAAGACGACCTCCCATCGCAACCTTGGCGAAACCGACCCCCAATCCGCCCAGCGCCGGCGTATGCAGCGAATGCAACAACTCCGCCTCCGTCGCCGCCCCGAGCGCACGGTACGTCCGCAGCGCACGCTGCGCATCAACCTCCGGAACGCGGTTGCCCGTCGCATCGAGCATCGCGAAATATTCACTCCCGCCAAGCTCCGGATACGTCATGCCGATCACATAAACAAAGTCTCCGGCGCACTTGGCGTCAAGCGTCACCGCCTTGGAAACGTCCTCCATCCGGGCAATCACGCTGAAGAGCAGCGACGGCGGAATCGAAATCCGGCGCCCGCCGCGCGTGCTGTCGTTCTTCATCGAATCCTTTCCGGAAATCAACGGCACCGTGAACGCCTGCGTATAATCGCTGAGCGCCTGGTTGGCGCGCACCAGCTGCGCAAGCTTGTATTCGCCGTCGGGCGTCTTTTCGCTCTGAACCGGATCCGGCCAGCAGAAGTTGTCCAATCCCGCAACCCGGTCGAGTTTGCCGCCGACCGCGATCACCCGGCGGATCCCCAGATCCACGCAGCTCGCCGCCATCGCGTAAGTGTTGATGTCACTGTAACGCGGCAAGATCGCCGACGAGAGAATCACCCCTTCATGGCTCAATGGTTCGATCATCGTCACCGTGGCGTCGCTCTGAACATCGCGTTCCTTGCCGACGAAGGGTTTGATTACGCTCAAGCCTTTGACTTCGTGATCGTACTGCCGCGCCTTGTATTCATCCGAACAGATGTTGAGCCGTCCCATCATCGCAATCAGATCGGCGGCGGCGTCGCGTCCGGCCAGTTTCGGTTCCTCGAAGTGCGGCCTGCGCCACTTCGCCTTCAGGTGAAGCCGGGGCAATCCCTTGTGCATGAACTCGATATCGAGCAACGCCACGGTTTTGCCGTCGTATTGAATATGGAACTTGCCGTCGTCGGTGAACTCACCGAGCACCGACACTTCGACGTCACGTTCCGCGGCGAGGCGTTTGAATTCGTCGATCTTCTCCGGCGGCACCGCAAAACTCATCCGTTCCTGCGCCTCGGAGACCAGAATCTCCCACGGCTGCAGCCCGGCATACTTCACCGGCGCCAGCGCGAGATCCATCCGACATCCGCCGCAGAGTTCCGCCATTTCGCCGACGCTCGACGACAGCCCGCCCGCACCGTTGTCGGTGATGAACCGGTAAAGACCGCGATCACGCGCCTCGCGGATGAAGTCGCCGAGTTTCTTCTGCGTAATCGGGTCGCCGATCTGAACCGCCTGCACCGGGCTGTCCTTGTGCAACTCCTCGCTGGAGAAGGTCGCACCGTGAATGCCGTCCTTGCCGATGCGGCCGCCGCCCATGACGATCAGATCGCCGGGACGGATCGTCTTGCTCGCGCCGGGAACGCCGTTGATGCTCTTGGGCAGCGTCCCGACCGTGCCGCAGTAGACCAGGGGTTTGCCGATGTAGCGCTCGTCGAAATATTCAAATCCGTTCCCGTAGGGAATGCCGCTCTGGTTGCCGCCGTCGATCACCCCTTTGTGCACGCCGTCGCGCAGCCGCCGCGGATGCAGCAGCCCCTCCGGTACGTCCTTGTCGTCCGTGAACGGCGACCCGAGGCAATACCCCCAGACGTTGATGAGCAGATCCGCCCCCTGCCCCGTCCCGAGCGGGTCGCGGTTGACCCCGACGATGCCGGTCATCGCGCCGCCGTAGGGGTCGAGCGCCGACGGGCTGTTGTGGGTTTCAACCTTGTAGACCAGATCGAGCCGGTCGTTGAAATCGATCACGCCGGCGTTGTCGCTGAACACCGAAACAAGCCAGTCGACCTTTTTTGCAATCTCCTTCGTGCTCTTCTGGATGAAGGTCTTGTAACAGGAAACGATCGTCTCCTTTTCGCCGGTTTCGCAGTTTTCGTAATCGATCTCGGCGCTGAAGATCTTGTGTTTGCAGTGTTCGCTCCAGGTCTGGGCGAGAATTTCCAGTTCCACATCGGTTGGATCCGTCCCCAGTCCGTATTTTTCGCGCCCCCGGGCGGAACGGAAATATTTCTGAATCGCCTTCATCTCCTCAAGCGACAATGCGAGCGTCCCCTTGCGGCTGAGTTCCACAAGTTCCTCATCGGAGACCTCCAGCGAACAGCTGCGCACTTCGCCGCCGCCGCGCCCGGAAACCAGCGGCAGATTCATCGGAATGCCGTCGGCGGCCTCTTCGCCGCTCAAAACCAGAACCGATTGAATCAGTTCGTTGGCGAGCAGCTTGCGGCCGATGGTCTCCACCTGCTCCCGGGTAAGCTCCGGGCCATAGAAGAGATATTCGGTTGAACTGAAGACATGTTCGTCCTCGCGCAGTTTTCGTCCGAGAATATCCCCGATCGCCGCGCGCGCCGAACGGCCGACGTTGTCAGTCACACCGGGGCGGAATCCGACTACCGCCAGGTAGGAGCACGGCGGCAGTGCGGTGAAATTCTCCGATTTCGCCGCGCCGACGCGCCAGCCCTGCAGAACCGGATTATAAAGCAGCGCGGCGACCTTCCGGGCCTCCTCGTCCGTCAACGATCCGGAGATGGTATAGACATCGCGCGTCCAGACTTTCTCCACCGGAAATCCGAGAAACTTGACAACCTGCTTGCGCACCCCCTCGCCCCGAGCGTCGCTCCACTTCGGCAGCGGAGAAATTTCAATACGGTAATTCATGCTGAAAATGCCTTTCCTCTATCGAAAAACAGCTACTTTTTTTTCATTTGGTTAAAATACACCCGTTCCCGCACGGTTACAAACCCGATTCAAGAAAAATATCGTGAACCGCAAACGCTCCAGCCGGGCGCTTCAACGGCGGATCAGGGTATTCGGGAATATCTTCTCAATCCGCCGCGGCTGTTTTTCCTGGATTTGTCCGACAATCAGCTCCGTCGCGAAACGCACCATCTCGGAGAAAGGCTGCGCCACGGTCGTGAGCGGCGGATTCAAAAAACGCGAAATGGAAGCATTTTCCATCGTGACGAGCACAGGCCGGGGTTGAGTCCCGGGAAGAATGGAGTCCAGAATATTCAAGTGTTCAAGAATATTGTCCTCTCCGGCAAGGAAAAGTCCGTCAATGCCGCCGGAGATCATCTGATGCAGCAGCGCATGTGCCGGCGTTTCCGCCACGAAACCGGAGCACACCTCCGGCAAAGTTTCCTCAAATCCCCGCAACCGTTCAAGATTGCCCCAGTTGCGGCCGTCGAGAAGGATCCCACATTTGCGGCACTTGCGTTCGCGCAGATATTCCGCCGCCAGAACGCCGCTCTGAAAATGGTCGCTCACCACCCGGGAGAACCGGTCATCCTCGCACCCGTTCAGCACCAGAACCGGAATATTTCTGACCTTTTCCGCAAGGTCGCCAAGGTTGTCATCGAGAGAAATCAGCCCGTCGAGCAGCCCGCCGTTGATATTGCCGCGGTTGTAACTGGTGAAGATTTCAATCGTGACACCTCGAACGGAAAGCGCATTCAGCAATTGGAGCAATACTGTTTCGATATATCCCGCGCGCTGCTGCGCAATGCTCCGCTCCAGATCGAGCAGGAACCCGACCGTCGGTTTGCGCGCCTGCATGCGGGGCTTGAAATTATACCGGGTCGCCGCCTCCAGCACCACCTGCCGCGTTGCAGGAGAGACATTCCCACGCCCATTCAGCACCCGGCTCACGGTGCCGTACGACACCCCCGCGATCCGCGCCAGATCATAAATTGAATTGCATTTTTCTTTCATTTGATCACCACGCACATTCGGGTTCACCTGATTATCCGGCACACGTTGATAATCCTTCTTCTCTTCTTCACGTTCACGGGGGCGGATGATTTCCGGCCGACCTCCCATATTTGACGTTTTTACCATACCACGGTGCGTGTCAGATTGCAAGAGTTACAGCCCCGCAAATAAAAAACTTCTCTTTTTTTTCACAACCTATTGACTTTCGTTCCGGAATATACTATAATATTGACTGTAAGAGTTACATAATGTTTCTCAAACACCCGGGTCATATTCCTGTATGGCGTTGATGATGAGGCAACCGGCAAAAGATAATCGAAAAAGAAAAAACGATTATCATTATCCAGAAAGGAGAAGTTTTATGAGATTGGTCGACCAGAGGAGAGAAGGCCGGGCGAAGCGGAACCAAAGCAATTTCACACTGATAGAACTTTTAGTTGTAATTGCGATCATCGCCATCCTTGCAAGTATGTTGCTTCCGGCATTGGGTCAGGCTCGCGAGCGGGCGCGCATCTCCCAGTGCGCCAGCAATCTGAAGCAATTGGCGATCGTCTGGCGTCTGTATTTCGACGACAACGGGGATAATTTCAATACATCACCGGAGGCGAGTAACTGGTTTGCCTGGGGCGGAATCGATCAGCCGGATCGTTATCTTTCCCCGTATATTTCCGCCGACGGCCTGTATAAATGCCCTTCGGACAATTTCCGGAATTGTATTCCCAGCGGTTATGAATCAACTTATCTGGATCCGACTTCAGCGACGAGCTATTCATTCAACACCATGTTGACCTCACTGCCGAACGGAGGATGGCGAGTGATCGGGAAGTTTACTCAGATTAAAATGCCCTCCCGGATCGTCCTCATGGGAGAGACGACCATGTGGAGTTCCAACATGGCGGGCTATGGATGGCCGTGTGGTGTTGGAAAATATTCCTGGCATGCCTCCCGCGGAGAATTTAATAATCTGATGTTTGCCGACGGTCATGTGGCATATCGCAATGTGCCAAACGTCTATTACGGCATATCGACGAGCGAGTATTCTTTTTTCGCTTACGGCGAATGGTGAGAAACCGGCGAGAGCTGGACAGTGATGCAACAACTATGTGTTTTATGGGAATGCGGTTTTCAAATATGTTCAGGCGGGCATTCGCGTGTATGATGTTCGGAATATCGGTGTGGATGGCCGCACTCTGCGGCGCCGATGGAGTTCAGGATTCGTTTGCAAGAAAACTGCCGGATCGGCTGCCTGGTTTTCCGCTGGCCGGTACGCGGACCGAGGGCGCCGATCTGCTGTGGCAGGTGAAAGCGGAGGAGGCAGGTTTGACTTTTGCTGAGGACGGTGGCATAACCAACTCCGGAGCGCTCGGAGGAAAGGCGGCAGCAACGATCCCGTTTCAGGTGACGGGAAACTACCGGTTCTCGATCGGCGCCGAAGTTCTTCCCGGCGGGTGTGACTGGGTCGCGTTGGGTGCGGGAGGAGGCGGAGAGTACTTCTGGAATCGCCCCGCCGACGGCGGCGCGGCGATTGCAATTACGATTCGCGGTTCTCTCAACGCTTCCCTGGCCGGCCGGTGTGAGGTTTTTCTTGACGGCATGAGCACTCTCGTCAAGACGATCATGCCGGAAGAGTACGGGTTTGATCCGGCTCGACCGGTCCGGCTCACGCTTGAGATAGATCGTCCCGGCAGCACGTTTTCCCTGATGCTCAATGAGTTCAAAGCGGTGGAAAATGCGAAGTTGCCCGAATCGTTTTTCTCCGCGCCAATCAAAAGCGTCGGCTTTATGGTCAATCAGCCGGTGGATGATAAATTAAGAATCCGGAATTTCTTCGCCGAGCTGAAAGCCGGAGAGCTGATTGCCGTGGTTGAGGAGAAGCCGACCGGGCCTGCGGTCATCAATATCGACGCTTCGGCCGTTGCCCGAACCAATATGCATCTCGGCGGGCAGAATGGAAACGGCACATGGGAATCGGTACTGGAAGTGCAGCAGAGTTTTCAATTATCGGAACCATACTTTGCGGATTTCGATTTCCCGGTGACCGACGATGCTGGTAATTATGATGTCTGGGCGCTGCTGCTCGGATGCAATGAAAGCTGGGTGTCGGATTTTGTCTGGAGCATCGATGGTGCGCCCGCAGTCGCCGGACACGCTCTCGAAGGATCCGGGAACGGGGTGCCGCGCTGGATTAAATTGGGAAAGATCGATCTGGCGCAGGGAGAACATACCATTCGTTTTGAGCTTTCCGGGCGTCGTCGGCATCCGGATGATGCATGGTCATTTCGTCTGTGGAAGGTAATTTTGAGTCCGGAAAAATTGAAGTTCACTCCGACGGGGAGCGCACTTCTGGCGTATGACCCCCAGGCGGCCCGCGGGGTGCATCTGGGGGGAGACTCGGCGACGAATGTGCGTCCCATACGGCAGGTTTTCCTGAAGGGAGAATATGTCGAACCGCTTCTGTTGTCGGTGGATCCCGCGCGTCAAAGTGGAATTCCGAACGCCGTATGGCGTGATTATGCCGAAGGCGGAGTAATTCCGGAAGAGGATTTTTTCCTGCCGCGGCTGGTAAAACCGTTGCGTCCGCGATTCATCCGCAAGGATCACTGCCTTGACAATTCGGTCACAAAAGACGAGAATGGAAAACTCTCCTTTGACTTCTCTTCCGGAATCATGACCATAAAAGCCATTCAGAAAGTGGGAGCGCAGCCGATCGTCGGACTTGACGTCTTGCCGCCCGCACTTCTCCAGCGGATCGACGGACACGACTGGCTGCCGAAGGAGCTCTGGGCGGAAAATGAAACATTTCGCCGGGATTGGGCAATGACGGTGGAAAATTTCGTTTCCGCACTGACAAAGGAACGGCTTGAAGTGAAATATTATCAATGTTTCAACGAGCCGGATTTTGCCGGTTACGCTGATCATCCCGAAGCGGCGATTGCCGTATTTGAGGTGGCGGCCAGGGCGTTGAAACAGGCGGATCCGGATGCACTGATTTCCGGTATCGGCTGCGGCGACGGAATCAATCGGATCTGGAAGGCGTTTCTGGATTTGATCGAAAAAAATCCCGGACTGGTCGATATTTTCGACTTTCATCAATACCAGACCTCTCCACAGCGCTTAACGGAAATTGTCAGCACTCTCCGCAGAGAACTCACGGAGCGCGGAGCAGGTGACATGAAAATTGCACTGACTGAATGGGGAATTTCCAGCAGTGGCTCGCCTCATTATCGTGCCGACATGCGGAGTGTTCTCTACAACGCGGAAATGATCCGGGCTCTGATGGACGCCGATGTGGATATTGGAGGATTATTCTGCATCCGGGATCTTCCTGCGGCGAACTGGCAATGGGGACTGATTACCACTGATGGATTGTTGAAACCGGCATATTGGGGACAGTGGCTTTGGGCGCAATTGCCGGATGATGCAATCAGACTTCATCTGGACGGAGAGGATGCCATGATTCGCGGAGCCGCGTTTGAAAAAGACGGGCAAATCTTCCTGTTGTGCTGGAATCTGGCAGAAGAGTGCAGTGTGCCGCGCAAGGTGATTGTTGAAATAAGAGAAAACTGGAGGAACTGTCAAATCGCACAATATGTTTTTGACATGTCCCGACACATAAGTTACATTCCGGAAGGCGGCGCAATTGAGCTTCCCGTAACATATTCTGAGCGAAAATTTTCAGAGGAAGGCTTCCCCTATTTGGAAATTCAGATGCAACCGGAGTCAATCTGTTTGATCCGGTTGAAGGAACTGTTGGAACAATAGAATAAGAAATGAGACAAGATCAAACTTTTCCCTTTATTTACGGGGCGCAATATTATCGCGCGCCCTCCCCCGACCCGAAACACTGGGCCGACGACCTGAAGAAAATGCGCGAACTCGGATTCGATTCGGTGAAATTCTGGGTTCAGTGGCGATGGAGCGAACGGCGCGAAGGACAATACTTCTGGGACGATCTCGACCAATTGATGGATCTCGCCGCCGGCAACAATCTTGCGGTCACACTCAACTTGATCCTCGACGTCGCGCCCGGATGGATTTTTGAAAAATATCCCGACTGCCGCATGGTCGACGCTTCCGGCCATACCCTCGAACCGGTCGCAAACATCTGTCGCCAGCTCGGCGGTTATCCCGGTCCGTGCCATTCACATCCCGGGGCGCTGGAGGCGCGCAAACGCTTCACAGAAGCCGCCGCAGAACATTTCCGCAATCATCCGGCGCTGGCAATGTGGGATGTCTGGAATGAACCAGAAAACAACCTGATGCGACGCAGTCCAGATATGGAAAAACTGCTCTGCTACTGTCCGGAATGCCACCGCGGATTTCAGAAATTCCTCCAGAATAAATACAACCGTTCCATCGAACGGCTCAATACGGTATGGGGACGCTGTTACGCTTCCTTCGACGAAGTGGAACTGCCCCGCGACCCGACGACCGTCAGCGACTTCATCGACTGGCGGATGTTCCATCTGGAAAAATTGACCGCGGATGGTCGATGGCGGACGGAAATAATCCGGAAACTCGACCCCGCGCACGTCTGTTATCTGCATGTCGTGGCCAATTCGATCGACTGCTTCAACGCGGTCAGCTGTGTGGACGACTTCGCCCTCGCGGACTTGTGTGACGTTTTCGCGTCGACCATCACATCCGACACGTTGCTGGCCGCGCAGGCGGTCAGCGCCGCCGGAAACCGCGTCTTCTACAACGCCGAATGGCACATCAATTACGGTTCGACGGCAATGCACCAGAGAATCATCGACCGCGATACCTTCCTGCGCGAAGGAATTCCTCAGCTCGGCTGGGGGGTGCGCGGCTTTCTCTTCTGGCAGTTCCGCCCGGAAACGCTCGGCATCGAATCGCCGGCGTGGGGGTTGATTCATCCGGACGGTTCCTCCCGGCCGGTGACGCTCCACGCGGCGGAGTTCATCGAAAAGCTGCGGCCGCATCTGCCGGGGCTGATGCGCGCACGCAGGCGCACGCCGCAAATCGGCATCTGGAGAAGCAATGCAAACGAAGTGTTCCATTTCTGCATGGACGGCAATTTGAAACGCTTCCGGGAAAGCGTTTCCGCGTATGCCGATTGTCTTTACGAGGAAAATCTGCCGTTTCGCATCATCGATTCGAAGCGCGATTTCCCGGAAGAAATCGCAATGATCGTGATGCCGTCGCCCTACTTCCTTGCCGAAGAGGAAGCCGACCGTCTCGACGCGTTTCTCCGTTCCGGCGGCATTCTGGTCACCGAGGGGCATCTGGCCGGTTACAACGCCACCACCGGGCGTCACAGTGAAATTCTGCCCGGCTGCGGACTCGCGGAAAGATGGGGCGCACGGGAAGTGGAGAGCACCTCCTCCTACCATCTGCCGCGCACCGGAGAATACGGCGGGCTGGCGGCGGAGGTTTCCGGGGACGTCGCCAAAGCGATGAAGACGGACGGCGTTTCCGGCGGAGAATATTTCCCGATTTCCGCGCCGGACGGCACCGCAGGGTTCGGTTCGCTGCAATTTGCCGAACTTGCCGGCGAAGACTGCGTCATCGAGGGACGGTTCCGGGACAAAGTGTGCATGATCTCCAAAACGGTCGGCAATGGACGCTGGTTCCACGCCGGGACGTTGCTCGGGCGCGGTTTCCGACTCGAACGTTCCCTCCTGGCGAGCTGGCTGTTTAAGGCGGCGGCGGCGGCGGGCATTCAACCGGAGGCGGTCGCCCCCGGCATTCACGTGGATATTTTAACCGAGGACGGCGAACCATGTTTCATCGTCGCGGTCAATTCGCATGACAAGGAGGCCGTCTTCGATCCGGGATTGCCGGGCAAATGGCGCGGCGTATTCCATGGCGCGGACGAATTCCGGCTGCCCCGGGAGAGTGCGGAGCTGTTCGTCCGGATATGAAAAAAATGCGAAGGAGCGTCCGAAACGGGCGTTTCCTCCGCCCTCTGCGGCCATGCGGCTTGCGTTTCCTCCCGGTTTCCGCGGAGGATATTTTTTTGAAGCGTTCTCCACTCTCCGACCGGTTCCCGGCGCCGCCCGGCAGGATGAACGTTCCCCGGCGGCGGCTCCCGTTTTGACAGAAGCCCGTCCGGTTCGGAAATGATTTCATTCGCGTTACAATTTCTGTTTTTTCGGTTCTTCTCCGGCTTGAGCCATGAATAACCTCACAACGGGGGGCAGAGAAAATCATAACGACTGGATAAAGGTCGATACTTGCCTTATAGTTTTGTCTCGCCAAACGAAAACCAAGGAGGCAAAATGTCGACCACATTGCCTCAAAATACACAGAGAAGCCGCGGATTTCAACACCAAAAATTTGAATATTGCAAAGAAAAATTGATTTGGGTCATCAACGCGGGGAGTTTCACCTCCCCCCGCTGCGGTTCGTTGAAAGTACGACCGGAATGTATTATTTGCATTCGTGATATCCAATCCTGCCGCGAATATCTTTCCCCCGCCTCATTCTCCGGCGATTGACTGGATCTTTCTCAATTCAAAAGCAACTCCTCTGACGGATGCATTCCAGCATTTCCGTCCGGTCGGGCTCACTCCAGTTCATAGCCCTCGTGGATGGCCAGACCGACATATTCAGCGTTCCCGTTGCGTCCGTTGTACCAGATCATCCAGCGTTTTTTGGAGGGATCATACCAGGGGGAAGGTTTGTAGCAGGCTGCGGCATCCCAAGATCCCGGATCCGGAGAGATCAGCGGATTGGTCTTCAGGCGCTGCCACCGGGTGACACCGTCAGGGGAACGAGCGGCGCAAATCCGGGCGGTATCGATATCCTCATATCCGATGTAAAACATCAGCCAGCTGCCGTCGCAGCATTCGACCACTTCGCAACCGCCGACCCGGTTTCGATCCCAGAAATCGTCACCGTGAACCAGAATCGGATTCAGCGGGGATTTCTGCCAGCGGATGCCGTCCCGGCTCTCGGCATAACCGAGTGCATTGGGTTCATAGGTTTCCCCGGCAGCATACCACATGCGATAGATTCCGCGTTTTTCATCCCATTTCACAAATGGATTCATCACCGATTCCTTTTCCCACGGGAATTCCGGTATCATCACCGGTTCGCAGCTGACCCGGCGATAATTCACGCCGTCGGAACTTTCGGCATAACCAATGCGGCTGAATCCGCGAGCCTGTCCGGTATACCACATATGATGAATCCCGTTGCGTATGACAACACAGTTACGGTTGAGGTTGTCTTCCCAGCCCGATTCCGGATTCGGTCCGAGAATGATCTGCGGCTCGTTCCAGTTGATGCCGTCGGAACTCTCCACAAAAGCCAGAGAGCATTGCGGTCTCCAGGAGAAATACATACGGAATCCCGTCTCAATCCGGTGGACATGCACGTCAAAGCAGGTACCCAGTTCGGTCGATCCCAATACGGGATTCCCCTTGAATTTAACCCAGCCTGTGGAATTTGTCTTTGCGTTCTGCATATTTCACTCCTCAGATTTGTGCTCAATTGCAATAAAAGATGACTCTTCTCCCGTTTGAGCCATAAATGACCTCAAAACGGGGTAGCGAAATCATAAAAACTGGAAAAAGGTAAACACTTGCCTTATAAATTTTTCCTCTGAAAACGAAAACCAAGGAGGCAAAACGTCGACCACATACTTCAAAATATACAGAGAATCCGCGAATTTCAACACCAGAGATTTGAATATTGCAAAGAAAAATTGATTTGGATCATCAAACACAAGGATTTTCACTGTCCCCGATGTGGTTAGTTGAAGGTACGATCGGAATGTATTCGCATTCGTGATATGCAGGGCTTGCCGACGGGGCGGCATCTGATTCCATCTCTGAATCAAAATCCATCGATTGTATTGTCAGACCTGCCTGTCACAACTTTGAACATCTGCATTTTCTCTCTTCCGGCAACGCTCGAATTACCAGGAATTTTGAATGGAAAATCATCGAGGAACGTCATGAGATGAGCATTCGTTCCATCGCGATAAAATATCATTTGCGATGGGAGTTGGTCAAGGAAATAGAGAAACGGTCTCTGGAACGAAAGTATGCCCGTGTATCTGCGGCCCATGTCAGGCAGATCGGCATTGATGAAATCCATATCGGTCAGAATCCCGACCGAATCTTCCGCTTTTCTGATGATTGTTCGTGACCTGCAAAGCGAAGCGGTGCTTCATGTCGGAAACGAAAAGGACGTTTCCGCACTGGATTGATTACATAAGAAGTTGCTCAAAAAAAGTTACAAGTCGTTACAATGGACATGTCCAACACTTATGCCAGTTGGGAGGGAAAGCATTTCTCGAAAGCTCGAATCGTATTCGACCATTTTCATGTCATCAAGCTGATGAATGAGCGGTTGGATAAACTTCGAAGGCGATACGTCGCTGAACTTGATGCTTCTCAACGCAATCAGTTCAAGAAACTTCGCATGTTGTTTCTCCGAAACATGGAAGACCAGGCCGAGGACAGCCTCCTGATTCTCAGGAACATGCGAAAACATTTCACGGAGTTGAGCGATGCATATCTATTGAAAGAGCATTAAGAAGCATCTATGCAACCGCGTCCAATGCTCTTGAAGCAAAAGCGGCATCTCGCCGTTGGCCCCCCAGGCTGCCGCTACCGGAAGTAGAGAGTTGATCGCTATGGCAAAACGATCCGCGAAAGACTATCGAAAATCATCAAATACTGGACTTTCGACCGAATGAACAATGCCTCCACCGAAGGATTCAACAACAAAATACGGCGGCTCATTCACCAGGCATATGGCTTCAGAAACATAACCTATCTCAAATTGAAGATATTTCAGCTCCCCTCTATCTACCTCAAAAACAACCATGATTTATGGCTCAAAACGGAGAAGAAGCGTTTTTTCTCTCAAAAAAGCAGCCGGAACTCTTGACATCGACGCCGAAATCGAGTATAATTAGTACAGGTAAAACCTTTCACCTACGGTATGCGTCCGGTTTTTACAGCCGAAATGGTAAAACCTTTCACCGGGGTGGAAGATTTTTTTGAGTTGCGTTGGTAAAACCTTTCACCAGAAAAATTGAAATCATGTCAGGAAGAGTCGTAACCATCACCGAGCTGGCACAAAAGGCGGGAGTTTCCACTACGACCGTATCGATCGTGCTCAACCGGAAACCGCAGGCCCGGCGGGTTTCGGAGAACACCAGGAAGCGCATCTGGGAACTGGCCGAGTCGCTCTCCTACCGTCCGAATCGCCTGGCACTGGCGATGCAGCGCCAGTCAACCGGAATTATCGGCTTTGTCTGCGGCGACAGCGCCACGCCGTATTACGCGGAGCTGACTGAACAACTTGCGAACGAGGCCAACCGCCGCGGCTGTCAACTGCTGATGACGCCGACGGTCTGGGATACCAGGCGGGAGATCGATACCATGGAGATGCTGCTCACCCGCGCAGTGGATGGCGTCATCATGTGTTCGCAGGCGTTTGAAAACTGTTCCGAAAGCACCGAACGGATCAAACGGGCCTATCACGGCGTCGTGCCGCTGGTCACGATCAATGCCGAATCCGTGGACATCAGCACGGTTCAGTACGATTATGAACCGGGCATGGCGGAACTTTTCGAATATCTCCGTCAAAACGGCATTCGTTCTGTGGTGCTGCTCGATGATCCGGAGTTCCCGCCCAAACGGCAGGTTTTCTCCCGGCTGGCCGGAGAATTCGGATTGGAACCGCGTCTCGTCGACTTCTCCTTCCGGGATATGGAGACGTTGAAACGTGCTGCCGAGAGAATTTTCGCCGACCGGCCGGATGCGGTTCTTGCAACATCCGATCTTACGGCGATGCATTTCTGTTCCTGCGCCGGCCAGGCGGGCATCCGCATTCCGGAGGATCTTTCGATTGCGGTCATCGACTGTTCGCAGCTGAGTTCGCTCTACAATCCGCCGCTCTCCGGCATCCGGGTCGATCCGGCGCTCTTCATCGGGGAAGTCTTCGACGAACTGGAACGGAAAATCAACGGCATTCCGGAAATCCGTACCATCCGCGTTCCTTCGCGTCTGGAGATCAGAAATAGCATCAAGGTGAAATTATGAAATCGTCCGTTTTTCAATCGGTTTCATCGCAACATTCAACAGGGAGAATATCATGAAATTACACCGCATTTTTACACTGATTGAATTATTGGTTGTGATTGCGATCATCGCCATTCTCGCCTCGATGCTGCTTCCGGCATTGAATCAGGCCCGGGAGCGGGGCCGGACCGCCACCTGTATCAACAACATGCGCCAGACCGGACTTTCTCACGCCCAGTATATCGCCGACAACAACGAATGGAGCCTTACAGGCTGGATGAACGGCAGCTACGAAGGAGCGTTATGGGGCGGCGTTCAGTGGGATAACTATCTTGTTACGCTGAAATATGCGCCGAGCAACGAAGTTCTGCGCTGCAGCAAACCCCTGACGTTGCTTTATGACAGCGATCCGCGGGAAGGGAAATTCATGTTTCAGTCTTTTTACGATGCAAGCGGCGTTGAGCGTTATGCAAGCGGAGCCGGAAAATCCACCCGCTGGGTCTATCCGTCACGCAAAGTCGGCATGCTCGACGGCGGAGAATTCTCCATCGGCAACCAATGGTGCAACTGGTATTACTGGCAATATCGCAACAACGTCCAGAGCATCGACGTCCGGCACGGCGGCTTCACCAACATTCTTTATCTGGACTGGCACGTCGACAAAACGCACATCGGCGAACATCCGCACGGCAGCCATGACGAAATGAGCTTCGACGTTCTCTGGAAATAATAATTTTCTTCAATCAGGTGACGCATGAAAAACCTTTTCCATCTCCTTCTTCTCTGCTTCACGTTGCCGTTCCTCTTCAATACCGGGGCCGTCGCGGCGGAATTCGACCGCTTCCGTGAAATCTTCCCCATCCCGCGGCAGGCGCGTTACAGCGACCGGGAAATTCCGGTGACGGGATTCTCACTGCGAATCTCGGATCGATTCGATCGCGAACGGCTCGAACTCATTGCAGGCGATCTGGCCGCCTATCTGGAACGGCAATGGGGGTTACCCTTCCCAATCAAAACGAATGTTCCCGGTGGATTCCCGGTAAACATTCTCACCCCCGCCGAACGTACTCCGGCCTTGAAAGCGCTCATCCCCGCCGCCGAACTTGCCCGACTTCCGCAGGGGGAACGCGGTCGTCAAAGTTTCATCATCCGTTCGACGTCCGACGCGGTTTACATCGTTGCCAACGACACCTGCGGGGCGGCTTACGCGCTTGCCGGAATCATTCAACTCCTCCGCCCGGCGGAGAATCACGCCTGGACGTTCCGCGGCGTCGACGCCACCGATTTCCCGGCCTTCGAACTGCGCATGGGGTCGGCCATTGGAGCCGGCGGCAAAGACGCTCCCGTCCAACGCCAGCAGCAGGCGCTGCAACTGGCGGGAATGTTGCTGCGTTACAATTACGGCAAAGCCGGATACCCGGGAGACACCTCGCAGCATCAGTTCGCGATCGACCGCTGTTTTCTCCGGCTCTGCTCCGGTTACTGGAACCGCCCGAAAGGCGAACCGCCGCTCCGCCCGTGGAACTGGTCCGACCCGGCGGTCAATCAGCAATATGTCGATCTCGCGCTCCAATACGCGGGAGCGCCCGGCGTCGGTGCATATTTCTGGCACGACGTCACCGATGCGGGCTGGTGGCATGTTTACATCGATGACTTCTGGAACAAGCGTGACGACCTCGACCGGAAAAATTATCCGAATGATCCCTCCCCGGCGCGGCCGGACGCAATCCGGTTCAAGGCGATGTTCGATGCGCTTCAGGAAAAATGTCCTGCTGTTTCCGTCATCTGGACCGTGCCGGTCTATTACGATCTGCCGGGGAAGGACGATCTCAAGGATGTGAAGAATTTCCGTGAATATCTCCGGCTGGTCGCCGCGACCGTGCCGCAGAAGATGCGTGACCGTTTCTACGTGATGCTGGAGGAACGTTCTCCGGAAACCGTTGCCGATTACCGCAAGTACATGGACAATCTCAAGATGTGTCAATATCGTTATACCTCGGTCTGGTCGGGCACCACCTGGGATCTCAATTTCACCGATGCGCAAAAACATGACGGCAAAACCGAGGGATATCTCTACGAAGCGTCCGATCCACTTGCGGCAATCGCCGCGCAATATCTCTGGAATCCGCAGCTGCCGACCGATGAAGCGTGGATCGTCGAAAACGTCGCGCCGCGGGCGTTGTTCCTCATCTTCGGCGACGGCTGGAAGGAGATGCTCGATGTGCTCCGGTTGAACTTGAACAACAAAACCATCGTCAAGGAGAACAACACTCAGACATTGAACGCACGCAAACGCGACGCCGAAAAAGCGTTGACGCTTCTCGACGCGGCGGAAAAGAAAACCCCCGCAGCCAACTCCTATGCCCACTATCTCATCGGCAACTGGCGCACGAAACTCACACAATATCTTGAACTGGTCAATTCCGGGCTGGAGAAGGCCAATCAACTCATCGCCCTCGACGCGGCGCGTTTCACCGCCGACGGCGGCGATGCGAACCGCCTCCGGAGCGCGGCGCTTTCCGACGGACAAATTTCGTGGTCGAGCGGCCGGTCGGCGGCGCCGCATTTCGTGGAAATCGAATTACCCGGCGTCTACAACGTCAACCGGATTCTGATCAAGGCGCCGGGCAACGGCGGTTACAGCTGGACCGATGCCGAAGTGCAGGCGAACTTTTTCGGAATCTGGCGCAAACTTGCTCCGATCACCGGCCGGGAGCGGTTGCTTGCGGAATTCAACGACGTCCGCACCGATAAAATCCGTCTCCTCTTCCGGCGCGGCTGGGACTGGTCGAAGGTGGAGCGCCCCGATATGATTCTTTCCGGCATCACCCTCTACGGCAACAAAGTAGAACCGGATCCCCCGGGGACGGCCCGGCTGGACGGGCGCTGGAAATTCCGGCTCGATCCCGATCGAGCCGGAATGGGCGCGAAATGGTTCGAACTTCGCGAATTCCCCGCATCGGAATGGCATGACACCACCGTCCCCTCCCATTTCGAACAGAGCGGCATTCCCGGCTCCGCCGATTACGACGGTCAGGTGTGGTACGCAGTGACGTTCCCGACGCCCGCCGGCTGGGAGGGAAAAGCGGTCAAACTGCTCTTCGGCGCCGTCGATGATGAAGCGGAAGTTTTCCTCAACGGACAACGCCTCGGACTCCACACCAAAGAGGGGGAAAATGATTCCACCTGGTGGGAGGAACCATTCCGATTCGACGTGACCGCCGCACTCAAACCCGCCGGAGAGGAAAACGTGCTGGTCGTCCGGGTCGATGATTTCACTCTGGAGGGTGGAATCTGGCGTTCGGTCTTCCTTCACATCGGAGACGGACCGGGACTTTACTCCGGAAAATGAGGAGAGAGAGCCTTTCCTGCTGAAAACACAGCAAATTCCCCTTCACGCCGCGCCTCCGCCCGCTCGAAACGGCGGAAGCGCGGCTTTCCACGACCTTCACCGTCCAATGGAAAACGTTTCGCCTCGCCGATCCTCCCGTCACACGAATTTCCGTATTTTTCCGCAAAAAAAATCGCCTCCCCGCTTGACACCATCGGAAAAATCAACTATAATTACCTGTATTAGAACCTTTCACATGTTGGAAAGGTGTTTTTTTTGACTTGAACTGTTAAAACCTTTTAACAAAAAAACGCGTTCGTTGCAGAAAGGACGGAGAGCGGCAGACAGCAAGAGATTCATCGAATCGTTCCGGCTCCCGGAAAAAAGAAATGCGGGCGTGCGGGAAACGGGGAAATTTTACAATCCGGCCATTGAGGTCAATCCTGAAGGAAGAGTTTTTTCATGAAAAAAATCGTTTTCATCTTTTTACTGGGTCTCGTCGCCGTCGGGCTCAGCGCCGTGGAATTTGACCGTTTCCGCGAAATGTTCCCCATCCCCCGGCAGGCGCATTACAGTGACGCGGAAATACCGTTGACGGGGTTTTCGCTGCACCTCTCGGATCAATTCGACCGCGAACGGCTCAAGCTCGTCACCGACGACCTCTCCGATTATCTGGCGCGCCACTGGGAAAAGACGTTTCCGATCCGATTCGACGGCGGCGACGGCTTGCCGGTGAAGATTCTCACCCCCGAAGAACGCTCCGCTGAACTGAAAAATCTCATTCCCGACTCGGAAATCGCCAAACTTCCGCAGGATGAACGCAATGCACAAAGTTTCATCATCCGTTCCCGCCCCGACGCCGTTTACGTGGTCGCCTCCGACACCCAGGGCGCGGCCTATGCGCTCGCCGGATTGATCCAGCTCCTCCGCCCGGCGGAAAACGATTCCTGGACTTTCCGCGGCGTCGACGCCACCGATTTCCCCGGATTCGAAATGCGCCTCGGCACCGCCGCCCAGGTCGGCGGCGGTCACGCTCCGGTCGAACGCCAGAAGGATGCACTGCTCCTCTCCAGTATGCTCATGCGTTACAATTACGGCCGCTACGGTTATCCCAGCGACACATCATGCCAGCAATACGCGCTGGATCGTTATCTGCGGCTCTGCTCCGGCGGCTGGAACCGTCCCAAGGGCGAACCGCCGCTCCATCCGTGGAACTGGTCCGACCCTGCGCTCAATCAGCAATATGTCGATATGGCGCTTCAATATTCCAGCGCGCCCGGTGTCGGCGGATATTGCTGGCACGACGTCACCGACGCCGGCTGGTGGCACGTCTACATCAAGCAGTTCTGGGACAAGCGCGACGATCTTGACCGGAAGAATTATCCCGATGATCCCTCCCCGGTTGAACCGGATGTAATCCGTTTCCGACAGATTTTCAACGCTCTTCAGGAAAAATGTCCCGACGTGACCGTAATCTGGACCGTGCCGGTCTATTACGATTCCCCCGGAAACGACGATCTTGAAGATGTCGAGAACTTCCGCGAATATCTCCGGCGCACCGCCGCCACTGTGCCGCAGGAGATGCGCGATCACTTCTACGTCATGCTTGAGGAACGCACCCCCGAAGATGTCGCCGCCTACCGTAAATATATGGAAAACCTCAAGGTCTGCCAGTTCCGTTATACTTCCGCCTGGACCGGCTCGACCTGGGATCTCAACTTCACCGAGGCAAAGGGACACGACGGCAGAACCAATGCTTACCATTACGAGGCATGGGGACTTCTCGCGGCGATCGCGGCACAGTATTTCTGGAACCCGGATCTGCCGACCGAGGAGGAGTGGATCGTCGAAAACGTCGCGCCGCGCGCCGCGTTTCTGCTTTTCGGGGACGGCTGGAAGGAGATGCTCGACGTCATCCGGATGAATTTGAACAACAAATCCATCGTCACGGAGGACAATTCCCGGGTTCTTTCCGCCCGCAAAGCCGACGCCGAGAAAGCCATCACCCTTCTGGATGCGGCAAAAAAGAAAACTCCGAAAGCAAATTATTACGCACAGTGGCTGATCGACGTTCAACGCGACGCCGTCACCAAATATCTCGAAATCGTCACGACCGCCCTGGAAAAATACAGCCGGCTCGTGCCGTTGGAGAAGGCCCGTTTCTCCGCCGATACCGGTGACGCGAACCTCCTTCGGCGCGCCGCCCTCTCCGACGGTCAGGTCGGCTGGTCGAGCGGCCGCTCGGAGGCTCCTCATTTCGTTGAAATCGAACTTCCCGGCACCTACACCCTCAACCGGATTCTGGTCAAAGCACCGGGCAACGGCGGTTACAGCTGGAGCGACGCCGAAGCGCAGGCATACGTCTTCGGCAACTGGCGCACTCTCGGACCGCTGAAGGGAGCCGGACGCATGCTTGCAGACTTCGAAGATGTCCGCACCAGCAAAGTCCGTCTTCTTTTCCGCCGCGGCTGGGATTGGTCGAAGGTGGAGCGGCCGGACATGATTCTCTCCGGCATCTCCCTCTACGGCGCGGAGGTCGAACCCGATCCCCCGGGGACCGAACGGCTGGACGGACGCTGGAAATTCCGGCTCGATCCGGACCGGGTGGGAATGGATGCGAAATATTTCAATCTTCGCGAATTTCCCGCCGCCGAATGGCAGACGATTTCCGTTCCGTCCTATTTCGAACAGAGCGGCCTTCCCGGCACCGCCGATTACGACGGTCAGGTGTGGTACGCTGTAACATTCCCGACGCCAGCAGGCTGGAAAGGCAAAGCGGTCAAACTGCTCTTCGGCGCCGTCGACGACGAAGCGGAAGTTTTTCTCAACGGACAGCGCCTCGGGCTTCATACCAAAGAGGGGGAAACCGATTCGACCTGGTGGAAGGAACCCTTCCGCTTCGACGCGACTGACGCACTCAAACCGGAGGGCGAAGAAAACGTGCTGGTCGTCCGGGTCGACGACTTCACCCTCGGCGGCGGCATCTGGCGTTCGGTCTTCCTCCACATCGGCGACGGACCGGGACTCTACACCGGGAAATGATCCTTCTCGAAACCAGGTGACGTGAAGCCTGGTCAAATCAGTGAATTTGAAGCGAAGTGAAGCAAAGCAAAATTCTTCACTTCGCTTCTTCTTTCAGATAACGCGCCATCGCCCGGCAGAACGCCGCGCCGAGTTCCAGCGCCGCCGCCCGGTCGAGCGTCACCTCGCGGGCGTTGGCGAACGGTATTTCCATTGAAAACGCCCCCTTCACAAAGGGATAATTCTCGGCGAAATGGCGGATCGTCCAGCCGCCGGTATAGTTTTCCGCCGTATTCCACAAGGTGCCGAAGCGGACGTTGTCCCTCTCATGATAGGGACAGCACGGCGGGGTTTCCGTCTCCAGAATCCGTCCGAAGCGCGTCATTTGAAGTTCGCGCTCCGGCTTCTCGGAACCGACCACGTAGATCCATTCATTACAACCACCCCGAAGCCACGGACAGTGCAGATCCATCACCGCCGCGGGGCGGAGCTGCAGAAAGAGTTCCCGGATCGCCGCAACTTCAGGATAAATCGATTCTCCCTCGTAATCCCGCGCGTGATCGTGCGGAGCGCGGTTCTTGCCCTGGTCGCCGTTTTCCACGCCGTCCTTGTCGACGAACGGCACAGCCGTGATGCCGATCGAACGCCGGAACTCCTCATGTATCAACGCATAACGCAGCATTCCCTCCAGAACATATGTCGCCATCATTTCACCCGCGTGGTGACGCGAAGTCAGCAGCAGCGTGAATTCCGGAGCCCCCTCGCGAATCGTCGCAATTTCCACCGCCCGGCCCTGACGGCTCCGGCAGAGCGTTTCGACCTGCAACAGCGCATTCCCGGAAAATTCGCGCCGGAATGCGTCGAAATCCCGTTCAAGATACGCCATCCCCATGCAGAACAACACTTCCGGCGCCGAACCATCATAATCGAAGACGAAACTGCGCCCGTCGGTATTCTCTCCGAGCCAGCGCCACGAACGCCCTCCGTCAAGACTGTACGCCGGACCGCGCGGCCCGATCCGATTCGGTTTGACGAAATAAAATTCATACCGCCCCGGACGGGGAAATTCCGCCTTGAAGCTCCAGTAGAACCAATCCGTCGTCGTGTCGCGCAACTCCACGTCCAACTCGATCCGGTTCCCGGATATGCCGAAAAGTTGAATGTTTCCTCCCGGGATCGCTGCTGTAATCATACAGTCTCCCCCTTTTCTTACCGGATACTGTTGGATACGATGTTTCTCCATCAGGTTTGATGAACTGTTTTATAGTATGGCACGATTACGATCCATTTCAAGAAATCCGGGAAAATTTTTCATTTCAAAGCAAAAAACGGCGGAGGAAAACATTGCCTTCCTCCGCCGAAGACATTCTGTTCCGGTTTAATATTCCAGCGCCACCATCCGGTGACAACGGAATTCCGGCGCGAAAAATTCGATTTCACCGCCGGACGTGCGGGTGAATTCGATTTCCCGATTCTCCGGTACCAGCACCACGCGGCGCACCGGTTCGGGCACGTTCACCACCACGCGGCCCGCCGGCAGCGGATTCAATTCTTCGATCACCTCCAACCCGTCGCGGCCGATGGTCTCTCCGGAAAGAGTCGTCACGCTGCCGCCGCGAATGATGGTGTTCGCGTAAAGCAGATGCAGAATGTAACGCGACTCCTCCTTCTGTCGCATCAGCGTCACCCGTCCGGTCGACGGCAGTTCGGTTTTCAACTGCAATGCATCTCCCAGGAAGGCGCGCAACGCCCGTCCGATGAATTCGCGCACCGCCACAGCGCCCCAGCCGCGGTAGAGCGTGAACACCGGATGCGCGAAATAAAGCACGTCGTCGCCCATCGCGCCCGCATCGTATCCGGAAGGTTCCGGCCGGTACGGCGTGTGCTGATGGCTGCAGAAGTGCCGCCAGTCGCGGTTGAAATACGGATCGTAAACCGATCCGAGCGAAACCGCGCCCGGCTTCGCATGGATCCGCTGCGAACGGGTGTACATCACAAACGGCGTCGTCGCGAATTCCGGCGCGAAGGCGGCGGCGGCCTGAACGTAGTCGGGCGAATACGAACTTGGCCCCTCCCAGTCGAACGGCAGATTCTTCAATGCAAAACAATTCTTTTCCGGATTCATGCCCGATTCTCCGGAGAGGATCAATTTCCCGCCGTCCGCGCGGAACGCGTCCAGTTTCACGGCCAGCTCCGGCGTCACGCACACTTCGTCCGGCAGCAGGAGAAAACGGTATTTCGACCAGTCCATTTGCGTGTCGACGAAGTCGAACGGAATGTGTTCCTCCAACAGCACCCGCGCCGCACCGGAATCCTCGGGAAACCAGGCGTGAATCCGGGTGATCGACTCCCTGCCGAGCACCGCGACGGCAGCAACCGACTCCGCCCCCCGACAGTAGGCTTCCTTCTCCTTCACTTCGCGGTAGGCGGCGCCGATCACCGCAGCAGTGGAGGCGTCGAACTTCCCGGAGGGATGCAATTGATCGCCGATGCTGCAACGGGAACCGTTGGCAAGCATCGCCGCGCATTCGTAACGGAGGGCGTTCGGGTGCTTGAGTCCGCCGAATTCGCCCCACGTGGTCTGAAATTTCCCGGTCATGCCGAGAAATTCCATCCCGAGATTCCGGCTGTAGGCGGCGGACATCGGATAATGGTCGTATCCCCAGCCGCCGGTCGGCAGCGATTCGAGTTCGAGGTGGCTGAAATAACGCAGAATTTCCGTATCGCCCATCGTCACATGTCCGGAGTTGTGGAATACCGGCATATCCGGGCGGTGAACCCGCGCCGCCGCGGTGGAACGTTCATAATATTTCAGCAGCACTTTCCGCGCATGGGCGATGCGGTCGGCTTCGACTTCCGGATTCAATCCGTCACGCACCATCTCTTCCATACACTCCCGGCAGCAGCACTGCCCCTGGGAGATGATGTCCAGAAAAATGCCGTCGCAATCGGGAAACATCGTCACGGTCTCCTCGATCAGCGCGCAGAGATAATCCAGATACGGCGTGTTGAAGCAGAGTTTGTCGAACCCGGCCTCCAGCGGCGAATGCCGCCAGCCGTTCCACTGACCGTCGCGCGAGATTTCGCGCCATTCCGGATGTGCGGCGGCCGCGACGGAATTCACGCCGGCGGTGATGTACACAGGCACGTTGACGCCGATCTCATGGCATGCGTCGATCTGTTCGCGCAGCAGATTGAACTTCAATCCGGGATGCATTTTTCCGATCCGGGTCGGATGATAACTCAACCCGTGATGACAGCAGGAAAAACAGGTGATCGAATCGACTTCGGCGGTTTTGAGCGCCTCCTGAAACTCCTTCCGGTCAAACAACGCTCCGATTTCCGGAATGTCCGGCGATGTATGAAAATCAAGATGAATCTGCCTGTAACGCAATCCCATAACTTCAACAATCCCGATTGTGGTGTGTTTCTTTCTTCAAATCAAACGAAAAAATCCGGAAGAAGAGGCCGACGGCAATGTTTCCTTCCGCCCCCCGCTCTTCTTCCCCCGGCTCTCAGCGCAATTTCAGCGGTAAACCGGCCCCAGCGCCTGGCAGGCCCGGTAATCGGCGCCTTCCCTGTCCATGCCGAACGCATTCCACACCGCCGGGCGGAAGATTTTTTCTTCCGGCACGTTGTGCATACACACCGGAATCCGCAGCATCGACGCGAGCGTAATCAGCGACGCGCCGATGTGACCGTAACTGAACGCGCCGTGATTCGCGCCCCAGTTCGCCATCACACTGTAAACGTCACGGAAGGCTCCCTCTCCGGTCAGATTCGGCACGAACCATGTCGTCGGCCAGGTCGGATCGGTGCGTTCATCGAGTTTCCGATGCACCTCTTCCGGCAGTTCACAGGTGTAACCTTCGGCAATCTGCAGCACCGGACCAAGCCCCTTGACCAGATTGACGCGGCTCATCGTGATCGGCATTCCGCCGCGGCTGATGAATTTGCTCGAAAAACCGCCACCGCGGAAATATCCGTGGCTGGCCGCGCACCACTGCGTCGCCTCCAGGCACGATTTCGCCTCCGCTTCGGTGATCTCCCAGAAAGGTTTCATCGCCGGTTTCCCGTCCGGTCCGATCTGGCGTCCGGTCGCGTCCAGCGTCGTCGCTCCGGAATTGATCAGGTGAATCAAACCGGGCACCTCCAGGTCGTAACCGGTGACGCGTTTGACCGCCTCCCGGCTCCAGAAGGTGCGTACATCGGAGAAGCCCTGCGCGGTCCCGGTGAGCAGATGGCCGAAAAGCATCGCGACGCCATTGAGCGAATCGTTTTCGGTCGCGACGACGAACGCCTCACGCAAGCCGTTCCAGTCAAAAGAACTGCAGAGCATCGACTCCATGAAGTCCCCGTTCGGGAAATGGTCCGTCCACTGCCGCTGGCCCTGGAAACCGCCAGCGATCGCATTGTGGCCTTCCGCCTCCTCGCGGAAACCGAGTTCGGCCAGACGCGGATTGCCGACCATCAGATCGCGTCCGATCATGGCCATTTTGACGACGAACTCCCAGACGGCCTGTTTCTCCTTCGCCGAACGCTGCACTTCCGACGGATTGCGGTCGGCGCCTTCACGGCAGTTGAGTTCGACCCACTTTATCGCCCGTTCGAATTCGGCCGGATCGTAAATCTTCTCCTCCATGCGCCGGATGAATTCGCTCATGTCGACGTACTCGCACCGCATGTTCAAATATTCCTCGAAGAACGCCGGGTTGACGATCGAACCGGCGATTCCCATCGCCACGTTTCCCATCGAGAGGTAGGATTTTCCGCGCATCATGCCGACCGCCACCGCCGCACGCGCAAAGGCGATGATTTTTTCCGCCACATCTTCCGGGATGGTCGTGTCATCGGCATCCTGAACATTCCGCCCGTAAATCCCGAAGGCCGGCAGCCCCTTCTGCGCATGCGCCGCCAGCACCGCAGCCAGATAGACCGCGCCGGGACGCTCGGTGCCGTTGAATCCCCACACCGCCTTCTGCGTCAGCGGATCCATGTCCATCGTTTCCGAACCGTAACACCAGCAGGGCGTCACCGTCAACGTCGCAGTCACCCCCTCGCGGGAGAACTTCTCCGCACAGCGCGCCGCTTCGTTCACTCCACCGATCGTCGTATCCGCAAGCACGCATTGAACCGCTTCGCCGTTCGGATAGCGCAACGTATTCGAAATCAGTTCCGCAGCTGCGCGCGCCATGTTCATCGTCTGTTCTTCCAGTGATTCACGCACGCCCCGGCGTCGTCCGTCGATGGTTGGACGAATCCCGATCTTCGGCATGTTTCGCGTCATGACTTACCTCCCGTTTTGTAAAATTTGAGCGACGCCTGTTGCAATCAACAAAAGTGTATACAGTTATTTTAGACGATTCCATCTAAAAATCAAGCGGGAGGGAAAATTTTTTCAATAAAAAAAGCGTTTCGTCTCAAATCGTGCCGAAATCGTGAAACTCCGCCTCAAGTTCGGTCACTTCACCGGCGCTTGCGCCGCGCACCATCGCTTCGAGCATCACACCGGCCCGCCAGCCCAGATCGAAATAGGGTCGCGTCACCGCGGAAAACCGGTTGAGGAACACCGGATCCAGACCGCAGTAGTGTTCGAAAAAAAACACCGGACAATCCGCGCCCGGCTCCAGATGATGAGCCCGCAGCACCGCATCGAAATACGCCAGGGGCAGATTGCTCCCCTCGACGACGAAAAGCGTCCCCGAATCCGCACCGAGCACCGTCTGTTCGAAGGCGTGGAAGAAATCCTTGCGTTCCAGATCGTTGACGATGCGAAGATCGATCGTGAATTGTTCCGCCTCGGGCGTCTTGCGCGCCACCGTCACCGAACGGCGCACCGCGTAATCATCTGAACCGAGAAACAGCAATCTCCGGCAGCCGCGGCGCAATCCGCGACGGAGTGCCCGTCCGAGCGCATTGCGCTCGTTCATGTAGACTCCCGGATGGCGCCGGGCGAGAAAATCATCCGCCGCTCCGCATTCGGCCGAGAACGCCAGCACATAACGGATCCCTGCGCCGTCGAGCCAGTCGGTCACGTCGAGCGCCTCCCCGTCGGAATGGAAAATCTGACCGTTGATCAGGAAACCGTCCGCCCCCTGCCCGGCAACCAGATGTTTGAGATATTCCAGCCGCGCCGCCCCCTCCAGTTTCGGAATCAGCAGCACGCCGGTCTCGCGCGACTCCACCGCCGCGGTCAATCCATCCTGAATCGGCGGATCGTCGCTCGGAGTGACGCCGGCGGAAAGAATGGCAAGTTTCCGGAGCGCCACGTCGCCATGTTCAGGCCGTTTCGGAGCCGTCACGAAAAATCCTTTGCCGCGCCCCGGCTCCATCCGGAGCAAACCTTCGGAAACCAGCAGCGCAACCGCTTTGCGGATCGTGATTTCACTCACGTCGAAAAACGCACACAGCTGCGGATACGACGGAATCGTTTTGCCGACCGGATAACGCCCGCGCCGGATCCGTTCGCGCAATATTCCTGCGATCTGCCGATATTTGACCGTGGAATTCCCGCCGCTCATCGTCGCCTGCCGTATCACTTGTCAGCATCAATATCACCCGCCGGGAGCATTGCGCCCGACGCCGCCACTGGCGACATCCACCACAATCCGGACCAATGTCCGGTCAATTGCTCCCGGTCTCGCCTTCCCATGACACGCCTCCCACCGCCGGAATTGCACAAATCAGCAATTATTTTTTACGGCAGCGCTCGATGATCAACCCGGCCACCTTGTGTCCGGAGAGCATCATCCCGCCGAAAATCGGCCCCATCCGGTACCCGCCGGCGACGTTGTTCGCACTCATGCCGCAGGCGAAAAGCCCCGGAAAATATTCACGGGTGTTCTCCACGGTCGAAGCTTCGCCGCTGTCCACCCACATCGGCCGTTCGCCGAGAATGCTTCCGGTCGGCGTATCGAGCTTGATCTGCGCCTTCTCCGACGCCAGGCGGATGATTTCGCTCGGATGCCCGGTGCCGTCAAGCACCGCATCGGCGATCACGGTCAGCGGATCGACGTGCATTCCGAGCCGTTCCACCGGCGTCCAGTTGACGACCAGCCCGTTGACCTTCCCCTCCTTGAAAACGATATCCTCGACGCTCATCGCATTGAAGATCCGCGCCCCGGCGTGAACCGCGCCGTAAATCAATGCGGAAGCCATCTCCACCGAGTCGAGCGTGTAATACCCCTCCTCCCCGGCGATCGGCTGATGGCGGATGCCGAACGCGTCGAGAATGAACACCGCCGACTCCTGCACGACCACTTCATTGAACAGCATTCCGCCGCCCCAGGTGCCGCCGCCGGGCGCGAGTTTGCGTTCGAAGATCGCGACCTTCAATCCCGCTTCACACATGTATTTCGCCGCGACCAGCGCCGACGGCCCGCCGCCGACGATCGCCACGTCCACAACCAGATTCTCAAGCAGCTTCTCGGAAAAACTCCGCACGATGGCGCTGGAAATCACATTCTCAATCGACATTTCAACCAATGATCCTTACACTCATTCATTCGTCCATTCAAATCAAACATCCGCGGGACGGCGCCCGTCCCGTGTACGCACATGCATTCCGCATCACATCCAGTGAGCGAGCATCTCCTCGCGCGACAGCGTCGAGAAATAACTTGCCGGAATATCCAGAATCGTGAACGCTCCCCGGCGTCCTTCCCGCGCCAGGCGCGCCACCGCCCGCGCATGGGCGACGAGCACGTTGGCGGTCGCCTCCGGATTGCTTCCCCATACGCAGCGATATTCGACCCGGGCGGTATGATCGTTTCCGGTAACTCCGGCGGCGACGGCCAGCCCGTCGTGCGGGAAGCCTTTGTAACGGGTGTCAAGCTCCTCCTGTGAAACGAAGTGAATCGTCGTCTGATACGGCGCGAAATATCCGGGCATCTCCCGGATCGTCCGCGAAACCGCCTCGGGATCGGCCCCCTCCTCCAGCACGACGAAACACTCGCGCGTATGCATATCACCGGGTTCGAAGGCGGGGTTTTCGCCGTTGCGGACCGCTTCGATCGCCGCCGGAATCGCGTGCGTGAACTGCCGGGCATCCTTCACCCCCGGAATCGTACGGAGCGCATCGGAGTGCCCCATGCTCAAACCGCCTTTTTCGCCGAGCCCGTAGAAGCCGTAGGCGCGGGCGCCGGGAATGAAGGCGTTGGCGAGGACGCGTTCGAGCGAGAAGATCCCCGGATCCCACCCGGTCGAAATCACCGAAACGTGACCGCTCTGCGTTGCGGCTTCATTCATCATCTTGAAATATTCCGGGATCCGGCTGTGATTGTCGAAACTGTCGACGGTGTTGACCAGTTTCGCGAGCACCGGGCCCTGCGCGGGGAGGTCGTTCTTGGAACCGCCGCAGAGGATCGCCACATCGGGACGCAGTTCCGCGAGGAAACGATCCGGCTCCGACACCGGCAGAACCGGAACGTCGGTCACCTCGCGGGCGACGCGCTCCGGAGAACGGCTGACGATGCCGACCAGTTCGAGATCGGTGTTTTTCTGAAGCGAGAGGCGGACACCGCGGCCGACGTTCCCGTAACCGACGATCATGACACGAATTTTCTGCATGATTCAAGAATTCCTTTCCGAAAAATTTTCATTATCTAAAGATAACCCGGAAATATGTTTTTTTCAATTCCGCGAAGCGGTAAAAAACCGGAGACAATGAAAAAACGTCAAAAAAAACGCTGCCCGCCACGGAAAATATTGTCATTTTCAAAATCACCGTGTATAGTATCTACAATGCAATTTTTTTGAGAGAAACATGAGGAATCCGGCACCGTCCGGTCAGAACATCATGGAAAAAAACAACAACGAAACTACCCGTCTGAAACTCGATCCCAACGGAAAATTCCCGGTCGTCGCCCCCGAATATTACAACTTCGGCTACGACGTCGTCGACCGGATCGCCGCCGAAGATCGCAACAAGCTCGCAATGATCTGGGTCAATCAGCACGGCGACGAAAAACGCTTCACCTTCTACGACTTCAGCAAACTCTCCAACCAGGCCGCAAATTTGCTCATCAAACACGGCATCACCAGGGGGGACCGGGTGTTTCTGATGCTGCCGCGGATTCCGGAATGGTGGATCTTCTCTCTGGCGTTGATCAAACTCGGCGCGGTTCAGTGCCCGTCGCCGACCTTGCTGACCCCGGCTGATCTCCAGCATCGCGTCCGCTTCGGAAAATTCAAAATGGTCATCACCGACAGCGAGAACGCCCACAAATTCGACGAAATCTACGACGACTGCCCGAGCCTCGCGGCGCGGGTTCTGGTCGACGGCGACCGCCCGAACTGGATCAGTTATCAGGCGGAAATCGGCGGAACGCATTCGGCGCTCTCGCGCCACGCGGTCAAGAGTCCCGTTCGGATCAAGACCAGGTCCGACGCGCCGCTGCTGCTGATGTTCACCAGCGGCACGAGCAAATATCCCAAGATGGTGCTCCACTCCTGCAGCTATCCGCTCGGCCACCAGGTGACCGCCGAACTGTGGCACGCATTGACGCCGAACGATCTGCACATGACCGTATCCGACACCGGATGGGGAAAGAATCTCTGGGGAAATTACTTCGGGCAGTGGATTGTCGGCGCCTGTCTGCTCATTTATGACATCCGGGGCAAGTTCCACGCCGACGAACTTCTGCCGATCATCGAAAAATATGAGGTGACCAGCTTCTGCGCGCCGCCGACCATTTACCGGATGATGGCGCTCAACGACCTGACCAAATTCGACTTCACCCAGCTGCGCCACTGCACGACCGCCGGCGAACCGATGCCGACCGAAACGATCCGTCTCTGGAAGGAAGGCACCGGGTTGACCATCCGCGAAGCCTACGGTCAGACTGAAACCATCTGCATGATCGGCACCTTTCGCGGCATGAAGGTCAAACCCGGTTCGATGGGAGTCCCCGCCCCCGGGTGGGAGGTGGAAATTCACGACGATGAAGGCCACCCGGTTCCGCAGGAGCACGACGGGAGAATTGCCGTGCGCATTTCATCCGCGCGGCCGGTCGGGCTTTTCACCCAATATCTCTACAACGAAGCGGAGAACAAAAGCTGCTTCATCGGCGATTTCTACTACACCGGCGACCGGGCCTATCAGGATGAGGACGGCTATTACTGGTTCGTCGGCCGGACCGACGACATCATCAAGAGTTCGGGGTACCGGATCGGTCCGTCGGAGGTCGAGGATGTGTTGACACATCACCCGGCGGTTTATGAGGCGGCGGTCGTCGGCGCGCCCGACCCGCTGCGCGGCGCCCGGGTCAAGGCTTACATCGTGCTGAAACCGGAATTCGAAGCGACCGAGTCGCTGGTGCGCGAACTGCAGAAATTCGTCAAGCAGGAGACCGCGCCTTACAAGTATCCGCGCGAAATCGAATTCATCAAGCGAATGCCGAAAACCTTCTCCGGCAAGATCAAGCGCGACGTTCTGCGCCGCCATGCCGAAACCGGAGAGAGTTTCGAGGAACACTGCTGACGTCACACGGTTCCCGGTTCCCGCGGAAATTTTCCGCGAGCCGGGAACGGAAGACGAATCCGTCCCGGGCGACCGGACGGCGTAAAACCGCAAATGCAAAATCGGGGGGGCAAGGATATCCGCCTCTCCGCCGATCGAGGAGAAGTGTCATGCGCAAAAAGGCGCCGGAAGCCGGACGACACCGCCGACAGCGGGGCAGCACCATGGTGGAAACGGTCATGGCGCTGGGGATTCTGCTGCTGGCGTTCTTCGGACTGATTCAAATCTATCACTGGGCGATTGCGCGGCTCTTCTGTGAATATTCCGCCTTTTACGCGGCAAAGGGGGTCGCACTCGGTTACAATTACAATCTCGCGCTCCGCAGCGCCCGCGTCGCGGCAATCGGCATCTCCGGGCCGGATCGTTCCGCCGGCGGCGACAGCGACGACGAATATGAACGCATCAGCACTTATCTGACCCGCGGCGACGCCAGCGGTGTCTGGTACGAATACTGGGCGGGCAACACCGACGATGAACCGGCGCTGCGTCTCTACGGCCCGACGCCGGGGGAAGAGGCCGTCGGCACGGTTCGGCTGGAAAATGCGCCGCTCCTTTCTCCGAACTTCGCGCGATTGCTCGGCATCACGGAGAATCCGGAGCCGGCGGCGACGGTGACAACCTATAATTATTCCTCTATTTACATGGAGTGAGATTCATGGTGCGGCGCGCGGGACATGAGAGCGGGCAGGTGCTGATCGTCGGCATCGCCATGATGTTGATCGTGCTCGTGGCGATTTTCTTTCTCTTCGACGTGCATAACGTCATCCGCGCCAAGTTCAAACTCGAAACCGCCCAGCAATCCGCCGCGCTCGCCGGTGCCGAATGGCAGCGCGAATCGCTCAATTTGATCGGCGAAATCAATCTGATCAAAGCATGCGAAACCTTGCTCGACAACGACGCTCACTGGCCGAATCTCCCCGCCGCCCCGGTCGAGAACCCCGACCGGCTCCGCGGCCGGATCGAACTGCTCACGGAAATGCAGACCCGCATCAGTTTCATCGGCCCCCTGATCGGATTCGCCGCCGCCCAGCAGGCCGCCAAGGCCAACGGTCTCAATCCGCAGGATGCGCTTTCCGATTATCTCTGGCTGCTCGACAACGACTGGCGTTACCAGTCCGCCTACGGTGGAGCGGATGACGTGATCCGCAACTACCGCTGGCGCACGCCGTATACCGGATTGATTCGCGACATCGGCAACCGGGGAATCGCGATTTTCCCGAATGCCAGACTCGCGAACAATCCCGTGGTGGAACCGGGCGAACTGGCCGATCCGGAACTTTATGAAGCCATCCGGAAACACGCGGCGGAAATCTCCGCGGAAACGCCGGTCACCGGCCACAGTTCATGGCATGACGCGACGTACACCTTCGTCAAATCCTGGCGTCAGTCGGATTTCAAGGACAAATGGTGGCAGATCGATTACAGCATGGCCCAGTTCCCGGAAGAGAGCGAAATTTATACTCTCGGCGTTGATTTCGCCGCCGGCTCTTTCGGCAACAGCGGAAATTTCACCAACTATCGCAGTGAATTGCAGCATCTGGTGCCGCGCCAGAGCGTCTACATGGAAGAGAATCTCCCGCAGGGAATGCGCTGGTGCCGCTATGATGAATTCTGGTACCCCTCCTATTACGACGCCAATTATGAAAATTACGATGCGGATCACTACAATTACTGGTTCGAAGGTTCCGCGCTGCGCCGGCCGCTCAAAAATCAGTACCGTTACGAAGGCCCGGCGGCTTATGCGGAAAGTTCGGTCGACGTCGACAGCATTTCGCGCTACCGACTGTCGCGTTACCCGGAGAACGCCGATTTCGACCGGAGACTTTACGACAGCGGCATCCGGACAACCCGGGTCGGCAGCCGCCGATACGCGCAAAAGTCCTCTCAACCGATCACCAGCAGTTACCGTCCGGGAGCGATCGCAAAAGCGCTCGGAGAATTGCGCGGCAACACCGCCCCGATCGCGATTCCCCTCATTCTTCCGGTGTTCGATCAGACTTCACTGATGCCGACCTATCTGCCGCTGCCCTACGGCTTCGGCGTGCTGCGCACGGGGAATTCCCTCCTCGAACGCTTCCTGAACTGGCTCGCGAACGAAGACTCCCTCTTCGATTACAAATACGATCCCCCGGGCGGCACCGAGGAGTATCTGACCATGCTCCAGACCCTCTGCGACGGCCCGGGATTCCGCTATTACGGGTTCAATCCCTCCTTCGATGCGGATGGATTCGACAACCGTTATGCCTCTTCCCCGCGCGACCTTCTCAAAGAATGGGATTTCGTTTACGACGAAGGGGCCAACCCATCCGGAGCGGGCTGGCTGCAACTGCCGCAGGTCTGTACTGTTCCGCGTGGCGATCCTGCCGGAGAAGCCGGCAAAACGGTACCGGCGGTCGATTATGCCAACGGCGGCATGGCACAGCGGATTTTCATTACCTCATCGACCTACTTCGTCGTCGACTCAAAAAAACACGTGGTCACCAACGACGAACCCGATCCGACCCGGCGTTACGGCACCATCGGCGGGCCCGGCGGCGGCAACGGTTACGACAGCGGATCATATCAGCCGGATCTGCAAACCGGACCGCCGCGACTGTAATGCAGGAGGATTCAATATTCATGCGAAGATCAGCTCATTGCACCACCAGGCGCGGGAGACACGGCGAATCCGGACAGGCCATCGTGGAATTGACGATCATGCTTGTCGCTCTTGTCGCGATTATTTTAGGCGTGATATTCACCGCCGGGCTGGCGATCACGGACAACAAAGTCCTGCTCGAAGCCAAACGCAACGCCGAACGGGCCGCCCGGTTTTTCCAGACCGAACCACAACCGGGGGCATGGGAATATTCCCGCTGGGAATACGGTTCGTATTCCTTTTCGGCAACCTCGAAAGCGTCGATCCCGTTTTCGGCGCTCGACCGGCAGGTGCGCACCGACATCAACTCCATCCAGAACGCGAGCTGGGAGTTCCGAACGCCGATCTATTCGGAAGCGACCCGTTATCATTACGAATGGATGGCGCCGGGGAATTTCGATTCCGACGCCTTCCGCGCCGACGCGACCGCGGCCTTCGGCAACGCCCTTAATGCGGCCACTCTGGTCGGCGCAACCAGCACGAGCAACCAACCGGCTGCCGGGTTCGAAACCGGTTACGCCGACGGTGCAGCAGCAGCGATGCGCAATGCCATGTTCACCTGGTTCGGCGTAAAAATTGATGCCGACTCCGTGCGGTTGAATCCAACCAACACCGTTTACATGCCCACTGGAGAAATTTCCCGATGAAATTCGTCCTCGCACCCGACTCCTTCAAGGAGTGCCTCCGCGCCCATCGGGTCTGTGCCGCACTTGCCGCCGGCATCCGTCAAGCCGACCCGAATGCGGAAATTGAATCCATTCCCCTCGCCGACGGCGGCGAAGGTTCGCTCGAAGTGCTCGAAACGCTCCCCGGCGCGAAACGCATCCGCAGCACGGTTCACGGTCCGCTCCCGGGCGGGGCATGTGTCAACGGCGCGTTCCTTCTTCTGCCGGAACAAACCGGCGTGATCGAACTTGCGCAGGCCTCAGGTCTCGAACTCATTGAACCTGCCCGGCGCGACGCCGGACGCGCCACAACCTTCGGCACCGGAGAACAACTCCGACACGCCATCCTCGAATGCGGTGCGCGCAACATCACCATCATGCTCGGCGGCAGCGCCAGTTCCGACGGCGGCGCCGGTTTGTTCCAGGCGCTCGGCGGCCGGCTCTACGACGAACAAAACCGGCTGCTTCCACCGGGGATCGGCGGCGCCGGACTTGTCCGTGCCGCCCGGATCGACCTTGCGCAACTGCCGAAGGAGCTCTCTGAAGTGAAACTCCGGATCGCCGCCGACGTCACCAATCCCCTGACCGGTCCGCGGGGAGCTGCCGCGGTATTCGCTCCGCAGAAGGGGGCGACGCCGGAAATGGTTACGGAACTTGAAAACAATCTTCGGCACTGGGCGCATTTATGGAACGATTCCGGCGACGTGCCCGGCGATGGAGCCGCCGGCGGAACGGCGTTTCTTCTTCGCAAACTTTTCAACGCCGCCATCGAATCCGGCGCGGAACGTATGCTCGAATTAACCCGGTTCGATCAGCGCGCCTCGGGCGGCGACTGCGTCATCACCGGCGAAGGCCGTACCGATTTCCAGAGCATCCACGGAAAACTCTGTTCGCGCGTGGCAATTCACGCCGCCCGACTCGGAATTCCGGTCATTCTGATCTCCGGCGCGCTCGCGCCCGGTCTGAAGGAATCGGAACTTTTCACCGCCGCATTCAGCATCGCCTCCGGGCCGGGCGCCTTGTCCGACGCCATCGCACGCGCTCCGGAAAACCTGCAACGAATCGGGCGCAATCTGGCCGCCCTTGCAACCACATTCAGGAAACACAAATGAAAATCGCCGTCATCAACACCGGAGACGAACTGCTCAACGGCAGTACCGTCAATTCGAATTTCACCGCACTCGGTCAGGCGCTCACCGCCGCCGGGATTCCCATCGAACTCGGATTCGTCGCCGGAGACCGTCCGCAGTCGCTCTACGAAGCGCTCGGCGATGCGCTCCATCGGGCCGACTGCGTCATCGTAACCGGCGGACTTGGAGGCACGCGCGACGATGTGACGCTTGAATGCGTCGCGCGTTTCTTCGGCTGGGAACTTGCCGAACAACCCGGACTCCGTCGGAAAGTCGAACAATTCTGGTACAGCCGCCACCCGAATGCGACACATGTGCCGACGGCGGTTCTGCGTCAGGCACTCGTCCCGAGCGGTGCGGAGATTCTGGAGAATGACAACGGATCCGCCTCCGGATATTTCGTCCGCTGCCGTTACGACGAACTCGACCGGATCGTCATTCTACTGCCGGGGCCGCCGCGCGAATTCCTGCCGATGCTGGAGAAGGAACTCCTCCCGCGCCTCCGCAGCTCTTGTGCGGCCGAACAAATCACGCGCGGCTTTCTCGTCGTCGGCCACGGCGAACTCCAACTGCAGCGCATGCTTGAAAGACTCGCCGTCAATGATCCATTTGAAATCGGCTTCTGCGCCCGGCCGGAGGGGACGCGCGTCTTCTTCCGCGCCGCCACCGCAAAAATCGCGGACGCCGCGGCCGCAGCCGCACGTGAATTGATCGGAATCGACGCGCTCGATGTGGGCGAACTGGAACTGCCGCCGGAAATTTTCCGTCTCCTGCGGCGACGGAATCTTTCACTCGGCTGTGCCGAATCCTGTACCGGAGGCATGATCGCCGCGACAATCACCGATTATCCGGGGGTTTCCGCATTTTTCAAGGGAGGGGTTGTGGTTTACAGCAATGAGTTGAAAAATAAACTGCTCGACGTGCCGGAATCTCTCCTTGCCGAACATGGCGCCGTCAGCGCCGAATGCGCCGGAGCCATGCTCGAAGGCACGCTGCGCAATCTCAACTGCAATGCGGCACTCTCGGTAACCGGCATCGCCGGCCCGGACGGCGGTACCGCGACAAAACCGGTCGGACTGGTCTTCATCGGTGCGGCGGCGGGAGCGGAGCGCATGGTACGCGAATTCCATTTCTCCGGAAACCGCAACGCCGTGCGCGAACAAGCCCGCGCCCACGCCTTCCGGATGCTTCGGAAACTGCTGCTCTCACTCCCCGCCGATCAGTAAAATGCCGAAATTTTCCGGAGACGGCGCCACCGTGATGCGCCGGAACGCCGGAATTTCCGGCAGCGGCGACCGTTCCGCCAGACGGATCAGAATCTGGAGCGACTCTGGAGAGGTGCGGAAGCGTTCGATTTCCATTCTCACTTCCAGATTCGGATTCTTCCGGTAAGCGGCCAGCAGCACCCGCGCGGCGTTCCACTGTTCGGCCAGAACCGGGCCGACGTGCGGCGATGCGCTCCCGCGCATCCGATGCAGGTAACCTTCACTCGCGGCAATGACAAAAAGATTCACCGTCACCGCCAGCGCCAGAACCGCCCGGGCAGTACGCCGATAATCAATCTGAAGCGCAAGAAATCCACGCCACGCGAAAATCCAGTACGCCGCCGTCACCGCAGAATTATAATGCACCTGATGCTCCCGACGCAGCAGGAGCACCATCATTGCGAACGCCGCAATCACCGCCAGTGCGATCGTACAGAGCGAATCCATTCCGTGCCATTCCCGTTTGCGGCACGCCGCCTGGATAAACGCGATCAGCCCGGTCAGCGCGAGCCCGACGATCAGCAACGCTCCCGGCAGCAGCCACCATTCCGGAAAAATTTCGATCGTCTCCGGCAGGAAACGCACCAGAAAACCGACTCCGGTCAGATTGAACACCCCCGAACATGCCGCCGTAATCGTTTCCAGCCACGGCTGCGGCGGCAATGGTTCCATGGCGAACTCCCGCGCGAGGTGCAGCAGATACGGCGCAATCAACAGCAGCGCGCCGCAGCCGGTTGCGAGGAGTTTCGCCCATTCCCGCCGCCCGGCGCGGAATCGCAGCACCCCCAGACCGACGGCGAACCCCAGCGGCACCGGCAGCGCCACCGGATGCAGAAAAACCATTGCATCCAACATCAATGCACATAAAATCAGATCCCGAATTCTCCCGTCCCGCAGATAACGCGCCGCCCCGGCGAACGCCAGAAGCGAAAGCGGAAGCAGCCAGACATTGTCCCACGGTATACGGTTGTAAAACCAGATGAAGGGCGAAGTGAACCACAACGCCGCCGCGGGAGCGACCGGCAGCAGCCGGGTGCGCGCGATCAGGACAATTCCGGCCAACGAAAGAAATGTCGCAATCAGGCATTTCACCGACGCCATCCAGACCGGGTCGCACGTCAGAAGCAGCAACAATTGATTGAACCAGACAATCAACGCGCCATAACTGGTTCCGACGGTTCCGGTCAAACCGGTGGAGGCGGGTACGCCGGCTTCGTTCGCCGTCAGCGCCAGCGCGTGCAACAGCGCCTCGTCACGCAGAAACACGGCGTCGCCCGGGTAGAGCAGCCCCAGAAGCATGCCCGCGCCGGCGGCGACGCCGAAAAAATTCACCGATTTCCACCATTTCCGATCCATAATTTTTAAAATAACGGCAAATCCCCCGCCTTGCAACTGGAAAAAAACACCAATCGCCGATAAATTAACAAAAAAATCACTCCCGCAGGGAACGAAACATCATGACCTTGATCAATTATTTCTGGACGCTTCCGCCGGTGCTGATCGTCGCCTGGCTGCTGCAGCGGCTCTTTCTCGCCATGAAACTGCATTGGAATGATCAATGGTCCCTGCCGCTGCTCAAGATCCTGACCATCGTGGTGGCAGTTGTTTATTTTCTGCTCGGACTATATAAATATTACGCGATGCAATGCGGGTTATGGGATTTCGGCATTTATGACTCCATGCTCTCGATCGCGGCGAACGACGGAATCTGGATGCGCGATTACCGCGGCGGCTGGTTCGATCACTTTTCGCCGGTGGTTCTGCTGCTGGTGCCGTTCTACAAACTCTACGATCATCCGGTCTGGCTGATCGCATTGCAGGCGGCGGCAATGGCGGCGGCGGCACCGCTGCTCTATCTCACGGCGCGACGTTACTTCCGGCAGGGGGCGTTCCCGTTTCTGGTGACGGTGATGTACTGCCTCAATCCATATTATTCGCGCATGGCGCTCTACGATTTTCACATCGAATGCCTCTTCGCGCCGCTGCTCTTTGCCGCATTTTACTGTTACGCGCGCAACCGCTTCAGCTGGATGACACTGCTTCTTGCGGCCGCACCGCTCATCAAGGAGGATTTCGTCGTGCCGGCGGCGGCGGCGGGGCTGCTGCTTCTGAGCCGGAGGCGGACGCGTTTTCATGGCGGAATCGTTTTCGCGGCGGCGCTCTTCTGGACATTCTTCGTCTTGAAAATCTATTACCCGCACATCCTCGGCACCGCCTACTGGCATTACGGCAGATTCGAACTTTTTGCGCCGACGTTTCAGGAGACGGCACACAACGTCCTCGTCATGGCCGGCCGGATTTTCACGCGCAACACCCTGGCGGTTGTTTTGAGTGTGGTGCTGCCCTTCGCGCTTTTGCCGCTCATCAACTGGCGTGCAGCGTTGCTCTTCTGGTTTCCGACATTGGCGATTCAACTGATTTCGGGATTCGAACATCAGCAGCTGCTGATGAGTCATTACAGTTCGGCGGTGCTCGCGGTGACGCCGCTTGCGGCGCTCTGGGGGGCGCGTTCGCTGCGGATCATTCTGCGCAGGAAGGGGTGTTACACCAATCAATTGCGGCGAAAAATTTACGCCGGGATGTCCGCGATGGTCATCGTCATGCACGTAGCGTACTGTGAACTGCCGCTCGGCCGGTACTACAATTATGTGACCGGCTGCAATCCGGATGTTCACGGCGGCGTTCTGTCGCTTCCGCTCAATCCGGCCTACTGGCATGAACTTCTGTACATGGCCGATCATGCGGAAACCTTCCGTCGGGCGGCGGCGAAACTGCCGATCCGGCCGGATGACGACATCGTCTGCCAAAACGACATCGGCGAAGAATTTCTCCGGCGGGGGCGGGTTCATTCGCTGCCGGGTCCGGAGGGGGAGAAACCTGAATTCTATCTTTTCGATAAGATCAATCACGCGGGACATGACCGTCCGGAGGCGATCAACGCATTGCTTGAAACGTTGCTTCGGGATCCGGAGTATCAGCTTGAATACAACGCCGACACCGGAATTCTCTTTTTCCTCCGCAAGGATGTTGCGGCGCGAAAATAACATTTCGCCGCCTCATTCGCAGCGGGGAATGCCCCAGCGAGATTTCCTCGGTAAAGAATCAGTATTTTTTCAGTTTGTTGTAAACTCAATAAACGAATGCGTATTTTTCGCCCGTTCCCACGCCCGACTCAACGCAGGAAACAGCTTCAAGACGAATACGGCGATCCTCACAATCATTCCCCGCAGATCGATGTAAATAATTCCATCTCATTTTTCAATATTCTCTCCCTGCATGGACCGCACACTTTCCCGTATCATCAGCCGGCAGGAGAGAATCGTTCTCTCAGACGCTCTTTTCCCGGCAGCAATCATCCCCGACAGCAATTCGAACCCCTTCTCTCCGATCTCCTCTGCCGGCTGACGGACGCTTGAGAGTTTCGGCGAAAGATATACACACAATTCGTCATCGTTGAAACCGATCAGCGAGAAATCCTCCGGCACCCGCTTCTTCCCATCCCGGATCGCCGCCATCGCCCCGGGGGCGAGTTCGTCCCACAACAAGACCACCGCCGTCGGAACCTCTTCACAATGCATCATCCGATGCATCGCAGGATAACCGTACAAATCCAGCCCCACATCGCGCGGCCGGCTGTCGGAAAGCGTCTGCCCCAGTTCGACCACCCACTCTTCCCGGAACGGCACGCCGCCGTCGACCAGCGCCTGACGATACGCCCGGTAACGGTCACGAATCGAACCGGGATGTTCAAGATATTCCAATAATGTGAGAATGAAACCAATCCGGCGATGTCCCATCTCCAGCAATGTCGAAACCGCATCGTACATCGAACGATAATGGTCCGAGGCCACCAGCGGCGCATCAACCCCCGGCAATGCGTTGTCGAGAAACACCAGCGGCATCTCCGCGGCGACCCGTCTGACCAGCGCCTGATTCGGACGCCGCAGATACGGAATGAGCAATATTCCCTGTGCGCCGGTATTCCGCGCCCGCCGAAGCGATTCAGCTTCCCGTTCCGGATCGTTGCGCGTATTGCACAACACCAGGGAATAACCCGTGCGATGCGAAGCGCGTTCGACGCCGATCAGCACCCGGTGGGCGAAGGAGTCCTCAAGATTCGATGCAATGAAATAAATCCTGCGCTCCGAATCATTCCCCGCGCTTCGCCGCCCCTGCGTAACCGCCACAAATGTCCCACGGCCACGTTCGGAAGTGATCACACCGTCGTGCTTCATCGCATCGAGCGCCTTCAGCACCGTCTGACGCGTCACGCCAAACCGCCCCGCAAGAGCGCATTCGGTCGGCAGTTTTTCTCCTGCGGCAAACATCCCCTCGGCAATTTCGCCGGTCAGTACGTCATAGATCTGCTTATATTTAGGTTGTACATTCATTTTTTCGGCCTTTCCATTTAAATTATACAGAACTTGTCTACAACATCCAAGATTTTCAGGAATTTTTTCATCAAAAAAGACATATTTTCACCAAAGTTGTACATACAACTCGATCATTCCCGCCACCGAAACGAATCCGTTTTTTGTATTCCGGGAACATTACGGGATGGAAAAAAGCATCGGATCGTGTTATTTTATTTATCTGAAAGTACGAAACCATCATTTCAAACCCAGAGGAATCTCCCATGAAAATCATCGATGCCGCGCTCCGCGCCGAACTTCTCGCCCGCGCCGCCGAATCCCCCCGCCGCAGAACCCATTACAATCTGCATGAGACGCTCGAAGACCCGATTCAGCGCCTCTGCGTGGCGGTGTTGCCGGAGACACGTTTCCAGCCGCACCGCCATCGCGGCAAATGGGAACTCGTCACCGTGCTGCAGGGCGAAATGACCCTTTACACCTATGACGACAAAGGAACGGTTCTCTCGGCAACAAGACTTGGCACCGACGGCGCAAATTCCGTCGAACTGCCGCCGGACTGCTGGCACAACATGGTCATCCACTCCCCGGGAATTTTCCTCGAAGTGAAAGCGGGGCCCTACACTCCGACCGCGCCGGAGGATTTCGCCCCGTTCGACGGCGTGCAGGCGGCCGACTGAGTGCCGTTTTTTCCCTCCCCCGGAAAGGAACGGATGAATTCATGAGCCTTTTTCAACTCCACGCCCCCTACTCTCCGGCCGGCGATCAGCCTGCGGCGATCGCCGCCATGCTCCGGAATTTCGCCGAACACCGCAAATATCAGACCCTGCTCGGCGTCACCGGTTCGGGAAAAACCTTCACGCTGGCCAACGTGATTGCCCAGCTCGACCGCCCGGTGCTGGTTTTGTCGCACAACAAAACCCTTGCGGCCCAGTTGTACAGCGAGTTCAAGGGGTTCTTCCCGGAAAACGCGGTCGAATATTTCATCAGTTATTACGATTACTATCTGCCGGAATCCTACATTCCACAGACCGACACCTACATCGCCAAAGACGCATCGATCAACGAAAACATCGAAAAACTCCGCCTCTCCGCCACCGCCAGTCTGGTCGAACGGCGCGACGTCATCGTCGTGGCCAGCGTGTCGTGCATCTATGGATTGGGTTCGCCGGACGACTACGCCGATCTCTGCGTCCGACTCGAAGTCGGCGGCTGTACCGGGCGGGACGATATCCTCCGGCGCCTGGTCGACATTCAATACGCCCGCAACGACACCGCCCCGGAGAAAGGGCAGTTCCGGGTGCGCGGCGACGTGGTCGACGTTTACGAACCGCAGCGCGACGACTTCATCCGCATCGCCTTCTTCGGCGACGAAATCGAATCGCTCGAACGGCGCGACGCCGTCTCCGGCAAAGTCAAGACCCGCCCGGCGGCGGTGACGCTCTTCCCCTGCCGCCACTTCGTCCTCCCGCAGGAACGGATCAACGAAGCCGCCGACGCCATCCTCGCGGAAATGGCCGAACGGGTCGCGTGGTTCGAAAAAAACAACCTTCTGGTCGAAGCGCAGCGGCTCTATCAGCGCGTCACCTACGACATCGAAATGATGAAGGAGATCGGATATTGCAGCGGAATTGAGAATTACTCCGCACATCTGTCCAAACGCCTTCCGGGGAGCAGGCCGTTCTGCCTTTTCGACTTTTTTCCGCGCGATTTTCTTACGGTGATCGATGAATCGCACGTCACGCTTCCGCAGCTTCAGGCGATGTACAAGGCCGACCGCAGCCGCAAACAGGTGTTGATCGATCACGGATTCCGGCTGCCGTCGGCGCTGGACAACCGGCCGCTGCGGTTCGAAGAGTTCGAAGCGTTATCGGGCGACACGGTCTTCGTCTCCGCCACGCCGGGCGATTATGAATGCAGTCATTCCGGGAAACCGGTCGAACTGGTGGTGCGTCCGACCGGCTTGCCGGATCCGGAAATCGAAGTGCGTCCGCTCGAAGGACAGATCGATGACGTGATCGGCGAAATCCGCAAGGCCTCCGCCGCCGGAGAACGCACCCTCGTGACCACCATGACCAAGAAGAGCGCCGAACGGATCGCCGATTATCTGGCCGAACTCAACGTCAAGGCCGGCTATCTGCACAGTGAACTTGACGCGCTCGAACGGGTTCGCGTGCTGAACAAATTGCGCGACGGCGCCTTCGACTGCATCATCGGCATCAACCTTCTGCGCGAAGGCATCGACCTGCCGGAGGTGGCGCTGGTGGCGATTCTCGATGCCGACAAGGAGGGGTTTCTCCGGTCGGAGCGTTCGCTCATCCAGACCGCCGGGCGCGCCGCGAGAAACAGCGCAGGACGGGTCATTTTGTATGCCGACACGATCACGCCGAGCATGCGCGGATTGATCGACTCCACCGCCGCGCGCCGGAAAAAGCAGCTCGCCTACAACAAGGAACACGGCATCATTCCGCAAACCATCCGCAAGGCGCGGTCGCTCTCGATCGCCGATGTCGTCGCTCCGGCGAAGGAGAGCGATTCGATTCACGGCAAACGGAAGATGCCGAAACTCGCCGGGACGATGTTCACCGACGACGGGTCCGGCGCCGTCCGGCTCGACGATCTCGGGCTCGACGCGCAGGAGCTTGACGCGCTGATCGATGAACTTTCCCGCGAGATGCTCGCCGCCGCCGAGGCGCTCGAATTCGAACGCGCCGCCGACCTGCGCGATAAGATCAAAGCGCTGCGGGAAGCGAAATGATCCGATTCAATTTTCCGGAATCGAAGGGTTGACGGCGGTTTTTTCCCTGATTTCGGGTGAAATTTGCCCTTTTTTCCTGAAAAAGCTTGGATTTTTTCCGCATTCCCGGTATAATTTCCTTAAAATGATTCCATTCATTTGAAGGAAATGAATTCATGGCCGCCAAGTATGAATTATTGCGGGAGACCCTGCGGAAACGCGCCCGGCACGATTTCGCCCCCGGGGAGAAATTTCCCACGCAGCGGGCGTTGATGAGCGAATACGGCGCATCGCTTTCCACCGTGGACCGTGCGCTGCGCGAACTGGTGGCCGATGGCGTATTGATGCGTTTTCAGGGACGCGGCACCTTCGTTCGAAAAGAGACGTCCGTCACACGCCCGACCGGGAACCAGATTGCGCTGTTGCTCGCCCGCAACGTCACCTGCAATGCTCACGCATTCTACGCGGAAATTCTTTTCGAAATCAACGACCGCCTCTCCGCGGCCGGGTGCAGTTTCGCTTATTTCTACACCGATGAAAGCGCGACGCCCCGCGAACTCGTCCGCCACCTCACCGAAGGCGGCCGTTTTCGCGGCGCAATTCTGATCAACCGCATTCCGGAGGAACTCGCCGTCGAACTGAAACGCGTCAGAATGCCCTTCGTCGTCGTGGACAACTGGATCGATTCGCCGGGCGTCTGCTGCATTTCCGGCGACAGCGAACGCGGCGCCTTCACCATGGTTGATTATCTCATTCGTCACGGTCACCGGCGGATCGGATTCGTCAGCACGCCGCTGCATACGACATTCCTTGAGCGCTACATCGGATATTGTAATGCGCTGCTTGCAAATGGAATTCCCGTGGACGGCTCCATTGTGCAGCGTTTCTTCCATTTTGAAAGTGCCGAAGCCGATCTCGAACGCATTCTTTCGCTTCCGAAACTGCCGAGCGCTTTCTTCTGCGCCAACGACACGATGGCCGCAGCGGTATGCAAAGTGTTGAACAAGCATCATATTCATGTTCCGGGCAACATCAGCGTCGCCGGGTTTGACGGCGATTACATCGCCACGCAATGCATTCCGCGCTTGACGACCATGGAAGTTCCCCGCCGGGAAATGGGGCGTGCCGCAGTCGCCGCGCTGCTGCGCCAGATCGAGGGCAAAGAAGCCGAATCGGTCGTATTGCCGGTAAAATTACTTGAACGCGATTCCGTATTCAACAGAAATACTCAACTGGAGGCATAACGTATGAAGAAATTTACCTTAATTGAACTTCTCGTCGTCATTGCGATCATCGCTATTCTCGCCTCGATGCTGTTGCCTGCGCTGAACCGGGCCCGGGATGCGGCTTTTAAGAGCAACTGCCTCGGCAATCTGCGGCAGCTTCAGCAATCCGCGCTGCTTTACGCCGGAGACAACGGTGATTTCCTGCCGCCGGTGTGTCCATATTATCCCGCCCGCCCGTGGGACAAAGCCTGGTGTTACTCCAAAGCGCCGCTGACCGCAAATTATGGAGTCACCGAGAAACTGCTGCTCTGTCCATCCATGCGGCTTCCCCGGGTCAGCGGAGCGAATATGACCGGCGGGTACGGCAGCAATCCTCCCTGTGATTACGGCATCGCGATCTTCAACGGCGGCTTGGACAACGATGACTCCGCCCCGAAAAAACTCACCCGCCTCAGGCAGCCGGGGCGCAATGCGTTCTTCATCGACGCGACCGATTACGGCTGGTACGGAGAACCTTATGTCAATCCATTGAACTTCATTACGGGCACAGGAGACCCCTACAAGGCCAGCGGCAACGTCAACTGGCGACACGCATATTCAATCAACCTGAGTTTTCTGGACGGTCATTGCGACAATTTCCGCACCAAGGCGGATTTCGGTTCCAATGACGCCGAACGGCATATGATCTGGAAATGGTGCATGACAGGAGAATAACACATCATGAAAAAAATCAATTCGATCCTCGGAATCCTTGTGGCCGCACTCTTTGCCGGAGGCGCGGAAACCGTTTTGACCGGTGAAAATTTCGATGGAGCTCCCGCAAAATGGGGAACCGGACGCGGTGAACGCGGCGCGAGCATCTCCACCGCGGAGGAAAAGCCCCAAACCGGTACGGAAAATTCCGCCGCCATCGTCTGGCATTACGATTTCTCGATGGATCAACCGGCGGGCAATACCTACGTCCGTATCCGGCCGCGGCTGGACATTCCGGGAAAACCGCTCCGCTTCACCGTCAGAATCAAGGGAGACAACTCCGGATTGCCGCTGGGATACCGGTTGCGGGATGCTTCCGGCAGATTCTGGCAGTTCGGCCTCGGGAAAATCGATTTCGACGGCTGGAAGGAGTTCGATGTTACGCTCGATCCGGCCAAAGCCTACGCCTGGGGCGGTACCGTGCGGCAGGACAAGGGCTTCTCTTTCCCGCTGCGTTTCGAAGAATTTCTGCTCGATTACGGAAAACCGGCAGCAAAGGTGAAAGGCGAACTGATTATCGATGATCTGCAATTTTTCGGTGAAGCTGTTGAACGGGAGGAATTTTGATGCGTCTGCATTCCGGAATTTCCCTTTTGCTGGCTGCGGGATTGTCCCTCCCTGTTGCCGGGGTCGGAATTCGGCTCTCCACAGAAGAAGAGTATGGGAAATATCAGATTGGAGAAGCGCCGCAACTTACCGTCAACGTTGCGCTCTCCGACCTGCCGCAGGAAACGTTGCAGGCAAAATGGAAACTTCTCGATATTGACGGCGCAACCGTGGAAGACGGTTCGTTCGTCGCGGCCGAAACGACGCAATCCATCCCGCTTTCGCTGCCCGGTGACGGTTATTATCAATTTCAAGTCGCGTTGAGTTCCGCCGACGGCATCCCGCACGGCGAAGCAGCCACCGGCATCGTCCGCACCGCGTTCCAGACGGCAAACTCCTTCGACCGGCAGGGGCGCTGGGCGGTCAACGGACACAGCCGAACTGAAGAATATCCCATTCTGCGCAAACTCGGCGTCACCATGTCGCGGCTGGATATTTCCTGGCGGGATCTGGAGCCCCAGCCCGGAGTATGGAATTTTGAAAAATCCGACCGGATCGCCGCGGCGTCCCGCCGGGACGGCGTGCTGGTGCTCGCAATCCTCGGCAAAAATCCGCCGTGGCTTGCGCTGCCTGAAGGACAGGGAACCGATCGCGAAAAATTTCTCGACTACGTCAGGCGAACCGTAACGCGCTATTGCAACGACATCTTCTTCTGGGATCTCTGGAATGAGCCGCAATATTCCTGGAACGGGTCAAAAACCGAATTCGGTCTGGTCATGCGCGACGCATACCACATCATCAAGGAAATTCAGCCGGAATCGACCGTCGTCTTCAACGGTCACCCGTTCGAGGAGGAACTGCGCTCCTACACGCTCGAAAACCTCGCCCCGCTCAACGGAGAAATTCCGTTCGACGCGCTCGGGATGCACCCGTACAGCCGACCGCGTTCCCCGGACGACAACCGTTTTCTGGAACACATGTCCAACATTCATGCATTGCTGGAACGCATCGCTCCCGGCAAAGATCTCTGGATCAGCGAACTCGGCTGGCCGACCTCCACCGACGCGCTCGGGGTCTCCGAACTCGAACAGGCCGCCTACCTTCAGCGCGCCGCACTGCTCGGAATCGCCGCCGGAGTGAAGAAATTCGTCTGGTACATGCCATACAGCGGCGGCGACCCCACTTATCACGAAAATGAATACGGTCTTTTCCGGTTCGATCTGACGCCGAAACCGGCGCTGGCGGCTTACGCATTCCTGATCCGGATGCTCGACAAAATGGAGTTCGTCCGCGAAATTCCCCTCGGCGAAGCGGTTTGCTGTCTCGAATTCGCCGGGAGAGACGGGAAAAAATTCCAGGTCCTCTGGGCGACCGGAGATGCCGTGAAACTTTCCGCCGCTTGGCCGGAAGGTATCCGCATCCGCCGCGGCGACGGTTCGCTTCTTCCGGTCGAACCGGAGCTGGAAGTGGGAGCACTGCCGATTTTCCTTGACCAGGTCGATGCCTCCGCCTCGCTGGAGAAGGCGCATCTTTCGCTCGCCCGACCGCTCCGGTTGGAAAGCGCAACATTAACGCCGGAAGGAGTGCTTCTGCTGCTGCGCAACCGCGCCGGGCGCGAACTGCCGGTCGAAGCATCGCTGGAACTTCCTTCCGGAGTGACGTTCCGCAACCCGGCCATCGCCGACGGCTTCAAATTTCAGATGCGGAACGCCCCGAAGGAACTTCTACTCAAACTCAATTATCCCGGCGGCGCCTTCCGCGGAACGGCAAAGCTGACGCTGCGGACGGCGGATGCGGTGCAGACCGAAGAGATCCCGCTTCGCGTGGAACAGGCCGCTTTCGGGAAATACGGTTCCGAACTTCAGCTCAATTCGGTTTCCGACATCGGCCCGGCGGACATGCAGAAGGAGTGGCGTTCTCCAGACGATCTCAGCTGCCGGGCGCAATTCAGCTGGAATGAACAGGGATTGCTCTTCCAGGCCGAAGTCCGCGATGACGATCATCACAATCCCTTTGAAGCTTCCAATATCTGGGCGGGGGACTCCCTGCAGCTGGCGTTCCGTCCCGTTCCCGGAAACGTGCCGGATTATTACGACGAACACTGCGTCGAAATCGGCGTCGCGCTGACCGACGGCGACAAGTTACAGAAAGTGGTTTACAGCGGTAACGGCGGTCGGGATTTCGAAGCCGCCGTCACCCGTTCGGAAGAAGAAAAAATCACCCGTTACGACGTGTTGATCCCCTGGGAACTCGCGGGGTTGAAACACGCGCCGGAACCCGGCAGCATGATCAGCTGGAACTTCGCCGTAAACGACGTCGACCGCGGCAGCGGCGGCAGGAAGTGGGTGGAGATGGCGCCCGGCATCTGCATCGGTAAAAATCCCGCGCAATTTCCACGGTTCATTTTAATGAAGGAAGAAAAATGAGTGTCCATGTAAAACGCTTCGCCCGGAATCCGTTGCTCACGCCGGGCGACCTGCTTCCGTCGCGGCCGGATTTCGAAGTCAGCTGCGTTCTCAATCCCGGCGCATTCCGTTTCGGCAGCCGGATCGGATTGCTGCTGCGCGTCGCCGAACGTCCGGTGCCGCAGTCCGGCATGCTGTCGACACCGGTTCTCGACCGCGACGGAAAAATTTCCATCCTCCGCGTCCGCGAAGACGATCCCGGCCTGCACGACGTCGAAGCGCGCAGTTTCTTCTGGAACGGCCGCTTTCTCCTGACCACCATGTCGCACCTGCTGCTCGCCTGGAGCGACGACGGCGGGCAGACTTTCGTCCCGGACTACAGCTGCCGTCTCCTGCCGGAACAACCCTGTGAAGCTTACGGCATTGAAGACGCACGGGTTCAATGCGTCGAGAAGGAATATTTCATCACCTTCACCGCCGTCAGCGCCGCCGGGATCGCCGTCGGCTGCCGCCGCACATCTGACTGGAAACATTTCACGCCGACGGAACTGATATTGCCGCCTTCCAATAAGGACGTCGCTCTTTTCCCGCGCAAAATCGAAGATCGTTATTATCTCTTCCACCGTCCGAGCGACCCGGCCTGCGGCAATCACATTTACCTGGCGGAATCTCCCGACCTGCGCTATTGGGGCAATCATCGCTGCATTGCAATGACCCGCCCCGGGAAATGGGATTCCGAACGCATCGGCGCAGGTGCGGCACCGGTGGAAACATCGGCGGGCTGGCTCGAAATTTATCACGGCGCCGATCACTCCGGAAGATACGCTCTCGGCGGACTCCTCCTCGATCTCGATCACCCGGAACGCGTCATCGCCCGCTCCAGCCGGCCTTTCATGGAACCCGAAGCGCCGTATGAACGCAACGGCTTCTACGCCAACTGCATCTTCACCAACGGCCAGATCGTCGACGGCAGTCGTCTGCTGCTCTATTACGGAGCGTCCGACTCCGTCGTCTGCGGAGTGGAATTCAAACTCGACGAAATAATCGACTCTCTTGATCTTGTATTATAAAAGTATTATATGATATCTGAAAAGTAACATTTTTAGAAAATAAGTATTGTCATTGTTTTTTCTTCATGGTATAATTGAAGTGATGGAGGAAAAACAATGGAACGCTTCGCCAGCCCGGAAGGGCTCAACAAAAATGATCTGCTCTTTCAGCAGCTCTACACGTCGATCCGGGACGGGAAACTGCCGCACGGCACACGTCTGGCTTCGGAAAACGAACTTGCCGAACAGCACGCCTGTTCCCGGATCACGGTGCGAAAGAGCCTGCGGCGCCTGGAGGAGCTCAATCTGATCCGCCGGATCCGCGGCAACGGCACCTACGTGAGCAGCCGCGGAGCTCGTTTCAATGACCGGCGCAACATCGCGCTGGTCGCCCGCGACGCGGGAATTCCCGGATACAACGAAGCGGATCCGTATTTCAATTCACTGATGCTGGCGCTCTTCCGTTACTGCGGAAACTTCGGTTTTTCCGCGAACTTCATCGTCCTCCGGCGCGATGAGGAGAGTTTCATGGAATCCTTCGAACGTCAGGGCATCGACGCCGGCGGGTTCGACGGGTTCATCTTCGCCAAGCAGCTCAGCGCCAAAGAGGGTGCCGCGCTCGAAGGCGGCGGGCACTGTTATGTCGCGCTCCAGCCGCCGGAAAGAGAGGTGAAGGCCTCCTATGCGACAATCGACAATTACGGCGGGGTATACGCCCTCACCCGCCACATGCTCGAACGTGGACGGCGCAATCTGGTCTTCCTGCACGGCCCGCTCGATGAAGCAATCAACCGGGAGAAACTCAAGGGGTTCTTTCAGGCACTCGATGAATTTCAACTTACCGCTCCGCTGCAGCGCCGTCATTATGAGGTGCGGTCGCAGCGCGATGACGACTCCGCCGAAACCGTCGAACGGCTGCTCGCGGAACAACAGACCTTCGATGCATTGCTCATTCAGGGCGACTGGGCCACGGTGGGCGCGGTTCAGGTGCTGCGGAACCATCGACTCCGCATTCCAGAAGATGTCGCCATCGGCATGTACGATGATTATGCTCTCGTCCGGCGTATTTTGAAAATGGGCATCACCGCCATCAGCCAACCGATCTCCGAACAGATTCACGCCGCACTGGAAATGCTCGCATTACGTCTCGCCAGACCCGATGCGCCGCATACCATTCAAACAATCCAGCCGCTGCTGCTGATTCGTGAAAGTTCTCCGATTATTTCATCGTCTCATCTGTAAGGAAAGGATCAATCCCATGAAACGCTCATCACGATTCACATTGATCGAATTGCTTATCGTAATTGCGATCATCGCCATCCTCGCCTCGATGCTGCTGCCCGCGCTCAATCAGGCGCGGAACAAGGCCAAAAGCGCACAGTGCGTCAACAATCTCAAGCAGATCGGTCAGGGAACGCTCGGTTATATCGATGACTCCAATGGATTCATGACCCCCTACTGGACCGACAACGTTCCCAGCAATCCTCAGGCAAAAAGTTCTGATTACGCCATTCTGGAATCCAGCCGTTTTCATGCGTGGAACCTCTATTACGGCATGGGGCGGCTTTATCAACTCGGTTACACGCCGAACGCGATGATTTACCAGTGCCCGCTGGAGAACAACCTCTTAGGCGGAAAATCCAGCTGGGAAGAGGTCGGCTCCTACGGCAGCGTCAAAGATATGCGTCTGGCAGATACCAGCATCGGATCGCGTTATCTGGAAAGCTGTTACAGTTTTGTTCCGTATGATCTTGACACCACCTACAAAAGCGATTTCCCCTCCAAAGCCTACTCCGGCATCGGATATCGTCCGACGAAATCCAATCTGCCGCTGGCGATGGATTATCCGGGATTCGGCACGACCTCTCCGCGACGCCACGCCTCTCCGCCCGGCTTGACCGTGCTCTATCAGGATGGCGCGGTGAAGTTTCAGACTACGACAACTCTTGTGGACTGGCGCTGGTGGGAGTTCCGGGACATGTGGCGGGAACTCGACCGCAATCGCAGATGAAGTCATACATACAGTGATTTGACAGGAGATCATTTATCATGTTCAAAAAATGGAGTTTTTTCGCCGCACTGCTGGCGGCGGTTGCGGCCGGCGCAATGCCGCCGGGGATTATCGTCAATGAAAACGGTTCTCTCAAGATCGCCGGATTGACTGCGCAGGTTTACATTTTCGACCGTTCCTGGAACCTCTCGCATCAGATGGTGAAAGATGTCTGGAATGAACCAGGCTATCCGGTACCGTCCGAGAAGGTGTACGAACATCAGGGCGTCATTCCGGTCCGGGAGACGGCGGGGTTCCGGTTCCACGAGTGGGTTCGAGAGCTTTCCGGAACGACAGTCTCCTATTCGATGACCCTCTCCAGCGAACCCGGGATCGAATGCCGCAGCATTTCGCTCAACTTCACGCTGCCGGCGGGGGAATTCGACAACAAGGAGATGCGCGTCAATGACCGAACCTTCAAAATCACCAACCGGAAAGAACCGTTCTACAATGTCCGAAAACTCGAACTTGCCCGCGGCGGTCACCGCATCACCATCACGGGGAATTTCATGGTTGCGCTTCAGGACGAACGTCCTCATCAGGTGCCGAGTTTCGGTCTGCGGCTCTGTTTCTCGCCCACATCCGGCAACATAAAAAACACGAAGCTGGAAGTGGAAATCTCCGTCACGCCGATCGCGAGCGCCGCGCTCGAGCTGAGCGGAACGCCCGCCTCGCGAACCGGAGAAGACGCCGCGCAACTGATTCGCCCGACCGGAGTCCGCGGCGGCGAAATGACCCTCGGTGCGGTGAAATTCCTTCTTCCTGACGTGAAGAATCAATCGAACGCCGCACTGGTCGTCAGTGATACGCCGGCGGAAATCACAGTTCCAGCCGATGCGGGCAACACGCTCTATCTCATACACAACGCCGACTCCGGGGCGATGCCGGAGATCACCGCCGTCTTCGCCGACGGTTCCGAAAAAAAAATCACGCTGACCGAAGGAATTGATTTCTCCAGCGCCACACCGATCCCCCGTTTGAAAAACGGTGCGGCGGTTCTGGCCGACAACCGCACCATGGGCGGATTTTATTTCAGCGCCTTCGACCTCGGCGACAAAACGCCGGTCATGCTGCGTTTTGCCAATGCCGGCACAGGGGAATGGCGCATTCCCGGCGCCACCCTCAGTGCCGGCGGTTTCGCTCCCGATGCCGCCGAGAGCGTCTTTTTCATGGCCGAAGGCGAACGCTGGGCGAAGCTGGAACCTTACAAGTCTGCCGCGCCGGGATCGGCTCTGGACTTCTCCGCGTGGAACGACGCTCCGGCGGGAAAGTATGGACGAATCGTAATCGATGAAAACGGTCACTTTGTTACGGAAAATGATCCGGCGCGCCGGATTCGCTTCTTCGGCCCGAATTTATGTTTCAGCGCGATTTATCTGGAGAAGGCCGATGCGGAACGTCTCGCAGACGAACTGGCGAAGATCGGATACAACGCAGTACGGATTCACCATTACGACAATGCGCTCTGGAGCGACTCCGGAGAACTGATTCCGGAAATGCTCGATAAACTGGATTATCTCTTCGCCTGCATGAAAAAACGTGGCATTTATCTTACGCTGGATTTATATTGCAGTCGCTATCTGCGCCCCGGGGAACTGATGTCGTACCCGAACCGTCAGGGTTTCGCGCTCAAGCAGGCGATATTTCTTTCCGAAGAGGCGCGCGACAACTGGAAAAAATTCGTCCGGGCGCTGTTGACGCACCGCAATCCCTACACCGGCATGACCTGGGGAGAGGATCCCGCGCTTTTCGGCGTCTCGCTGCTCAACGAAACCCATACGTTGAAACTGCCGGAAAATCTTTATCTTGAAGAATGCCGGGAATTCCTCACGGAGAAAAATCTGCAGGACACCCCCGCGAACCGGAATTATTTTCTCGCCGACTTGAATTGCCGCGTCCTCGGCGAGCTGGCCGCATACGTAAAAGGCGACCTCGGTTACAAAGGCCTGATCACCGACGTAAACTTCCAGCAGAATGCCGTGCTCGCCACCATTCGCAACACGCTCGACTGGGTCGACAATCATCAATACTGGGATCACCCCAATTTCCAGCCCGGCAACAACTGGGGAATGCCGATGTTCCACAATCAGATGAGCGCTTTGCGTTCGGCGATCTGGAACCCCCGCACGATCATGCCGTCGCGCATTTTCGGCAAACCATTCACCATCACTGAGATCAATTATGTTTTCCCCAATCGCTACCGGGCGGAATCCGGACCGATCCTCGGCGCATACGCCGCATTTCAGGACTGGGACGGAATCTTCCGGTTCGCCTGGAGCCACAACGATCAGGGGGTGCGGCACGAACTGCCGATCAACCGCTTCGACATCTCGCAGGATTCCCTCTCCCAGATGGCGGAACGGATCACCGCGCTGCTATTCCGTCAATACGATGAGATCCGCCCGTCGACCGAAGGAATCGCCTGGGAGTTCGGGGAACGGAGTTTTGACGCCTCCGGTGCGGGAGAATTTCCAACCGC
>CALXNS010000075.1 GCA_944389815.1 uncultured Victivallis sp. | reverse complement strand
GCCTCCGGCAATTCCGGGACTCGGAGCCACGGGCGGAGTATCGTTCGCATTCCAGGCGACCGGCGATCAAACTTCGCAGGAATTGTCACAGGCGACCCAGAATCTGCTCGGAAAAATCATGCAGACGAAAAAGACGATCTACGCCTTCACCTCGTTTGACGCCAACACGCCGATGTTGAATCTCGAAATCGACCGTGACAAGGCCGAAGCGTTGAAAGTGCCGATCAGTTCGATTTTCACGACGCTGCAAAGTCAGCTCGGCTCGATCTACATCAACGACTTCAACAAATACGGCAAAACCTACAAGGTCAAGATGCAGTCTTCGGACGATTTCCGTCGCAATCTCAATACCATCAGCCAGCTCTACGTTCCGAGCACCACCGGCGCCCAGGTACCGCTCGATGCGCTTGCCACGGTCGGCTGGACCCTCGGTCCGCGCCAGACGGAACGCTTCAACATGTTCCCGTCGGCGAATGTGAACACCCAGGGGATTGAATTCTTCAGCTCGGGAGAACTGATGGATCTGGTACAGGAGATTGTGGACAAGGAGTTCTCCAGCGATTATCAGATCAGCTGGACGGATATGAGTTATCAGGAAAGCCAGAATGAAGGGCAGATTCTCTTCCTGCTGCTTCTGGCGCTGACCTTCGCGTATTTGTTCCTCGTGGCGCAGTACGAAAGCTGGACGATGCCGCTTTCGGCTATTCTGCCGGTCGGAACGGCGACCCTCGGCGGATTGCTGGCGCTGCTCTACTTCAAGATGAATTTGAACATCTACTGTCAGCTCGGCTTGCTGATGCTGGTCGGATTGACCGCGAAGAGCGCCATCCTGATGGCGGAATATTCCAAGCAGGAGCGCGATGCCGGAAAATCGATTACCGATGCGGCGCTGAACGGAATGCGTCTCCGGTTCCGTTCGGTGATGATGACTGCGCTCTCCTTCGTGATCGGCGTGTTCCCGATGGTGTTCGCCACCGGCGCGGGTGCCGGCAGCCGGCAGGCGATCGGCATTACGACCTTCTGGGGCATGCTGGTGGCATCCTTCATTGGAATGATGTTCATTCCGTGCCTCTACGCGGCCTTCCAGAGGATGGCGGAAGCGACGAATCGTTTTTTCAGCGGAAAACATCATTAATTTCAACAATCCGGCGGAGTTTTCCAACTCCGCCGTGCAAATAAAAAACGCTCCATGTCAAGAGTGACATGGAGCGTTTTTTATTTATCTGTTTATACAGAGCATTCCGGCATTCCGGCATTCCGGACTCCGTCCGCCCTCACCTCCCCTACGACTGCTGCGTTCGGGCATTTTCCCCTCCGAACCGGAACAAGGTCTCTCTCTAGCCTTACCGCCCGGGGTTAACGAACCGTCCGGCGGTTGCGCGGAACCAGTCCGAAGAGATTGATCGTGATTCCCCAGGCGGCATCGTTGGACATGGTTTTCTTCTCATGACCGGCGCCCCAGGAATCGGAATAAACAATCTCCCGGGTCGTCGGATTGTACCCGTTGATGATCCGCATGTGGAGACCGAATTCCGAATTTGCCTCGTCCTGGCCGGGCAGAATGAAGGTTGACCAGCAGAGAGGCAGGCCTTCGTCGATGCTTTCGCGGACCTGTTCGAAAAAATTTTCCTTGCCCCGCCTGTCCTGCGAACGGAACTTACAGAAGGTATCAAAATCGAAACTATTCATCAGATCCCGGAAATTCAGGTATCTGCGACCGTTGATCTTCAAAATGAAATCATCTTCATCGACCTCTTCGACATCATTGCGCTTCGCGACGCGGTTGTAATCCTTGATCATCTTCATGATATCCTTCCAGGTGTTGATCTCGTAGGTGTAATAGGATCGCACCCGGATGCCGAGCCGACTCTGAGTTTTCTCCAGACTTTCGATCGTCTGATTGATGTTGGTTCCGCGATCGGCGTCTGACTTCGCCAACTGCGCAATCAGGTGCTGATCGACGTCGGCGCCGTAATATTTAAGCACTCGCGCGACCGTCGCGGCGACGCAATATCCTTTGGCTCCCTGATCGACCATCGGAATGTCAAGAAAAAAAGCGCCGTTGGAATCCATCTGAATATTCTGCTTCAAATCGGCGACCGGCACCTGCACCTTCATGCCGCTGCGCAGATGTTTCGGCGCTCCGCCGGGCGGATAGAGTTCAACGAAGATGTATTCCGGTTCCTTCCGGTTCGTAATGCTCCAGCGCAGCATCAGATCACAATCCGGCATCCGCCAGGTGTAGGCGAAGACCCGTCCCTCGTCCATGAGCGAACTCTGACGCGACGGCCGGCTCTCACTGCCCAGATATTGGCCGACCTTCGTATTAATATCGTTCAAGACGGTGTTGAAGCGTTTTATATCCCAGGCGCCGGCGTCGCCCCGGTTGTAGAACGAAATGTCCATTCCGCTCAGTTTTCCGTCATTGAATTCGCAAACCAGCTCCTCGATCTGATGCCCGAAAAGAGAGAGCTCCGTCCCGCGGGTGACCCGATTGAACCGCAGGGAGCTCTTCTTCACATCCACCCATTGGAAAATCCCGGGATATGCATTCACCAGAGATTCGCCGGAAATGTTCCAGAGTTCCGCGCGCTTCTCCAGCACCGGATCGAATTCCGCACCCGCCAGAGAAATCGCCAGCAAACCGGCGAGAAAAATCCCCGCAAAACTACTCCGCCTCATGCCGTACACCTCCTTATCGTGCATCAGAGAATTGATGATTGTCCGTTCCTGAGAACAGCCGAAGCAATGGCCGGCCGGCCGTCCCGGCGGGTGATCCCGCGCAATTTCTTTCAGCCGGAAAATAGTATAACGCGCAAACTCGGTATTTGCAAGCGCTTCAACGCAGGATTTTTTCTTCGCTTCAATGGAGACAGGCATGAAAAAACTCCGATTCCGTCAATAACCAGAACCGGAGTTTCCGCAATAATCAGTTCCTCCCGCGACGGGCATGGAGAATTATTCCGGAATGAACTGCACCTCCGTAGTCGGTTTCAGCGTGCGGCCGCCCCGGGAAAGAACGTAATCCGTCTCCCGCCCGGCATTCCAGAGCGCCAGCACCCGGGAGCCGTCCTCCCGCTCGAAGAGCAGCGCCCAGACATCCGGCGGCGTACCGGCGATCCGCTCGACGAATCGCGGCGCGCATCCCAGCGCCCGCGTCATCTCCTGATAGGCGAAGTAGGCGGCCTTGGGTTGATATTCCCAGCGGACGATTCCAAAATTATTCTCCTTTTCGTAGGGGTGCGGACCGTCACTGTGGAAATCGTAGAAGAAAATCCTCTCCACCCCGGAAGCCAGGTAAGAGAGATAAACCCGCTGCAATAAATTCGCCTGTTCCGCTTCAGTCACCCCCCCGGCAAATTGCAGTGTGCAACCGAGAACGGCCCCCTTCCAATCGGCAAACGTGTAGAGCGCCATTCCATCGCCGACCTCGTTTCCGTCTCCATCACAGGCGCGGACCAGAGGTATGTAACGATCTTCCGGCTTCAAATTTTTCGGCGAAAGAAACCTCGTCACATACACATCTTTCAATTCAACAATTCCCGCTTCACGTCCCGCCGGCAGCGTCTGAACACTGCTGGTGCGTTCCGGAATTCCCTTCTTCGTCCACCAGGCCTCGAATCCGATCCGAAAAGCCGGATGCAACTCATTTGCGGCACCCCGTGTAACCCAGTTGCCGTTGGCATTGCAATTGCGCAGATTGTAGAGCGGCACGTCGCCGAATGCCAGCAGCACTCCACCACGCGCCACGTAGTCGAGCATCGGTTTGAAATACGGTTCCTCTATGGTGACATGTTCACACCCGAGCATGAACGGTACCTCTTCCGGCGTTGCGGCAGCAAGCTCTTCCGGTGTAATCGGCACCACTTCCACTCCCGGCAGCCAGGAACGGCTCGTTTCGAAGTCGCGCAACGGATATTCCTGAGAAACCGGCGCAGCGATCCGCACTTTCTCCGGCATGGAACGACCGATGGTCTTCATGGTATACTCAAGTGCCTTGAGAAATACATCCGGCTGCTGGGCGATCAGGTTCGAACGGTTCGAAGACGCACCGCATTCGGTAATCCAGACGGGTTTCCCCTCATCACCGTGTTCCGCCATCACCTTCCTGAACTCCGCCATCTGTGTACGTTGAAAACGACTCTGATCCGGCCCCCATAAATACGGATGCACGGCAATCATGTCGAAATATCCGCCGGCTCCCGCAACATACATGTCGCGCAGATACCCCGCGCTCCAACCGCAGAGTCCACCGACCATCACCTGATTATCAGGATCGATTTTCTTGAGTTCCTCGTAGGCGATCTTCAACAGCGGAACATATTCAGCTGCATTCGGATTCGGTTTCCAGAAACCGCCGTCCTGTTCATTCCAGATCTCCCAGACGCGAATACGACCGCGGTAATGTTCTCCGGCGGCGCGCACGAAGGCGCGCCATTCTTCGGGATGTTTATGAAGCGGCACCACGTCGCGCCGCACCTTCTCCACCTCCCAGTCGAACCCCTGAAGAATCGGAATGAGTTCCATGCCGTCTTCTTCCATGCGCTCAAGGAGTTCGTCATGCGCGGAGAAATCATATTCTCCCTTTTTCTTCGCGATCCGTGAAAACCCCATATCCGTCCGCAACGCGGTAATTCCGGCCTCCGTCATCATCCGCTGCTGCCGGTCCCGGTTCTCACTCTCCTTCTGGCTGAGTGGGTGTGCGGCGATTCCCCACGGTGACGGCGAACCTTCCGACGACGCGCCGGCCGTCGCCGTCACGCATACAGCAAAACAGAACAGAGCCAACAACAAAATCCGATCGTAAATATTCTTCATCACTTCTCCGGAAATTAAAGATTCAGCTGCCCCAGTTCCGGAGAGACCATTTTCTTCACCTGCATGTCTCCGGTACGCAACTCCACCTTATCGAGGGCGTCGCAATGTCCGTCGAGAAATGCGACATTGCTTCTCCCGTCATGTGACAGCCAGATACCGCCCACGCTGTCGAGCGAATCGCAGCGCCATTTCGGCGTGCAGCGCGGCAGAGACGTCCATGCATTCTGTTTATATTGAGCAGTATCGGCATAGACATGCAACACTGATGGGCGTTTCGCCCGGCTGACCTTGTAAAACACATTCGTGCTGTCGACCCAGACCTGAAAATCGCCGTAAATTTCCTTCTGCGTTTTGTAGGTATTATCCCAGCCGCCGTAATATAAACCATTCGTCTGCCATTCATCAATCTTCTTATTCCGGTAGGATTCCGAACGGGTGCAGACGAATTTCTGCTTGAAGCTCGGTGCCAGATACGACGACCAGCCGGCAACTTCAGTATAACCGTAATTCGGCTCGCCTTCCAGTTCAACGCCCATCAGAATTTCCGCGAACGTGTTGTTCGCACTGAGTACGACCATGTTGTCCTGATTGTCCCCGGCGTAAAGCTGCATCACCTGCATCACTGATTTCGCGTTATTGGTACACTCCGTCTGCATGGCTTTGTCGCGTGCCTTGTTCAACGCGGGAAGCAGCATCGAAGCAAGAATGGCGATGATCGCAATAACTACCAGAAGTTCAATCAATGTAAAACCGTTTCCCACGTGACATCTCATTCTCTGTGTCATAATCCAACCTTCCGTTTTTATGTTGAGGGTTTTGGAAAAAACTTTTCCTGTTTTCCGGCATCCATCTCATCGGGCGACGTGCAACGGTTCTTCTCCGATGTCAGACCGTTCTCCATTCTTCCGTGTCCGGTTCAAAAGATCACTCCCGGAGCCGGAACTCTTCCATGCATTCAAATCGAGGACGGTTTTTCCGTCGTGAATTTCCGGTGTAACGATAATATGCATCGGCGCATCCGGTGTCCGGGCGAAATAATCGTGCAGCAACCGAACCCCTGCCCGGGCAATTTCATGGCGCCTCGTATCGATGGTGGTTAAATTGTATTTCCCTTTGTCCGGCCGTCCGAGGGTAATCAAACTCAAATCTTCCGGAACTCTCACCTGATGCTCCAGTGCAACGTGCAGGATTTCATTGGCCGGGTCACTGGAGATCACGAACATGGCACTGAACTTCAGGCACCCGTGATGCTGCTGAAGATATTCGACAAAAAAGCGGCGGCTCTTTTCCGGTGAATTCTCTCCGGAAGCAATCTCCGGATCCAGCACTTCGACCGGCACATGAAACGCCGACGCCGTTTTCAGAAATCCATCCACACGTTCCCTTACAATGGAGAGCTTCGGTTCGGAAACCATCACCGCCAGTTTGCGATGACCGTTGATCAGCAGATGTGACGCCGCCAGCGTCCCGGCAAATTCATTCGCCCCGTCGGCAAACCGGCAGTTGGTCGACTTCGGCGATGCGAACAACAGAAAGACCGGCGTCGGATGCGCCATAAGCCGATTGAGCAGCGGCGCAGAAAAATCATCTGCGCGAAAGGGGATCAGAAAAACCGCGTCAGCCCGGATCTCATTCAAAAGCAGCAGCGCTTCCGCATTGTCTCCCGTATAAAATACGCTCTCGGACTCCAGGCCCGCCTCCTTCAGCGCCCCGATAACCGACTCGTACTGTTCATGAAAACTTCCGCTCAGCCGCCCGTCCACCGCATGCGGCATGATGACCGCCACCTTCCGCCCCGACATCGGACGAATATAATATCCACTCCGTTCCCGGGCGGCGAGCATCCCCGCGCTGCACAGACGATCGAGTGCCTGCTTGACCGTGATCTGGCTGACATTGTATTCCGCCATGATCTGCCGTACACTCAGAAAACGCTCCCCCGCGGGCAGCAGCACACAGCGCTCCTTCAGCAACGCAGTCAACTGATCCGCACGGCCCAATCGCATATTCGCAGCATCCATCTACGGAAAAACTTTCTATGTGTATTTTTTTTAATTACAGTTATATTATGACACAAAGTCATTCAAAAAACAAGTCTGTATTTAAAAAAAATACAATTTTCTCTGCAAAAAAGTTCTCCGGCATAAAAAGCGTCGAAGTGAGCTTGATTCAGAAGCCGTTCAAATGGAAGACGATGGGCTGTTTTGCAAGCATGTCGCGCAATTTTCGCTCCAGAGCGCGCCCGGCTTTGGCCGCGGCGATTTCCTCGCGCAGATAAGGCGCCGCCTCCTCCAGCGAAATCACCCGCACAGGAGTCTTTTCGCTGACCCGCACGACGAACCAGTACTCATCATTGCCGAAAACCGGCGCAATGTTTCCGGCTGCGATTCCCGGAGCAACATCATGAAGCAATTCCAGAACTTCTTCAGAAGAACTTTTCACACCGTCCGGATTCACTTCCGCGGCGACCCGGAAAAAGTTCTCCCCCTGAAGCAGGCGTGACCGCACCGCCTCCGCCTTCTCTCGCCCGGCGGAACGCGGAAGCTCGATGACGCCGATTCCCATCTGCGCGGGAAGCAGAAAACGTTCCCGTTCCCGTTGATAAAGCAGTGCAATCTCCCGCTCGCTCACGTGAAGCGCTTCCGGTTCCCGGATTCGAAAATAATCATACAGCGCGGCCTTGAGTTGCAAATCCGCATCCGCCGCACGTGAAGCAAATTCCGACTTCGGAATTCCGGGAAGCCCTTCCCCGGGCAATGCGGCATCCAACCGCTCCAGATAGGCAAGCGCTCCGGATTTATTCGGCGTAACGCCGCCTTCGGCAAGCATTTTTTCAATCAGAAACCGCCAGACTTGTTCACTGACTTCCCGCCGGATCCACAACGCCTTCTCTTCCGGAGTGGATTCCGCAGAAATATGCCCGCGGGCACGCAGTTTTGAAAGAACATCATCACAACGGAATTTCATCTCGCCGAACTCGGCAACGATTTCGGGGAAAACGTCCTTCTTCCCCTCCGCTGTTTCGCCGGAAAACGAAAGAAATAAAAAGAATACAACCCAGAAGCCGACTCCGAGTCGATACATTTGCTTCAACGTCAAGCTCCCGCTGCCATTTCCGTTCCGGCAGCCTCTGGAAGCGCGGGTTCCGCAGGAGAAGCGGGAATTTGCTGTTCGGCAGCGGCCTTCGCCGCCGCTTCTTCACGATATTTACGCAAATATTCCTCAATTGCGGGCGTCAACCGGGTCGGCAGTCCCGTCTCCGCCGCATTCAAGGCGGCCTGCATCGCCGCGGCGCCGCCTCCACGCGCCTGGCGAAGATGCGCCAGCAACGCCGGGACGTTCCGCAAGCCGCGCACCTCACGCCGGGCCTGCTTGAGCGTCCCATTCATCGGATATGCACGGATTCCCTCCTCAAGAATCTGCAACGCGCCGTCTGCATCACCGTTATTCAACGATTCCTGCGCACGTTTCAGATAGGAGTTGCTCTGCTGGATCGCAATCAATTGCAGCAAATATTCGTTTCCGGAATCCATCGCGCGCAGTTTCATGCCCTGTTCAGATGCCGCAACGGCATCTCCGGACTCCATGCTTTTGAAAAAACGAAGCACCAGTTCGCTCCGCTCCATAGGCGGAGCCGGGTGATTCCGACCGCATCCGGCCGAAAACACCATCACAGCCGTCAACGCGGCCGCCGTTCCAGAGATGTTCATCCGTTTCCACATATTGTATAAAATACTCCGCTTTCCCGGAAAATCAAGCCTTCATCGCCCGGATTGCCTCCAGATACGAAAAACCATTTTCAAGATCGGGCTCCAGATAGCTGCCCTCGGTCCATTCGTTCCAGGCGTTGATCGTGATGATCCGGTCGGCGGCGCGGCGGCCGTCGTCGAGAAAACGCCGGGCACACTCCAGGGCGCGACGGAACTTCTCTGGCGTGGTGTTCATCGTCGGCATCATCGGATACCCGACGTTGACGTAGGGAATGCTCTGAACCGTCCGCGGAGACGAATCCCAGCCCATCGTGACATTCGGATAATACGGCACCGGATATTCCATGGCGGTCCGCTGCCAGTATTCACGATTTTCCTGGAAAATTTCATCGTATTCGCTCACCGGGAACTGTTTCAGCGGCGCGTGATGGATCCACACATAACTGGTTACGCTGTCGAATTTAAGCAGCCGCACGATCTCCGTCGGATTTTCGAGCGTCTTCTCGCCCGGAAGCAGCCGGACTCCCCAGATGACCGCATTGAGATGCAGATCAGGAAAGCCTGCCGCCCGCACCATTCCGCGGAACTTCTCCAGTGCCTCCGCCACCGCGCCCCAGCCTCCCAGTCCTTCGGCCAGACGGAAGATTTCATAAATCGAAAAATACGGCTTCCCGTCGATCAGCCAGTAGGCGGGATCCCGGAAATGACGCTCAATGACGTAACGGCACATCCGGTCGAAAGTTTCCCGCGTCACCGCCCCCGGATACAACAACGCCGACTCACAATCGGCCGGCATCGGATGAATGTCCACCCAGTTGTGGTTGGCCCACATCAACCCGTAACGAATCCGGTTCCGGTTCGGCGCCTTTGCGAAGCCGTCGTTCAGCGCCGCCTCCAGAAACGTTCCGTCGTTGTAATAATACCAGTCGAAGATGAATGCATCCACTCCATGGTCGGCGGCGGCATCGATCTTCCGCGCCATCACCGCCGGATCGGCTTCGTTTTCATAGCCCCATAATGGAATTTTGGGCTGATGATGTCCCGGAAAACGCGGGCGCGCCTCCCGCATCAACTTCCACTCGTTCCAACCGGTCCCATGGGTGAGCGCGTTACGCTCGTCGAAGTGGTAATTGGGAAAATAATACGCGGCAACCGTGATTTTTTCGGACATTTTCACTTATTCTCCATCCTGACTTGAAACTCCAGCTTAAGGAAAAGAAGTAATCCGCCATTTTCCCGGATTCGCCTCCCCTCTCTTCCCGGCTATCGGAAAACCGGCGCACCGCAATTGCCCCGGTTCTGCGATTCATCAAACCAAAAATTCAATCCGTCAAATTATAATCTATTGTATAATAATATCAATCTATATCAGAAAAAATCAAATAAAAAACCAAATATTTTGCAAATAAAATTTCATGCTTCGGAAACAGCCGGAACCAGGCGGTCGTGTCCGATGACGCCGTCTTTGCGGAAGCGTTGCAATTCGCAGACGCATGCATGGAGGAGAGTTCCGACTTCGAACCCGACCCGTTTCACCGGCATGGGTCCCGGAGGCGCGGGGAAATTGGCATGTTGAACAATGTGGACATCTTCGCCGGGGCGCAGCTGGAGTGACTGCAACGCCCGGAAAACGATGTCGCGCAGATTTTCGTTTCCGATCACCAGTCCGTCCGGCCGCGCTCCGCCGGATCGGGTCAGGAGCAGCCGCAGCAAATTCCCTCCCCATTCGACCGGATGGAATTCCAGAGAGATCCCCAGCCGCCACTCCGGCGGCAGTTCCATACCGCGCTCCTCGGCGTATTTCGCCAGCATTTCCATATAATCATAGGGCATACGCACATTGGTCACTGCGGCGATGCGGCGGCAGCCGCGTTCTTTCAACAGATCGAACGCGGTACGGAAAAATCCTCCGAAATCCACCCATACGGTGTTGATCCCCGGCAGCCGGTCGCGCGTGATCGCCACGGCGGGAATCGCATGTTTCCGCAACGGGACGAGCATGTAATCCAAGGGCGGATAAGGGAAAATCGCTCCGGCGATCCGACCGGCCGCGGCGTCGGATGCCAGGTTGAGGAATTCCGGACAGTTGCCGTTGTCCAATTCCAGATAATAAAATTTGAGCCGGATATTTTCCGCGTCCTCCAGATTGCGCTTCCGTTGTTCAACCAGAGACCAGAGGGAGTCCCGCAACCCCTGCCCGGCCGGAGCGACGGGAAAAACCACCGCATACGAGGAAATATTCGGGGGGCGTTCCGTCACGAACGTGCCGCTTTTGCCCAGCGCGACCAGGAAGCCGTCATTGAGCAGTTCATTCATCGCTTTCTGCATAGTGGCGATCGTCGTGTCGTAATGCCGGATCAATTCACTGCGCGTGGGAATCCGGCTGCCCGGCAGCCAGACTCCGTTCAAAATCTTCTCGCGAATCTCCCTGGAAATTTCCTGATATTTCGCATCCTGAGCCATTGAAACTTCTCTCCCCCGATTGCCCATTTCGCCGAAAACGTATCATGATTTCCGGAAAATTTCAAATTTCCGTCCGGAAAAATCCGTGATTTCTCAACAATCCGCCGCGGATTTGCGCCGCATACCCCTGTAAAATGTTGAAAATTCCGAACTGTCGGGCCCGATCGGTCCGTGACACCGGAGAATAACAGCCGAGCGACGCAATCACCTCCTCGGCCTCATTCAGAACCGGAACCGCCGTCGCCGTCAATCCTCCCGCCAGGTCGCAGCACCCCCCCGAACGGCGGATGCGCAGGAGTTCCGCCGCCAGTCCGTCCCGGGTTCCGCCGCACTCCGGCCAATCATCGACGCCGGGCAATCCATTATGTTCGACGAAGAAATCCACCTGCAACTCGCTGTACCACGCCAGAATCACCCGGCACGTCCGCATACGGTAACACTCGGCATTGGCCTGAAAACGCATCTCCGGCGACGCCTCCGAAGGCGAACCGATCCGCAGCAATTCCACCCGCCGGCCGTTGTGCAGTGCGGCCAGAACGAAACTTTCGCCGAATTCCCGGTATCCCTCCTCCATCAACGGCCGCGCCAGTTCCGGCAGATGCCGCAGCGCCGCACCCGAGGCCAGAACCCGCAATGAACGCACCCCCTCCTCGTAACGCCCGTGTCCGGTGCGCCGCACATAACCGCACTCCTCCAATGTCCGCAGCAATGCGCGCGCCGTCGCCGGCGGAATCCCCGCGTGCGCCGCCGCCTCGCGCAGCAGTACGGGCTGGTTTTCCATCGCTTTCTCGCAGATCAATTCCAGAATCGACAGCGCCTTCTTCACGGAATGGACGGTCTCATATGCCATCGAGCAAACTCCCTTATAAATTCAGCATTACTGAATAATTTAAATGATTTTTTCAATTTTTCAATTCAATTATTTCATTTATAATTAAATTTTTAATAAAAAATCATCGTTTCGGTTGCAAAAGCAGTAAATTCAGTTATTATTAATAACAAACACCCTTCAACTAAATTCTGCACATCGAAAGGAAACATGATGAAGTCGATCGCCAATGAACTCCTCAAAAATCTCATCACCGACGACCCCGAAGTGGAAGCCCGCCTTCAGCACGGCCCGGAACTTTACCGCAAAGGAACCCTGACGCTGAAACTTCAGGATGCCGAAGGTCATGAAATCCCCGACGCCGAAATCGAATTCAAACAGATCCGGCACGAATTTGAATTCGGCTGCAATGGATTCATGATCAATCAGTTCAAAGATCCGGAAAAACAATCCGCCCACGACGAATATTTCTCACGCCTCTTCAATCTCGCCGTCGTCCCCTTCTACTGGAGCGACACCGAACCAGTCGACGGCGCGCCGCGGTTCGACCGCGATTCGCCGCCGTGCTACCGGAGACCCAATACCGACGAAGCGCTGGAATTCTGCGACCGTCATCACCTCGCGGTCAAAGGGCATCCCCTGATGTGGCATTCCTTCATCCCCGCCTGGCTCAGGGGAAGTGAGCGTGAATTGCGCGTCCGCTGGGAACGGCGCGTCCGCGAAATCGCCGCACGGTACGGCGAACGCATCCACAACTGGGATGTGGTCAATGAGGCGGTGGAATTCAATCCGGCCAATCCGCAGCTGCCGCGCAACCATGTGGAGTTCGCGTTCGACATCGCCCGCAAATATCTCCCGGAGGGCGTGACGCTCAACTACAACGATTACGCCTGCTGGCGCGACCTCCACGGCAACTACACGCCGATCGTGATGCTCGTGCGCTCGCTGCTTCAACAGGGACGCAAAGTCGACTGCCTCGGATTGCAATATCATCAGTTCGGCTTCCAGCCGGAGAACATCGTAAACACCCTCCAGCCGAATATGCTCAACGCCCGCAATCTCTTCGATTCCCTCGACACCTACGCCAC
>CALXNS010000074.1 GCA_944389815.1 uncultured Victivallis sp. | reverse complement strand
GTTATGTTTTTGACGGATTTGCGTTCAATCAGTTTTGTCGGGACAGTCCGAATGCCGAAGGTGCCTCCGGCAAGGAGTTCCAAGATGCCTTCGACGATGATTCTCGCACGTTTTGCCGTGTCGTGAGTGACGGTGGTCAGAGGCGGATCGAAGAAAGCGCTGCTCGGGATACCGGCCTCTCCGATGATGCTGATGTCGTCGGGAACGCGCAGTCCGTATTCTTTGATGGCGCTGATGACTCCGAGCGCGGAATAGTCGCTCATCGTGAAACAGCCTGTGAAGGTCGGGCCGTTCCGCTGAAGGTAGTCCAGGATGCTGTCGAACACTTTGCAGCAGGAAGCCTCTCCGGCTTCGACGTGGCAGTCGATGATCTGCGGTTCGATTCCGTTGAGGCGTGCGTAATTCAGGAAACCGCTGTTGCGGCGTTCGTCCCCGATGCTCCATGGTTCGGAGAGAATCAGTGCGAGCTTCCTGTGTCCGTTCCGAATGAGGCACTCTGCCGCGGTCATACCGGAGTTTTCCGGCTGGGAATCAATCGCATTGATACCGTCACAGAGCAGGTTGTTCTCCAGAAAGACGATAGGTGTCTTCACGCTCAGAATGGAGGCGATTTCCTGTTGGGTGAAGTGGTGGATCGGGAATGTGAAGAGAATGACATCGCACTGGATGGAATTCAGAAGTTTCAGATAATCCCGCCCTGAATTGGGTTCGAACAAAGCCCGAGAGAAATAATATCCCGGATGTGTGTGAAGTTCCGCTTCAATTGCCGAATCGAGGTTCTGCCAGTACTCTGCGGGCCAGTCACAATGGACGCAGGCAACTGTATGAGTTGTTTTGTCTCGGTTCCGGCTGACGTAAATTCCTGCCGTCGGTTCGATGGCAATCTGTCCATCCGCCTCCAGACGCGCAAGCGTCTTTTCGACGACTCTGCGGGAAACATGATGTCTCCGGACCAATTCGCGGATGGAATGGAACTGTTCTCCGCGAGAGAATCGGTCCAGTTCCACAAGCAATGTACTATAAAGAGTATTAATATTTTTTTGAATATCCTTTGGCATTTCTGCAATCCCTGTTTTGTGAGAATCTCCGAGCCCTCTCTTTTTCTAATTATAACATAGTAACACACAAATAACAACACTGTGTCACAATTGATACTGTAAGGGTATTTTGGAGACTTTTTGTTGGAAAGTCCAAAATACTCTTTTATTTTTTACTGCGAAATTGCGTTCAACTTCACTCGGAGTTTGCATTCCTAATCGCTGATGTGGTCGCATATTATAAAAAAATTCAACGTATTCGTCAACATCTCGCTGCAACTCTTTTTGAAACAAAACAGATAAGAATGGGCATTTTGTATTTCACCATATTCCATATGGAAGTTATGAATTATTAGGATTTGCAAATAAAAATGGGCCTCTTCTGCACTTTGTGAAAAATTGAACTCAAATGACCACCTGTAATTTGCGGTTTGGCAGATCATATATTTTCAGGATCATATACTCATCATCCCGATAGCCGTATGCCTGGCGCAACATCGTACGTACCTTGTTATTGAATCCTTCCATTGCCGCGTTCGTCGCACCGCCGAACCGCCAGAATCCCAAGATGCCTTCCCAGTGTTTCTCCATAGTTCCGACCCACACCTGTCCTTCTATGTTAGGTTTTGTCAAGTCGTTTTGTGGTATTTCTGACTTTTTCTTAAAAATTCTTCCTTTCCAAAGCAAATTTCCCCTAACAATTTTCAAAATGGCGTAATTTTCTGATTACGCCCCCTCATTTTCATCTATTTCACACCAATTCTCAAAAGTAGCCCCCCCTTTGTTGCAAATCAGCTGTCCTAAAAAGCGAACTCTGGTTGAAATGATTCCGGCTCCGGTGGTTTGGTAAATGGTTGACCCAGCCATTGGCGCAAGTCGCGGTAAACAAATAGATTCCATTTCAGGAAAGTGACCAGGGTTGAAAAATGCCATTGCGCTTTCGACAAAAACTTCAGGTACTTGGTCAGCAAAATAGCGATGATGGCTATTACAATCAGCAACTCAATCAATGTAAATGAGTAACGACGGAAAGTTTTCATTGGGATGGTTCCTTTCGATGTATTTGGGTTCATTCTAAAGGTTTTCCGCTTTGAGGATACAGCTTTCGCCGGCGACGAACTGCATCGGGATTGAGATACTGCGGGGAACTTCGCTGCCGCTCAGGCGCTGTTCCTCGAGCAAATGGAGCAGCGCCTGCGCCATCGCATCGATATCCTGCTGCATTCCGGTGATCTTCATCGGGGAGGCGGCGTCCATCCAGGCATAACGGTCGTAGGAAAAGAGCGAGATGTCGTCGGGAATCCTCCGGCCGCTTTCCTGAATGGCCCGGATCGCTCCCATCGTCGCGCGGTCGCCCGCCACCAGCACGGCGGAGAAGTCGGGCCCGCCCTGCAGCAGCCGCCAGGCGGCCGCCCGGCCCGACTCCTCCTCCCACGGGGTGATCAGTTGGAACCGCTCCGGGGTGACCGGCAGATCGAGACTGCGGCAGGCTTCCTGCACGTCGGCATAGGAGTTGTGTCCCGGCAGCAGCATGATGTCGCGGTGTCCGTAATCGAGCAGCCGGCGGAGGGCGAACCCCCAGGCGTTCCGCCCGTCCGAACGTACCTGCGGAATGTCCGTCGCGGCGTCGTCCAGCGGGATCACCACATACGGAACCCGTTCGCGGCGCAGCAGTTCCAGCTCGGCTTCACGGTTGGTCTGCAGCAGCTCCGAAGAAAGGTTGAGAATCGTCCCGTTCCTCATGGCAGGGGTGACACCGTATTCGCGCACGTACCCGCTCAGGGTCTGATGCGGCGGCAGCACGGTCACATTGACGCTGGCCCCTTGACGGGCCGCCTGTGAACAGAGGTTGAGCAGCAGCGGCCCCACAAAAGGATCGCGGCTGAGGTCGCCGTGGAAGGAGCCGCTGAAAAACTGGATGGCCGGAACTTCCGCCTTGGCCTTCTCATGTGCCGAAACAAACGTTCCCTTGCCTTGAATCGCGGTGGTGAAGCCATCCCGCGTCAGGTGGGTGATCGCCTGCCGGATAGTCAGGATGGACGTGCTGTAATATTCGGCCAGTTCCTGCGTGGAGGGCAGCTGCTCGCCGGGCTTCAGGGCGCCGCAGCGGATGCGGTGGCTCAGCTCCTCGTAAATCTGTCTGTATTTGACGGGTTTGGCAACGGTCGGCATGAAAGAGCCCTTCATGAGTTGTTATGTTATTATGTTAACATGATATATTATGAATCAATTGCCCGCGATTGTCAAGAGGAGAGTGCAAAAAAGAATGGAAAAAGTTATTCTGGGAATTGAAAAAGTAAACGCACCCCCTTGAGTCGGACCAGTTGCATTTAGTTTGCCAAAAAAAGGCGGGGAGGGCGAGGTGGCTGGCGTCCCGGACTGTCCCATTTCATGCCGTGACAAAGAAAACACCATATCATTTTGTCTTTAAGTATCATTCCTGCTCCGTTCTTTCGACCTGTGCTTGCAAAGTGAAAGAATATTTGTTCTGCACGGGAAATCAAACAACGCCGCCCTGATACCGAACCGTTGCGCCGGAAAAGCTATCTTTGCCTTGAAAATCCATAAATTTAAGAGTATCATACTTGATGTGCCGGGCTTTCTGATTTATTATATAACCATAAACAGGTATATATCTGGTATCCGACGGCAGAAAATGAAAAATGGAGGTAGGTGCATGTTGTTGAAAACGATCCGAAAGAAAAAAATCTGGCAGT
>CALXNS010000073.1 GCA_944389815.1 uncultured Victivallis sp. | reverse complement strand
TATCAGGACAATCCGGTGATTCTCTGGACGGTGGCGTTGCTGGTGATGTTCGGAGGGCTGGCGCCCGCGACGAGTGTGCTCATCCCGCGCTGGTTGACCGGGCGTCCGGTGCCGTTGACGGCGCATCTGGCTTTGATGACTTCGTTGCTGCTGATTGTTTTGGGGGGATTAAGTTTTCTGATTCTGGAGTGGAACGGCATTTTCCGGGATTTGACGTTCTGGGAGAAATGCAACAATGCCTGTTTTCTGGCGATTTCCGCCCGGACCGCGGGATTCAATTCCGTTGATATGACCAGCCTTGGTATGCCGGCGTTTCTGATGCTGGTGTTTCAAATGTTCGTCGGCGGTTCCCCCGGAGGAACCGCGGGCGGAATCCGGACGACGACATTCGCGGTACTGGTGCTGGCGTTCTGGTCGGAGATCTGCAACCGGGGAGAAATTATTGTTGCCAGCCGTCGGATATCCCGCCGGATTGTGATTCGGGCGATGACGATTGCCGCGGCGTCCGGGTTGATTGCGATGTTGGCGTTGCTGATGTTGCTGGTGACGCAGCCGTTGTCCGCGCGGGAGCTGGTGTTTGAGGTGTTTTCTGCTCTGGGGACGGTGGGATTGTCGATCGGGGCGACGCCGCATCTGGACGGAATGGGAAAAATTATCGTGATGTTGACGATGTTTGTCGGGCGAATCGGGCCGATGTCGCTCTTTCTGCTGCTCGACGACACGCGCCGTTACAGTTCGGCGTATTACCCTGATGCGAAGGTGACGTTAACGTAATTACGGAAGGAATGGCTTTTATGGCGAATCAGGTCATGATTATCGGTCTGGGGCAATTCGGCATGTCGCTGGGCCGGACGCTGTCGGAAAAGGGGGCGGAGGTGCTGGCCGTGGATTCCGACCGCGAATTGGTGGAGGAAGCCGCCACGTTCTGTACGGAAGCGATTGCGATCGACGCAACCGACGAGACGGAACTGGCCCGTCTCAATCCCGGACAGCGTGATGCGGTGGTCTGTGCGATCGGAGACGATTCGAAGGAGGCGTCGATCATGTGTACGGCGCTGCTCCGTCAGATGGGAGTGCCGCTGATCATCGCACGTGCGGGCGACAAGATGCACCGTCGGATCCTGCAGCTGGTGGGGGCGCACTGGGTGATTAATCCGGAGCTGGAATTCGGAAAACGTTTTGCGAATCGGATTCTTTTTCGAGATGTGATTGCCGACACGAGTTTTGCGGATGACTTCCAGCTTACGGAGATCTGCATTCAACCGTCGATGGTTGGCAAAACGCTGGTGCAACTGGAACTGCCCCGTCGTTTCGGGGTGTTGGTCGCCGCGATCCGGCGGGGAACGCCGCCGCGGATCCTGCAGCCGTCGCCTTCGGAACCGTTGCAGGAAGACGATCAATTGCTGATTGTATCGCGCGGCGATGCGATAGAGAAACTTGCCCGGGGGGTGTGAAACGATGCGGCTGGTGCAATCGATACAACTCGGAGGGTGGCTGATTATCGCGATCAATTTGCTGATGGCGCTCGGCTGCATCGGTATTTTTACGCGGATGGCTCCTGCGGTGGAGGAGATCAATTTGCGCAACTATCGTTCCCTGGAGGCTTGTGAAGAGATGCTTGATGTCATGGCCGAAGCGGGCGGCGGCATGGCCGACGACGGATTGCAGGGGCGTTTTCGGAATGCATTGAATCTGGCGCGGGCGAATGTGACGGAAGCCGGCGAAACCGAGGCGATTCATCGGATTACCCTGCATTACCAGGCGGCGCTGCGCCGGGAGGAACCGGCGCGCATGCTGACGCTGACGGCGATACGCGATCTTTCCGCGCACAACCGCGAGGCGATGGTGAAGGCGGCCGCGGCGGTTCGTCAGCTGGGGATGGCCGGGGCGTGGGGAGTGGTGTTTCTTGCGTTGCTGGCGCTGCTTGCCGGTTTGCTGTTCAAGCGTCGCCTGACCCGCAATCTGGTTGTGCCGCTGGAGGAGATCAATACGGTAATTGCCGCGAACCGTGCCGGGGATTTGCGCCGTCGTTGTTCCGGGGCGGATCTGCCGCGCGATGTGGAGGCGGTGTTCAACGGGGTCAACGACCTGCTGGATCGTTCGGAATATTGATCGACGGAGAGCCGGAGTATGAAATATGCGCCGATTGTTCTTTTCGTTTATCGTCGAGCGGATCACACGCGTCGGACGCTGGAATTTCTGCGTGGGAATCCGGAGGCGGCCGAGAGTGATTTGATTGTATTTTCCGACGGCGCGAAAAACGAATCCGATGCGGCTCAGGTGGCGGAAGTGCGGCAATTGATCCGGGAGATAGCCGGCTTCGGTTCGGTACGTGTCGTGGAGTCGGAGCGGAATCAGGGGTTGGCGGCGTCAGTGGTTTCGGGTGTGACGCGGGTGCTGGAGGAATACGATCGGGTGATCGTGCTGGAGGACGACATGGAGACGGCTCCGGGATTCCTGCAGTTCATGAACCGGGCGCTGGAAAAATTTGCAGGAGAGGAAAGGATCACGTCGATTCAGGGGTATTCCCCGCTCGAGCCGGAACCGGGGATTTCCTGTTTTCTGCGGCGCTGGCCAATAAAGCCCGCCATCATAAAGAACGCGAGTACCATAAACAAAGCGCCCACAGCCGACACACTTTCGCCCAATGTGCGTGTATCACGATATAATTTTCCAGCATCCCTGCCATGCACATC
>CALXNS010000072.1 GCA_944389815.1 uncultured Victivallis sp. | reverse complement strand
TCCATGCTGCTTCCGGCCTTGAATCAGGCCCGGGAACGCGCCCGGACCACCAGTTGCATTTCCAACCTCAAGCAACTGGCGATGGCGGTGCAGTTCTACCGCGACGACAACGCCGATTTCTTCCCCGCCGCCAACGGCCATCTGACCAATCAGAACGCGACCGATAAACAATGGTGGCCCAATAAACTGGTTCTTTATCTGCCGCTGGCGTATGACTGGGGCAATGAAAACAACGGCAACACCGGATTCCAACCCGGAACCGCCTGGCAATGCCCGAGCGTGATCCGTGAACGGGTGCAGGGCGGCGGCGGTTACGGCGCCAACACCGACGGACCGATATCCTATCCCAAAACAGCCGGCGGTACCCATGGTTACAACAAAGGACTTTTCATGAAGCGCCCCAACCGGATGGTCGTTCTCGCCGAAGCGATCTGGCATTATCCGTCGTGGCGGCCGCTGGAGGACTGCACCAACAATGTCTTCCGTCCGCCGTTGACCGCCGAAGGCTGGCCGGACTGGAAACAACCCGGAACCCAGACCATGGCCCGCTGGCACCTCGACAGCGCCAACGCATCATTTGTGGACGGTCATGTGGAAAATCACAAATGGCAGGAATATTACGACAACCGGTATGAATATTTTGCGTGGTTCAAGTAATAACATCAAATCTATAGATATAAAGACAATGAAAATGAAAAAACGAATCTTCCTTTCTGCAATGTTCGCTGCCGCTGCAATACAGCTTTTCGCCGCAGAGACAACCTTTTCCTCCGGAGAAACCCGTCTCACGCTCGACCCCGAAGCGGGAAAATTGATCAAACTTCAGCTTCCGGAGAGCGTCCCCTTCACCGGCGGCGCGCTCTGGGAATTGACCTTCTTCGACGAAGCGGCACGCAAGGCGAACGATCATCCGCTTCACGGTCGGGGATATTACTGGCAGGATCCGTGGAAAGATGCCGGAATGAAGCTCGACGCCACGCAGGCGTCCTTGAAAAACCTGTCGTTTGACGAGAAAAATTCCCTGTTGACGCTGGAATATTCCCATCCCGCAGCAGAGGTTCAAATCACCTTCCGCCTGATGCCGGAAGCGGTCGTCTTTCAGGGGAAATTCACCAACCATGCGCCCGATCCGGTCACGGATTTCGCCGTATGCCCCGGTCTCGCATTCCGCCTGACGCCCGGAGAAGACAGTGTCATCGTGCCGGATTTCGCGACCGACGGGATCGAATACGCCGCGCCGGGATATCTCCCGTGGTCGATGTGCGACGCATGGGACGGTTTCCTGATCCGGACCACACGGCAGTTTACCGCCGTCTTCAACGTTCAGAATCCGGATAAGGGCTACCTTGCAACCAACTCCGTCATCACCGGCGACAAAAAAGAGAATGCCGCCTACACCACCACCGCCGTCGTCTTCGCCGAAACCGATCAATCCCGCACCGGAGTCGCCACCCGCATTCAGGCGTTTCCCGACCTGCGGCAATGGGCGGACTGCTATCTGGCCGAAAACTTTCCCGCCATTCGCCCGCTGCGGGAACGTTTCGACGCGGAAACGTTCACCCGCCTCTCCCGCGCCTATCTTGCGCCGAGCACCGAACCGATGAAAAAACTCGCCGAACTGGTGAAAAAAATTCCCGGCGTCTTCATTCTCCACACCCCGGGTTACATGCGGCCGCCCGCTCCCGGCGCGAACGGCTGGGATGCGTTTCCAAACTATTTTCCGCCACGGTCGGAATCCGGTACCATGGAGGAGTACCGGGCGTTGATCGAAGAAACCGTGCAGCGCGGTTCGCTCTTCATGCCGCGCAACAGTTTCTTTTACTGGGCTGAAGGCACCGACGTCGACCGCAAATACGATCTCAGAAAACTTGCCATGATCCGGGTCGACGGAAAAGTCCGCACCGCACGCTGGGCGCTCCCCGGATATCTGGTGTCGCCTTCAAGTCCGGAAGTGCTTTCGTTGCTGGAAGAGTTCTATCAAACCTGGCGCGGACTCGGCGCCAATGTCTACTTCACCAACGTCATCGGTGCGATCGGTCCATACGGGAACCGTTATGACTTCCACCCCGCCGCCCCGGCACCGGATCGGTTCTATGAACAAATTTACCGCATGATGAAGAAACACGGCGACCGTCTGCCGCTGCTCAGCGAAGGCGGCGGCGCCTGGCAGCTCCCATATCAGGCGGGATTCGCCGGCCATCCCAATTGGAACCCTGCGCAGCCGACTGCGGAATTCCGTCTCGATCCGCAGCGCGGAACCTTTCTTCGCACCGTGCCGGAAGTCACATTGATGCTCGATCATGAATTCGTCAAATTTTATCCTCACAACGCCGGCTCTGCCGACAGCTCCGATTCGATCCCGAAATTGAGTTATTCGCTCGTCAACGGGTTCAATTTGAAATTCGGCCTGGTGGAAGCTGCGCGACTCAACGACCGCAACAAACGTTTTCTCCGCACCATCGCACTGCTTGCCCGGGAGATCTGGAGCGACATCTACGGCGACCGGGTCGAATCCCGCGACGAAAACAACGGCATCGTGCGAACTTCTTACGCCTCCGGCGAAGCAATTGCCAATTTTTCCGAGCAGCCGTTTCAAATCGGAGAACACACTGTCGCACCGGAAGGTTTTTTCTATCGTTCCGCCGACGGGAAACGACTGGCCGGTTACTTTTCCAGCTTCAACGGCACCCCCCTGCCCCGGTCGGAACTCATCGTAGCCCTCTGCGGTGACGACAATCATACATGGCGATTCCATGCGCCGCTCGCGCAGTCGCCGGTCACGATCCGGTTCAACGGGCACGAAATCGTCATTCCTTATTATCCCGCGGAGCTCCAACAGGAAATTCCCGGCGTAACATTCGATTCCGAATCGGGAAAAATCTCCGCCGATCCCGGCGGCGATTCCGCCCCGGAAACTCGAATCGAAACCGGATTCGCGTCTCCGCCGACGCCGGCAACGCCTTCCGCCCCATCGCGCTTCGCCTGGAAAAACGGCGACGAGATCCCGAAAAACATGCGCCTCGAAAATGCCGAGATCACTCCGGATGGATTGAAAATTCACCGCAACCGCGGATATGCGCAAATTCATTCCAATGATCTGGTGTTCAAACAGCGCGTCACGCTGGAACTGATTTTCCGCTACGACCGCCAGCCGGCCTACGGCAACGGCAACGGCGAAGTCTATCTCCTGCGCCCGCTCTCCGGCGCCCGGACGATCGAATTGCGTTACAATCTCTACATGGATGCAGTCCGGTTCCTGATTCCGCAGGCCGGCGGCGGCCTCGCCGACGTCAGCTGCCCGGCAGTTCCGATTGAAGCGGGACGCTATTACCATGTCGTCGCCACCTTCGACGGCGAACAACAAACTCTCACGGTCAACGGTCAAACCGTCTCCCAGCGCTGCCGCGGCCCCATGGCCCCCAATCAACCCCGCTGGAACATCGGTGATTTGAGCGATTTAACCGTTACATACGTCAGAATCGACGGCGAATAATCACCGCATCTTCGAACAAAAAAAAGAGAACCGCCCGCGGGAGACTCTCCTCCCGGAGCGGTTCTTCTTTTCACTCCGGCCGGGAATTCATCCACCCGGCCGGGATAATATCTCTTCTCCGCCTAGCGCGCCAGCGAACACGGTCCGCCGACACAACCGCCGGTACAGGCCATCACTTCCACGAAATTCCCCGGAAGTTTGCCTTTGGCGTACATTTTGAGCAGATTCATCGATTTACGGTCAAGACCATTGATGAATTTCTCATCAATCGCCGGATGTTCCGCATCCGGCTTGGAATCGCCGATCTCCTGAAGAATCGCCTGATTCACCCCACAACTCCTCGCAAAATTACGCGCATACGATGCCGCCGGCGCTTCCAGAGGCGGCGCCTCCAGCGAAATCACGTCGATCTCCAACGCCGCCAGCAACGCCCCCAGCTCTTCGAAGGTCATCACATAATCCACATTCGGATCCTTCTGCGCCTCGCGCCGCTTGGCGATGCACGGCCCGATGAACACGGTCAACGCCTCCGGATGCGCCTTGCGGGCCAGTTGCCCGGCATAAGCCATCGGGCTCGGCGTCGACGACACCATCGGCACGATCTCCGGAATGTGCCGCCGCGCCGCCTCCACCCACGCCGGACAGCAGCTGCTGGTCATCAATTTATCCCCGCGCGCCATACGTTCGAAAAATTCCGCAGCCTCATGCTGCGTAGTCAGTTCCGCGCCGAGCGCCACCTCCATGATCGAGGAAAAACCGGCCAGCCGCAACGCAGCAAACAACTGATCGATCGTTCCCGGAAACTGATCCGTCACCGACGGCGCCACCATGGCGGTGACCGGGCGACGCGCACGAAGCGCGTCAAGAATGTTGATCAGGCTCGAACGCTCCATGATCGTGCTGAACGGACATGAGCGGAAACATTTCCCGCAGTAAATGCAGCGGTCGAAGTCGATCTTCACCAATCCATCTTCGTCTTTTCCGATCGCACCCACCGGACAGGCGTCCTCGCACGGCAGCGGATTGCGGATGATCGCATGATACGGACACACCGTCATGCATTTGCCGCAATTGATGCATTTGCTCCGGTCGATCGTCGAACGCTGATTCACCACCGAAATCGCCTGGCGCGGGCACGACGCCACGCATGGCCGGGCGAAACAGCCCACGCACGCATTGGAAACCTGCACGTGGCTGTCGACGCAGCCGTGGCAGCCGACCGTGCAGACCGAAAGCACCGGAGCCGTGTGGTTTTTCCCCGCCAGAGCATCAGCCAGATAGGAACGCAGCGGACGAGTTTCGTCATCCTCCTCTTCCATGCCGAAACCCATCAGGGCCATCAGACGATATTTGAGCATCGCCCGATCCTTGTAGACGCAACAACGGGCAGGTTCCGCACTCCGGGGACGCATTTCCACCGGAATCCGATCAATCGTCTCCGCCAGATTGCCATCTAGAAAATCCCGGATCATGCGGATCATCAATTCACGCCGGGTTCGTTCGGCATTATTCATTGCACTTCTCCAACTCTTCCTTCAGCGCATCGAGAACTTTCTCGATCGTCGCATTGTCCACCACACGATTCCCGTTGATCCGGACGAACGGCGCCTTTCCGTAATTCCGGTCCTTGCACAACCCGAGGCAGGCCGCTCCCGCAACTTCCACACGGTCGGCCAGCTCCGGCGGCAACTGCTCCTCCAGCGCGGAAAGCCGGAACGACCCCAGCACGTAACAGGTAGTTCCGAGGCAGATCTCCACTTTCATCTTGCACGGTTCACTCATGGTCTTTATTTCCTATGTGTTTATTCCTGAAATGCTCCGCTTCCTTTTCCATTAAAAGAAACGCAGCAGTACCCGCTTGCGGTATTTATTCTCCAACACCGTCTTCAACCGGCGGACAATGTTCCGCCGAATCTCCAGATCCACCGGCAGACTCGGATCCTGATGTGCCTCGTTGACCTTCGTTCCCACCACGAACTCGATCTCGTCGCTCGCGCGGAAGAGCGAAATCATCTCCTGCGCCGCCAGCGGCACCGGCGTCGTCAGCGGCGGATCCGCCTCCAGGCGCTGCGCAACCTCCGTCAAGGTCAGAATCCCCTCGGTCACCAGATCGACGCCCTCCATCCGGGCCGGCGGAGGCAATGAACCGGCTTTCATCACCAGTTTCATGTCCATATCGATTTTCCGGCCGAGTTCGCGCGACACGATGTTCGCCGTCGTACCGCCGGAGAGAATCACCTTCCCGTCGAAATTCCGCACCAGATCCGCATACGCCGCATCCGAATCCGCCCGGAACGGCGGCCCGGTGAGCAACCGCAGACGCCGCGGACGGCGCAGGTAGATGACCATGCAGCTGATGTCGTCGATGCATGCGCAATTTTTATTGTGCCGCCGCGCCTCCATCACCACCGCCTGCGAAAGATCCCGCGCGGAAATTTCCGGTTCCTCCTCCACCTTGCGCTGAATGAATTCCAGCGCCCCTTCCCGGCGCCAGCCGAACTTATTCGGCGCCTGGCCCAGCCCGGCCTGCGTCACCCCGTCGGAAAACGCGATCAGCCGGTCGCCGGAAATCGCGTAAATTTCCGCCAGATTCACCCGCCGGTCCGGCCAGCGTTCCGAAACCATGCTCTGACGGCTCACTTTCAAATCTTTTCCGTTGCGCAGATGGATGAACGGCGGATTGTCCATCTCGATGATCCGCGACTTTCCGCCGATCTGAAGATCGAAAATGCTGAACGTCGCATAACTGATCTTGCGCACCTCGCACACCGGCAGCGTATCCATGATGATCTCCGCCGAAAGCAGCACATCCATATTCGAACGAACGAATTCCAGCGCCATCGTCGTGGTCATGCACGCGAGCAAATTTGCCTTGATCCCGCTGCCGAGACCGTCGGAGAGCACCGCAAGATGCCGATTCTCATTTTCGATCCGTTCGAAGAGGAAATCGTCGCCGCAGACGTTCTCCCCGTCGTGGCAGAGCTGGAAACACTCCATTTCCACAAAAACGTCGTTCGGCATGTCCATTACTGTTTTCCCTTGATCTCACTGTAACTGCCGGCGACCTCGCGCAGCAGAATTTCGGTTTCCGCCATGTGCTCGCCGAGATTGCGGGCGATTTTCTGCACGGTGATGATGTTCTTGCGGATCACCGCGCGCGCCTTTTCGGAAACCTGTTCGCGATGAAGTTCCACGCTGGTGACGTCCTGAATGATCGCGCCGACACTCTGGTTCGGGGCTATCGTAAATACGCTGATGTTCAAAATTTTGTCGCCGCAGACCTGATTATGGCGCTGCACTTCGCCGCCCGACAGCAGCGCCGCAGCCATCAAATCGCTGAAATCCGCAAACGCCCCCAGCTCAGCACCAGTCAAACCGCCGCAGGAATCGTACGCGAGAACCGTATCCTCATCGAACAACTCCGCGAAACGCCGGTTGCATTCGACGATTCGCAAATGCCGGTCCACAATCACCACCCCGGCAGGAATGTAACGGATCAATGCGTTGCTCTTCTTCTGCGCCAGCTGCCGCAGATGCGACACGCACATCTCGATCTCCGCCTTGCCCGCCAGCAGCGCCCGCGCAAAATCGCGGCAGCTGAAATATCCGCACCCGCCGCAGTTGAGCTCATCCGCCGGAGTGAATTTCCCGACCGAAGCCAGCGCGGTTTTGATATCCTCCTCGGTCACGTCCGCCTCATCAACCGGCGCGGCACTCACCTCCTCGGCGATCGCGACCTCGCGCGGACGCCCGATACTCGTGCCGCCGTCGTAATCGCGCGCAACCTGAATCATCGAACTGAGCGTTCCGGCCTGTTCGACCGGCATCACCGGACCGTTGACGCAACCGCCCGGACAAGCGAGACATTCGATGAAAATCTTGCAGTTGTCGACGCGAGCCGATGCGGGATCCTCACTTAAAAGCTTGCTTAAATTCTGCAACCCGGAAACCGCCAGATAGCGCACCGAATTGCCCGTATCGCGCAACGTATCGTTCATGCCGCCTTCGATCGCGTAAACCCGGCCTTCCGCCGCGACCTCCGGTTCCATCCGGGCGTATTCGTCCGTCCGGATCATGCGCGGATCAATTCCTTCCGCAGTGAACCACTCCTCCAGATCACGAAACGTCAACGCCAGATCGAGAAGTTTCTCATGACGGTCCGCCTCGTTCTTCTTGGCGACGCAGGGACCGAAAAACACCACGCCGATGTCATCGCCGTACTCCTTGCGGAGCAGTTTCGCGTGGGAGAGAAGCGGGGAAAGAACCTGCGTGACATTCCCCGCGTAGGCCGGCGCATATTTCCGGACGAAATCAACCACCGCCGGACAGGCGCTCGAAAGATAAATCCCCGGTTCGGCCTTTTCCAGAAACGCCGCCGTTTCCGAGCTGACCACCTGCGCGCCGAGCGCGGTTTCGCTCACTCCGGCGAATCCGAGCCGTTTGATTGCCGCCACCAGCGCCCCCGCGGGCACATCGCGGAAATAACTCACATAAGAGGGCGCGATCGAAGCGTAAACTTTCTTCCCCCCCGCCAGCAGATAACGCGCCCGTGAAAGATCCGGACGGATTTTCTTGGCGTGCGCCGGGCAGACCTTCACGCAATTGCCGCACGCCACGCAAAGATCCTGAATGATCCCCGCCCGCCCGTCCACAATGCGGATCGCCTTGCACGGACAGTGCCGGATGCATTTGTAACAGTCGTGACAGATGTTTTCTGTGGTATAAACCGGAAAATGCAGATTCATCAGCCGCCTCCCCCCGTATCAGTTATTTCCCGCGGGGCGGAATCGCTTCCCGCAGAATTTCAAGCATCACTCCGGCATCGACCCGGGTGTGAAGCTGATCGTTCACGATCACCACCGGTCCATCCGCACAATGTCCCTGACAGAGGGAACCGGAAAGTTCCACATCCACTTCGTCCTGATAAGAGTTTTCATTGAGATAGGCCTCTACGACCCGGATGTTCTCTTCATTCCCGCGCGCAAAACAGGAACTCCCGAGACAGACCACGATTTTCGGCTTCGCCATTGCCCCGCTCCTGACGTTCTGATTTCACCAAACATTCATACCGGAGCCAAAATACACGGCAAAACCTTTTTTTTCAAGCCGGACAACAACATTTCCCCCCAAAAAAAAGCGGCGAACCGGAAGAAAATCCGATTCGCCGCCTTTCCGGCGTTTCCGCTCTTACTTTCCGTAATAAACCTTCAAGTAAAGGTCGCGGATTTCCGAAATCAACGGATAACGCGGGTTCGCTCCCGTGCACTGGTCGTCGAACGCCTTGACCGACAGTTCGTCCAGCTGCGCGAGGAAGGTGGCCTCGTCGATTCCGTACTCCTTCAGGCTCTTCGGAATCTGCAGATCGGCCTTCAGTTTTTCGATCGCGGCGATCAGGTTGGCGACCTTTTCGTCGTCATTTTTGCCGCCGAGTCCGAGGTAGGTGGCCATGGCCGCATACGACGCCTTCGCATGCGGATATTTGTACTGCGGGAACGTCCCCTGCTTGACCGGCACATCCGTCGCGTTGTATTTGATGATGTCGCAGATCAGCATCGCGTTGGCCAGACCGTGCGGCACATGATACATGCCGCCGAGTTTGTGCGCCATCGAGTGGCAGAGTCCGAGGAAGGCATTCGCAAACGCCATCCCGGCCATCGTCGAAGCGTTGTGCATGTGCTCACGCGCTTCTTCGTCCATCGGTCCGTTGTTGTAGCAGCGCGGCAGATATTCGAAGACCAGCTTCGCGGCTTCCATCGCCAGAGAGTTGGTGTAATCGCTGGCCATCACCGAAACACGCGCTTCCAGCGCATGGGTCAGCGCGTCGATGCCGCTGTACGCCGTGAGCTTCTTCGGCATCTTCATCGTGAGCTGCGTGTCGATGATCGCCATATCCGGCGTCAACGCATAGTCGGCCAGCGGATATTTGTTGCCCGTCTCCGCATCGGTGATCACCGCGAACGGCGTTACTTCCGAACCGGTACCCGAGGTGGTCGGCACTGCGACCATCGTCGCCTTGGCGCCGAGCTCCGGCAGCGCGACGATACGCTTGCGGATGTCCATGAACCGCATCGCGACGTCCTCGAACTTGATCTCGGGATGTTCATACATCAGCCACATGATCTTCGCCGCGTCGATCGGCGAACCGCCGCCCACGGCGATGATGATGTCCGGCTGGAAGGAGTTGATCCGATCCAGTCCCTTGCGGGCAAGCTGAATTGTCGGATCCGGTTCGACGTCGGCGAAGACGTCGGCGGCGATGTTCATCGATTCAAGCTTCTGGAGCAGGTCGTTGAGAATGCCGGTCGAATAAAGGAATTTATCCGTGACGATGAACGCCTTCTTCCGCCCCCGGAGATCTTCGAGCGCGGTCGTCAGACAACCGTATTTGAAATAAACCTTCTTCGGAATCCGCATCCACAACATATTCTCCCTCCGTCGGGCAATCACCTTGATGTTCAACAAATGCTTCGGCGCCACGTTTTCGCTGACCGAATTCCCGCCCCAGCTGCCGCAGCCGAGCGTCAGTGACGGATTCAGCGCGAAGTTGTAAATATCTCCGATCGCGCCCTGGCTGGAAGGCATGTTCACCAGCGTCCGGGACGTCATCATCACGTGCCCGAAGTAATGGATGCGTTCCATATTCTGCGAATTGGTGTAGAGCACGCTCGTGTGCCCCATGCCGCCATAGGCGAGCAGCTTTCTCGCATTCGCGACCGCCGCGGCGAAGTCCGCCGCCCGGTAAAGCGCCAGACACGGCGACAATTTCTCCCGGCTGAACGGATACTCCGGACCGACTCCATCGATTTCAGCGATCAGCACCTTCGTCTCCTTCGGCACATCCACTCCGGCCATCTGCGCGATGTGCCAGGCGCTCTGACCGACGATTTTCGGATTGAGTTTCCCGTCGATCTGAATGACGTTGCCGACCTTTTCCGCCTCCTCCGGCGTCAGAATCCGGGCGCCGCGGCGGGCGAATTCGGCCTTCACTTCATCATAAATGCAGTCGACCGCGGTGACCGACTGTTCGGACGCGCAGATCATGCCGTTGTCGAAGGTCTTGCTCATCAGCACGGAACTGACCGCGGTCTTCACGTCGCACGTATCGCCCATGACCACCGGGGTATTGCCGGGGCCGACGCCGACCGCCGGAGTGCCGCTCGAATAAGCCGCCTTCACCATGCCCGGGCCGCCGGTGGCGAGAATCAATGCGATGTCGGGGTGGCTCATGAGATGCTGGCTCATCGCCACCGAAGGTTCCTCGATCCATCCGATGATGTCTTCGGGAGCGCCGGCCTTGACCGCAGCCTCAAGCACAACTCGCGCCGCCGCAATCGTGCACTTCTTGGCCCGCGGGTGCGGACTGAAAATGATTCCGTTGCGGGTCTTCAGCGCCAGAAGCGATTTGAAAATCGCGGTCGAAGTCGGGTTGGTCGTCGGCACGATTCCGGCGATGACGCCCACCGGTTCAGCGACCCGGGCGATGCCCATGGCTTCGTTTTCTTCCAGAATGCCGCAGGTTTTGGTGTGGCGGTATTTGTTGTAGACATATTCCGCCGCGTAATGAGTCTTGATGACCTTGTCTTCCACGACGCCCATGCCGGTCTCGGCAACCGCCATCTGCGCCAGCGGAATCCGTTCGTTGTTCGCGGCCAGCGCGGCGGCGGCAAAGATCGAATCGACCTGTTCCTGCGTGTACTCCGCAAACTTGATCTGCGCGGCTTTCACTTTGGCGATCAAGGCGTTAAGCGCTTCTTCCTGCGCCGCCAGCTCAGCGGCATCCGGAACAACCTTCTCGGGCTTCTTATCTGCCTTTTCCTTCATGATTCAACTCCTTCCCCGCATTGCGGGATTGTCGGTTTTGCGTAATTCGGTATGTTTATATCGATATTTAAACATCGATATTTTTTTATCTAAACCTAATATAGCCTCAGTTTTCAGGAAATACAAGAAAAAAATCGGAAAAAAAACGTGAAATTTCTTGCAAAAATCAACCGGGCAGGTATATTAGGAATTCCAAAGTATTTCAGAGAGAGGTTTCATAATTTATGGTGACAGTCAAATCGATCGCGGCGGAAGCGGAAAAACGCATGAAAGCCAATGCGGTGCTGGTGACCGCGGTGGAAATCAACGACGGCCGCGCCGAGCGCATTCAGGTTTACTTCTGGGACGAGCACGAGGCGGCGATGGATATCATTTCCAAGCGCGACCTGGTGGAGAACTGGCCGGATGACGGCGTTTATGTACTCGATACGACCGCAGGCACAGTGGACGGCGCGTTCCGGGAGCTGCGGTTGATCGACGGGGAAGAAGATTTCTATTTGCGTGCGGTGCCGGGAGACGACGAGGCGTGCGACGATTTCGGTTCATTGCCGACGGTACGCTTTCTCGAAGCGGTCGAAGCGATCTGTTCCCTGAGGGACAAAGTAAAAATCTAACTGGTGCGTCATGGCTGGAAGAGATGCTGTCTATACCCGCGGTTCCATTGGCGGAACCATGTTGAAAACCGGCTTTGCCATGCTGGCGGCTACGCTGGCGATGTCCGGATACAATATTGCCGACACCTACTTCGTCGGCCGCCTGCCGGGAGCGGAACCGCTGGCGGCGATGGGCTTCACCTTTCCGGTGGTGATGCTGATCGGCTGTGTTTTCCGCGGCCTCGGCGTCGGAGTGATGAGCACTTCCGCGCAGGCACTTGGAGCGAGCAAACATATCAAGGCAACCAGGCTGATCGCCTCCGGATTGTTGTTGATTACCCTGTTTTCCATTGGACTGGGCATCCTGGGAATTCTGACCGGGGAACATGTCTTTGCGGCATTCGGCGCCAGGGGCGATACGCTGGAGATGGTTCGGGGATATATGAATATATGGTATTTCGGCTGTCTGACCGCTTCCCTGGCCATGACCGGAAACGATCTGCTGATCACCTGCGGGGCCTCAAAGACGGCCAGTGCAATGATGATGGCGGGGTTGATCCTCAACGTGATTCTCGATCCGATTTTCATTTTCGGCTGGGGAATTGTTCCTCCAATGGGAATCCGCGGAGCGGCGCTGGCGACGATTATTTCGCAGTGCGCCAGCACCGTTGCAGTGCTCTGGCTCCTTTACAAAAAATACGAACTCCTTGAATTTAAACGAATTCCGTGGAGAGTGATGCGTGGTGCGTGGCGAACGATGATCCGTTACGCGGTTCCGGCGACGCTCGGAATGCTGATGATGCCGATCGGTTCGGCGGTGCTGACGAGGATCACCGCTGAATTCGGCGACATCGCGGTGGCGGCGACGGCTGCCGCAGGTAGGCTGGAGATGATCGCCTTTATCTTCCCGATGGCGCTCGGGGTGTCGCTGATGCCGATGGTCAGCCAGAATTACGGTGCGAAACTCTATCAGCGCATCCGCGACTGTCACCGTTTTTCAATGGGCTTCGCGTTTTGCTACCTGATGACGATGGCGGTCATCTATGTAATTTTTGCGCATTATTTTACGCCGTTCTTTTCCGCGGATCCGCAGGTACAGGAGATTATGACGTTGTGCATGCGGATCGTGCCGTGGGGATTTGCGGCAATTGAAATTCACCGGTACAGCGGATTTTTCTACACCGGCTGCGGACGACCGGCAGTGGCGGCGTGGCTGAACGGATTGCGGATCATCGGTTTCATGATACCGTTTTCACTGGTGGCGATGTGGTTTCATTCGCTGGAAGGATTGTTTTTCGCACGCCTGGCGGCTGATGTGCTGGCCGGAGCTGTCGGATATATTCTGAGCCGTCGCCTGACGGAGACACTCGGAAGAAACAACAACCAACCCAAAGGAGCTGTATGTTAACACTGATCGCCGCAATTGCAATTGCCATGGGAGTTTCCTTCCTCTGTTCGGTAATGGAAGCCGCTCTTCTGAGCCTGAATCCGGGCAAGCTGGCCCGGTTGTCGGAGCGGAAGCCGAAAATCGGGAAAATCTGTGCCGAACTCAAAGATGACATTGAAAAACCGATCGCGGTCATTCTGATCTTGAATACGACCGCTCACACATTCGGAGCTGCGATTGCAGGTGCGCAGTTCGACAAATTATTCGGAAGCGATTATGTCTGGCTGTTCTCGCTGATCTTCACGGTTTTCATGGTTCAATACACGGAAATCCTGCCGAAGACGGTAGGGGTGCGTTTCAATGTTTTTGTGATCGCCTCGACGGCGAAGCTGTTGAAAGTCGCCATCCATCTGTTGAGTCCGCTGATCCACCTCGTACACTGGATCAATCGCCCGTTCGAAGGCAAAGATCAGCCGGATGATTCCGCCGCGGCGACGGCGCTGGACGAGATCAACGCACTGGCCACAATGGCGCGGGAGGCCGATCACATCACCCCCACCCAGGAGAAGGCGCTGCGCGGCATTCCGGCGCTGGCGCAGAACACGATCGGCGCTTTAATGCGACCGCTTGATTCCACCATCTGCATTTCCGAAAACATGTCGCGATCGGAGGTAATCCAGACCGCGAAAACGCATCCTTTCTCACGTTTCCCGGTTCGGGCCGCGGCGGATTCGCGGAAATTTCTCGGCATCCTCGACATCCGTCATCTGCTTTTCGTTCCGGAAAACGCCGATTGGAAAACGTTGATCCGCCCGGCGCCCCACATCGACATCGATGCGGCCGAACTGGAAGTGGCGGAACACCTTGAAGAATTTGATTCCAAATTGCTTCTCGTTCGCAACAATGCGGGCGAGATCGTCGGCACTTTAAGCAGCAATGACTTGATTATGAAACTCTTCACGCCGCGCACCGGGAATTAATCTTAATAATCACTTTTATCTATTGACAATCGGCTCCTTTTCCGGTATAATATAATCAGGACATTATATTATAATGGAACGGAAAAGGAGTATTGTCGATGAAGACGAGGAATGTCAAAGAATTCGGCGCTGCGGGCGACGGAACGACTCTGGATACCGCCGCCATTCAGGCGGCCATCGACGCAGGTGGAATGGTTTATTTTCCACCCGGCGTCTATCTGAGCGGCACCTTGTATTTGCGAAGCAACGGCGGGCTGGAGCTCTCCCCCGGCGCGATTCTGCGGGGCAGCCCGGATCTCGCGGATTACAACCCGGCCGATTTCGTACCGCAGAACAGCGCCAGCAAGGCGGAAGTGACTTCCGGCGGACATCTGCTCGCCGCCGTCGAATGTCGCAACATCGTTCTCTGCGGCGGCGGCACGATTGACGGGAACCATCCGGCTTTTCTCAACGAGACCGACCCGGAGTGTCCACTGATGTACCGCAGAATTGCACGTCCGGGGCAGATGATGTTTCTCTGCGAATGCAACAATGTGCGCATCATGGATCTGAATTTGAAAAATTCTCCGTATTGGACTTGTTTTCTTCATGGATGTGAAGAAGTTACGATCCGAGGGCTCCACATTCAAAGTGATCCGCGCGTATTGAATGACGACGGCATTGATCTGGATTGCTGCCGTCGTGTCACCGTTTCGGACTGCATCATCTCCACCGGAGACGACGCCCTGACGCTTCGCGGCAACGACAGCCGTCTGAAACAAAAACGCGACTGCTGTGAAATCGTCGTGACCAACTGCATTCTGGAGAGCCATTACGCCAATGCGATCCGAGTCGGCGTCGGCTGCGGAGAAATTCATGATGCGCTGTTTGAAAATATTATCATTCCCGGCTACCGCACGGCGATTTCCCTGGTGTCCAACTGGAGCAATGACCCGACCAGCTGCATCGGCGCGGAGATCCACGATGTCGAATTCCGCAACATCCGAACTCACGCGCGCCGTTTTCTGCAAATCAAGCTCGACAATGCGCCGGAAGGTAATGCGCACACCTCCGCAACGCTTCACGGCATCGTAATTCAACATGTCCGCGGCACGATGGAGCTGTCGAACATGCTGCGCGGCAACGGGGTTGGGAAATTGTACGACATCACGCTCGACGATGTCCGACTGTGCTGCCGGGGAAACGGCCCCGCACCGGATCTGGATTTCAAAGGAGCCTGGGGACACGCCTCGACCGACGCGGCATTCGAATTGAAACATGCCGATGAAATTGAATTCCGCAACGTCCGGATCGATTATGCGCCGGAAGCCTCCGGCTGGCGTGCCGACATCCATGCTGAAAATTCCACATTCCACACGGACGATGGGTGCAAATTCAGTCTGGGGCTCCATCCGGAATCGGCGTAACGACCGCGGCAGCTCTCGAACGACACCAATCACCATTCCGAGATGTGATCCTCACCGCATTGGTTCAAACCGCGCCAACGCAGGGGAGCGCGGCATTCCCGCGCCATTCCCATCACAGGTTGGATTCGGCTCCGGGTACGCGGAAGCATTCAGAATGCGAATGAACGCAGGAACTTCAAGCGGCGCCTCCCCCGTTCCATGTTCGAATTGACCGGAAAAGGGGAAATGTCATGGCGGCGTATTTCTGCGTTCCGGCGTCACCACGCTTGCCGGTCTGCCGCAGGCTCCGCTACGTGTCTGTAACGCCGGCGCCCCTGCCCGCATCCGGAAAATGCACGTCGAGCTGCGGATAGGGCATCTCTATCCCGTTTGCGGCAAACGCATCGTAAACTCCACGCTGCACTTCGGAACGCAAGGCGGCCGCACGCAGGACGTTCGACCAGAAACGCACTTCAAAATCAACACTGCTGGCATTGAATACGGACAGCAAAATTTCCGGTTCGGGACGATTGAATACCCCGGACGTCTTTCTGAGCACCTCGCGAATCACCTCCACTGCCCGCTGAAGATCGCTCCCGTAGGCGACGCTGATCACCACCGAACTGCGCCGCATGGTGTTGTTGCTGGTCCAGTTCTTGAATTCCTTTCCGATCACCAGGGCGTTCGGATATGTCATCATGGCGCCGTCAAAAGTTTCAACCGTCGTGGCACGCACGGAAATCTGTCGAATCCGGCCGATTACTCCGGTGTCGCAATTTTCCACAATATCTCCCGGCCGCACCTGCTGTCCCAGCAGAAGCGTCAATCCGGCGAGAAAATTTTCAACCATCTCCTTCAAACCGAATCCGAGTCCCATACTCATGCCGCCGAGCACAACCAGCACGCCGGAATAATCGACATTAAGCCATAAAAGCAACAGCACCACGTAAATCATCCATGCCAGATAATTGCCCAGAATAATGATCGAAGGCAGAATGCCGAATTCCATATAATCACTGAAATAAGTCCGCAGCAGCAATTTGATCGAGCTGAGCGCAAAATAAAGCAGCACTCCAGCCAGCAATCCCAGCATGAGAGATCGAATGTCAAACCTCACCACGTTCTGGCGAACGATTTCCATATCGAGCACATCATTGAGTTTCTGTTCGACATGAAATGTGAAAGAAAGCCATTGAACCATATAAATTACCAGACCGATCCATCCGAGCGGCAGAAGCAGCTTATGAAAAATCCGGTAAAACACCTGGTGCCGGGAATCCACTTCGCCAAGTTCACGTGCAAAATGGCTGACCCCCAGCAATCCCTGCATCAATGCGACCAATACGAACCAGGAGAGCATCAAAGTCAAACTCACATACGCAAACCCCAGAAATCCCAGAACCGCCGCCGCCAGATAATTCACGAGAGTACACACCGCAAAAATCCGTTCCGGCAGCAGAAAATTTCCCCGACAGATCCGCCACGCCACCAGACAGAATGCCAGAAAGGCTATCACGGTCGACAACACAATCAACGGTTTGTAGGAGATTACATTCACGCTGAGCAACAGGCAGATAAAATAACACCCCTCCACTATCCGGTACAATGAATGGACATTTTTCTGCATCTCTTTCCCCATGCGCAGTACAATCGCCAGCTTCATCGTGAAAAACAGCAGAAATCCGATCGAAAGCTGCCGGAGAATATTCAAATCGCTGCCATTGTTCGACGTCGTGCCAAGCAATATGCTCAACCAGAATGAGATCATCAGAATGGAAAAACGAAACTGATTGCGCCGGGCAAACACATCAGGCAACTTGTGCTCCAGAATTCCTTTGAGAAAACCACGGTAAAAAAACGCCCAGGCCAGCAGCAATGCCGTCAGACAAAGGCCGCTGCGCACAAAAAATTTCCAGGTGACCGCCTTCAGCAGCAACACCTGAACCGTCAGATTATTCCACGCGTCCTCGAGCCAGTACCGGATATGAATCCGGGCATTGGGAACCGTCTCAAGGAAATTGGATTCGTTGTTGAAGAAGATGCTGGAAATCACCTGGGATTGACGTTCATCGCTATCCTGACGGATCTCCTTCAGAACGCCGGCGACCGCGGCAATCTCGTCGAGCACTCCGGCTTCCGCGTCCTCCCATTGAGAAAACACCGACCGGAAATGCTCGATATAATTGATGTTTTCCTGAATCAGACGCCGGGTTTCATCATCTTTAAAATCCGGCAGGAGTTCCGTCTGCTCCCGGGCCAGAGAGTCGTAACGGAGCATGTTTTCCTTCACTCGCTCACAAGTTCGGACGAATGTGTCGCGCATCCGGTCAAATTCATGGGAGATGATGTTGATTCTTTCCCCGTAGAGCGTGATCTTCAATGCGTCGTAGCGGTCATTCTGAAGCATCGAATAATAATAACGGCGGGCGGCATCCTCACAATGCCGCGCTTCCTGAATCATCTTCCGACAATAGGCCTGAAACTGTACCAGCCCGCTGTCGAGCAGCTCGATGTCCCGTTTCAACTGAATGGAATAACGCAGAAAAGCGACCTTCCACTCCAACAAACTGTCACCGCTTCCATCGCCGCTCCCGTTGTCCGACACCGCAGAATTCACCGGAACCGGAAAACCGACTCCGTCTGCATCCGTTTTCGGCGCACATACAAGAAAAATTCCAATGAATATCCAGACGAATTTTCGCATATTCCCTGCCCTCCGCCCGCCGAACCGCAGCGGAAAATCGCCTCGCCTGCGGAATCGATTTCCGGAAATCAGAACAGCGCCAGGCCGCGACCGGGTTCCGTTTTCATGACAATATTCATGCATTCGACCGCTGCGCCGGAAGCGCCCTTGCCGAGATTGTCGTAACGGGCGATCAGCAGAATGCGATCCTCGTTGCCTTCAACGGTAATCTGCATGGCGTCGAAACCGGCAAGCGCGTTCGCGGCAAGAAGACCGTTTTCGGATGCGTTTTCACAATAAGAGACGATCGGCCCGGTGTAGAGCGAGCGATAAACCTCGCGCACGTCCGCGACGGTCGCCCCGCCGAGCAGTTGTTGCCGGAAAAGCGGCACGGTCACAGCCATGCCGCTGTAGAAATCCGCCACGATCGGGCAGAAGATCGGCGCACAGCTCACTCCGGTAATTTTGACCATTTCGCGAAGATGTTTATGCTGCTGCGTAAGTCCATACTGACGCGGAGAATCCAGCAGTACCGAACGGGCGGGATCCTCGTATTCGGCGATCATCTTCTTGCCGCCGCCGCTGTAACCGGTGATCGAATGGCAGCAAAGCGGCAGTTCCGGTGCGATCAACCCATTCGCAATCAACGGTTGAACCAGGGCGATGAATCCGCTGGCATGGCAGCCGGGAACCGCGATGCGCCGGGAAGATTCCACCTTCGCGCGGAAGGCGGGAGAAAGTTCGGGGAATCCGTAGGCCCAGTCGTCGAGCGTCCGATGAGCGGTCGACGTGTCGAGCACGATGACATTTGGATTCTCGATCAGCGAGACCGCCTCGCGGGCGGCGTCATCGGGCAGACAGAGAAAGGCGATGTCGCAGCCGTTGAGCATTTCCCGCCGTTTTCCGGTATTTTTGCGCTCCTCGTCGGAGAGGGTAAGAAGTTCAATGTCGCTCCGCTTCTGGAGCCGGTCATAGATCCGCAGGCCGGTCGTGCCGGCTTTTCCATCGATGAAAACTTTTGTCGCCATGTTGAAGAATCTCCGTCCGGAAGCACTCCTCCGGAATTGCTGAGGTTGATTTCTTACGTCGCTGTTCGATAATCTCTCCGTCGCAATCGCACGCGCGGGAAATATTCCGCCGCGGCGGTTGTTTTCTTAAGATACTCTCAGGAATCGGAAATACAAGGCGTCGTACCGGAGAAAGCGCTTATATTATTGCTCTTCTTCATTTTTCCGCGTTCCGCCCTCCGGGCTCCCCCCCACCTCGGCAATTTCCCAGATGCAGAGCCAGACCGTCTTGAGCAGCGAAAAAAGTTCCCTGCTTTCGATGGTCATCGAATAATTCTCCTTGAGCGCGGAGACGATCGCCACGGTGTTGTCATACAAATAGAGTCCCGCAATCTCCCCGGAAACCGGGCGCGGCAGATAACGCACCTCGCGCAGATTGTGTTCGCCCGGCTGCATGTAATCGATGCCGTTCTCGCCGGAACGCACCCGGATTGCATAGGAACGCACGCCGCGCCGGATGCGTTCACGGTAATACTCCTCAAGTTTATCCGCGCCGGTGGTTTGAAACATCTCCCGGACGGAACCGAAATAAAAATATTGTTTGTCGGCGGCGTTGAGCAGCTGTCGGTGAATTTCCAGAACACCGGCCTCTCCCTGATAGAATCGAACCCGCGGGCGATTCTCGCGCGCATCGTAAAGCGATTTCAGATCCGGCAGCAGAAGATCGAGCGTCTGCTGCCGTTCGCGTTCGAACTCCTCCCATTTGACCGGATCCTCGGCGGCGAAACGCTTCCTGCCGCCGGCAAAGCTTTCGGAAACGAGCTGTCGCGCCTTCAATGAATCGAGCACGTCGTAGACGGTCGGATGTTTGTAACCGGTCGCCTTGGCCAGTTCGATGGCGGAAGCGGAACCGAGTTGCAGAAGCGCAAGATAGACGTTGGCCTGACGCCCGTTCAGACCGAGTTTCTGAAGTTGTTCGAGGCAGTTCATCACGCACCTGATCGATTTGTGGATGTGTCGCAAAATTTCGATTTTCATTTACCATAACATTCCGGCCAGGAAAATGCAAGATTTTCACAAAATGTCGTAAGATTCCGACATCAAAAAAAAGATTTTTTCCGGTTGTTTTCCGGAAAAATGCGGGCATATTTATGAAATGACAATTTCATTTTCACGAAGCCGCGGCACGGCGGAAAGCAACAAGGAGCAATAAAGCATGAAACGAAAAATGTGCGCCAACTACGACGTTTTCCCGAAAATCGTTCCGGCCGACGCCACAACCGTCATCCGGATCCGGCCGCGTTTCCGCCATCTGGCGTTTCCGGCGGAGAATAAGATCGCGGTCTCGGTCTGCGGCGTCAGCGGACTGCACACCGACGGCAGTTACTGCAAAGCCGCGCGCGCCTGTACGGATCCGGCGCACTCCGAACTCGAATCCTTCCGGCTGCTGCCGGACGGCACGCTGGAAATCACCGCACGCTTCCTCGGCGAACAGGAACACAACATCACGCTCGATCTGACCGAACCGGGATATCGCGGCGGAGACAGCTGGGCGTTGCGTTCACATGAGAAATTGCGTTTCAACGTCTACTCGCTCCGGGAGGATCTTTTCAAACTGCGTCCGTGGCGCGGCGACTTTCACATGCACAGTTTCCATTCCGACGGCCGGGAATCGCCCGCCTACGTCGCCGCACGCAACCGGGAGCTGGGGATGGACTTCATCGCCGTGACCGATCATCATCGATACGCGCCGTCGCTGGAGGCGATGGAGTTCTGGAAAGACCAGCCGGTCGATCTGAAAATTTTCCCCGGCGAAGAAGTTCACCTGCCCGACAACAACGTGCACATCATCAATTTCGGCGGTTCGCACAGCATCAACGCGCTCGCACGCGAAAACGAAACGCGTTACCGTGCCGAAGTCGCCGTCATCGAAGCGGAGTTGAAGAAGGTTTTCGGCGACGGCGACCATTTCATGACCGCAGCGAGCGAATGGGCGTTCGACCGCATCCGGGAAGCGGGCGGAGTTGCGGTGTTCTGTCACCCCTGCTGGCAGACGGATGTGTATGAGATCAACACGGCCGTCACCGACGAAGTGTTCCGGCGACGCAAATTTGACGCGTTCGAACTCCTCGGCGGCTTCTATCCCGATCAGTGGCAGAGCAACAATGAACAGCTTGCCTGGTGCTGCGAAGAGTGGGCCCGGGGTGGACGTTTCCCCGTCGTCGGTCTGAGCGACGCGCACGGCACCGAAAAAGATACCGAGACCGAAGCGCTCGCCGGATGGTACAGCACGATCGTTTTCTCCGAAAGCGTGGATTTCCCGGTTCTCGGGGACGCAATCCGGCGCGGCGACTGCGTCGCTGTTCAGAAGGTCGGCCTCAACGGGCTGCCGGGAATTTATGGAACACATCGACTCGTTCGTTACGCGGCGTTTCTCTGGGAAAATTACTTCCCGGTTCATGACGAATTCTGCGTGGAAGAAGGCCAGTTGATGCGCGAATTCCTCGGCGGCGGCATCGCTTCCGAACCGGCGCGCAAGGCGCTTGCGGCGCTCTCCGGACGGACTGCGGCCTACCGGGAGGCGTGTTTCGCATGAGCTGGACCGCGTTTGTTCTGATTCTCGTATCCGCGGTGCTCCATGCCGGTTGGAATTTCCTGAGCAAAAGCAAACGACCGTCGGCGGCATTTTATCTGCTCGCCTCGATGACTTCCATTCTCCTGTGGTTGCCGTTTCTTCTGCTCAGCGACACCCGCTGGAGTGCATTGCCGGGACGGTTCTGGCTGCTGACGCTCGGAAGCGGCATTTCCGAAGTGATCTATTTTCTCGGTCTCTTTCACGCCTATCGCAAGAGTGACATTTCCATGGCGTACCCATTGGCGCGGGCTCTTCCGGTGCTGATGGTGGCGGTCGTCACGTTGCTCTTCGGACTCGGCCGCGCACGACCCGGAGCGCTCGCGCTCTCCGGGATGGTCGTGGTCAGCGCCGGGTGTCTCCTGATGCCGTTGAAACATCTTTCGGAATTCCGTCTCCGCAGTTACTGCACGCCCGCACTGCTCTTCATCGTGCTCGCCGCGGTGGGGACCACCGGTTACACCGTCGTCGACAGTCTGGCAACGCCGATTCTCGCCGAACACTCCAGTTCGCCGAAACTGGTCTGGGCGGGGGCGTATTTGTGCATGGTGGAGACGATGATCTCCATCGGGCTGGGAACGTATGTCCGGCAACACAAACGGGAACAGGCGGAATTCCGCCGACTGTTTCTGCGTTCGGTTTATCCCTCGATCTGCGGACTTTTCGCCTCGGCGGCCTATGCGCTGGTACTGATTGCAATGCTCTTCGTCACCAACGTAAGTTACCTTCAGGCTTTCCGTCAATTGAGTCTTCCGCTCGGAGTGCTTGCCGGAATTTTCATCCTCAAGGAAAGCCGCAATCCGGTCAAACTCTCCGGCATCGCACTGGTTCTCATCGGACTGGTCATGGTTTCGCTCGGCTGAACTTCCCCCCCCCCGGAATACGGCGGCGGTGTCTCCTGCATCGAACCCGGGTCCGAGCCGACCCGGGGGATCGTTTCCGTCTTCCCCCTCCATCGAAGTTCGGAGAAATGAATTTTTGCCTTTTTTGCGCCGCCGCCGTTTGCAATTGCGAAAAAAGCGGCGTATCTTACGCAAAAAAGAACTATACAAATAGATAGAACTTTTATTTTTTTTATTAAGGATCAAATACTTCAGTCACACATTCCATGAAGGATGAACGGCTTTTGAAATATCAGCAGATCGAGAATTATCTGCTGCGGGAAATTTCGAGCGGGCGCTACGTTCCCGGCGAACGTTTTTTCACGGAAAACGCGATTGCGGAACGTTTTCATGCGACCGCCGTGACGGCGCGCAAGGCATTTTCCGCGCTGGAAGAGCGCGGTTACATCGTGCGGCGCCGCGGTTCGGGCACCTTCGTCCGCCGGTTGCCGGAGCGGCCGCTCCGGCTGACGATGGCGACACGTTGCGTCATCGGGCTCTTCACCGGCGAGAGCGGCATCGACAACAGCCTCAAACTCGGACGAATGATTTTCTCCCTGCATCAGGCGATTGAGGAAGCCGGTTACCTGACGATGCTCGGAGGTGAAACACCCGAAGCGCTGCTGGAGTGCGGCATCCAGGCAGCGATCGTCATCGGACGAATCGCCCCGGAAAACGTGCGGAAACTTACCGACGCGAAAATTCCGGCGGCCGCCCTCTATCCTGATCCGGAAATCACCCTGCCGGAAGTGCAGTTCGATTACCGGGAGGCGGCGGAACGCATCGTGCGGGAGTTCCATTCACGCGGAGCGGAGCGCGTCATGCTGACCGGCATCGGAGACGATGCGGAAATCATGCTTCGTGCATTTGAACCACCGTTCCGTGAGGCGTGTTCAACCTCACGTTCAACTCTTGCAACCGCATCCGGCGCCGGAGCTTCGGAGCTGCTTGACGCCTGGTTGGATGGCGACGACGGAGTTCGTCGAAACAGCGCGCTTTTCGTTCTCAACAGCTGGTCGCTTCCGATGGTGGAGGACACATTGAACCGCCGCCGCCTCCGTCCGGGACGGGATCTTTCGCTTCTGGTACACGGTTCGAATGCCCTGCTCATTCCCGGTTCGCCGGGTTATTCGATCATCGACATCGATCCGACTGCGGCGGCACGCGCGCTACTTCAACTGCTGCGGGAAGAGATCCGGACGCCGGGCGCGGGAATCGCGCCTCCTCCGGTGCCGTACGGAAAAATTCTCAATCGCGGCTCGCTGCTGGAGCGTCCGGGAAACGAGCCGACAAATGAACATTGTTTCAATCCATTGGTCAATTGCGAGGAAAAATCATGAACATCGAAAAACTCACCGGTTTGATCGCCGCTCCCCACACCCCGTTCGACCGGAATGGCGACGTCGCTTTAGACGTGATTCCGCAACAGGCTGAACTCCTGATCCGTCAGGGGGTGCGCGGCGCCTATGTGAGCGGTTCGACCGGGGAAGGCGTGTCGTGCAGCGTCAGGGAACGGCTCGAAGTCATGGAAGCGTGGCAGAAAGCGGCGGGAGGACGGCTCAAATTAATCATTCACATCGGCGCCTTGTCGCTGCGCGATGTGGAAACGCTCGGGCGCCGGGCCAACGAGCTCGGGGTGTTCGCCACCAGTGTGGTTCCGGCGAACTACTTCAAACCGGCCGGTATCGAAACGCTGGTCGAATATTGTCGCATCGCGGCGGCCTCCGCACCGGACTGCGGATTCTATTATTACCACACGACGCTTTCCGGCATCCGCCTGCCGATGGTTGAATTCCTGAAAACCGCCGACGGACGGATTCCCAATCTGGCCGGGATCAAGTTCAACAGCCCCGACCTCTACGAGTATCAGAACTGTCTGCGTGCGCTCGACGGGAAATATGACATCGTTTATGGAGTGGATGAATTCTTCGCCGGAGCGCTGGCGCTCGGCGCGCGGGGGTTCATCGGCAGCACCTACAATTATCAGGCGTCGGTCTATCAGGCGATCGCGGCGGCGTTCCGTGCCGGCGACATGGAAGCGGTATATGACGGGATGACCAAGGTATGTCGCGGCGTTGATCTTCTGGTCCGTTACGGCGGGGTCGCCGCGGGCAAGGCATTGATGAAATATCATGGAATCGATGTCGGTGATCCACGGCTTCCGCTGGCGAAACTCGATGAGTCCGTCAAAGCGGCGATCGTGCGCGAATTCGCCGAAATCATGCGCTGAAGCCATGCGCTGAAGCCACGTTCGGAGCAAATAAAAAAAGCCGTCGCCATCCCGTCCCCGTGTCAGGCGCACCAATTACAAACACAAATTCCGGCTCAACGCACCACCCGGCTCAGCCGCAGCAGCAACGCAAAAGTGAGCGCGGCCAACGGGTCGTCGTTGAGAAAACGGAAAAGCACCGCGCCGGCAATCACGCCGACAGCGGCGCGCAATATGAATACCGCCTCAGGAAGCTGCGTCTCCCGCCGGCATCTTTCGCCCGTTTCCGCCGTGGCGAGCGCCGCGGGAATCGCGGCCGCCGCCAGCCAGGCCCCCGGCACGGCAAACGGCAACAGCGCTCCTGCTGCAATCAGAATTTGTTCGCCGCGCAACGAACGCAGCACAAACGGGATAACACTCAAGCCGAACAATCCCAGCGCGGCATTCGGCATAATTCCGCCGGTCAACTCCCGCATCTCCAGTTCAGTGGCGGCGGTGAGGACGATCAGAGTCAATGCCCCGAAACTCTCCGCCGTCGCAGCGGCATGATATCCGCACCCCTTCCGCAATAAAATCAACCGGCACACCAGCCACGCAGCTGCCAGCAGCACAAATTTACCCCACAGAGAAAAAACGGTTCCTGCCGCGGACCGCGTCCCGGGTTCCGACTGAGACGGCGGCGGCGCGACACCCCATTCGTCCTCCGGTTCCGCGGCATCCTCATAAAGGGCGGAGAAGATTCCGGGCGGCATGACGACCGCTTCACCGGCGTACTCTTTCTGCAGCGTCTGAAGTTTTGCATCCAGCAACTCGGCCCGCCGGTCAAGTTTCTTCCCGACGGCAATGAATTTCCCCTCCCCGCCGGGCAACAGCAACTGGTCGCCGAGATCAGGAACTTCCCGGGCGTATTCGACGGGGACGACCAGCACTCCGGCATCCGGTTTGAGCTGGCTTGAAAGCGCCGAGAAAAATTCCCGCCGCGCCGGTTCTCCCGCCGACGGCAGCGCCTCGACGAAGATCAGATCGAACCCTTCGCCAGCCTGACGCGCCATCTTGCCCGGCGGTCCGGCAAGCACATGCATCTTCGACCACGAATCGCCGCGGATGAGCGTTCCTCCCGGCCAGACGGCGATCACTTCGTCCACATAGGGAAGCGCGCACCAGACGCCGGGAAGCCGGGACATCAGATTGGAAAGAAAGAGGATTCGCCGCGCGCCGTCGCGCGGCAGCAGCGACGCCGGCAGCGCAGGAGGCACCGAAGTGCCGGTTCGGCTCATATCCACCGGCGGCGCGCAACGGTTCCAGGCGAGAAACATCGACGCCGGCGGCATGAGCAAAATCAAAAAAATACAACTGTACCAGCGGATTTTCCGCACCCCCCGGCAGAGAAAAACCGCCAGCACCAATGGATACAGAATCATCTCCACGCCCGCGTCGACGAATCCGCCGGCACACCCGACAACTCCGGCGGCGAATGCGGCTCCGAACCATCCGCGGTACCGCCTAAGTTCCTCAGCGGAAAGCAGTGCCCCGGTGAACATCCCCGCCGCCAGCGGTGCGAACCGCCCTCCCGTCAGCAGCGCATATCCCAGCAGAGCCATGATCGCCATTCCCGGGCCGCGGAAATATCCGCGTGCGATCGCCCATACGGCAACGGCAACTCCCGATGCGGCAATAAATGCGAGTTCGGCGACGTTGTGCGGAGCAAAGGGATCGCCCAATGCCGTCGCCAGCCAGAACCCGGGCAACAGAATCGCAAAAACAAGTTGCAGAAATCGACGAATCGCACCGTCGGAAGTTTTTTGATCGGCCAAAATAGAGATCCTTTTTCAGAAAATTTCTAAAATATACTTCAAAAGCCGTGAAAAATCCAGTCCGGCAGGTTGCTATTTTCCGGAATCACTGTATTTTAAGCTCAAGTAAAGTTTTTTTTGCGAAGTGAGGATTTGATCAGATGAAAAGTTCGGATTTCGCCATCGCGCGCCTCGGCGACGCAACCCTTCCCTCGCCGTTGCGCAACACGGAATTCACCCCCGACAATGCCGCCGTCACCTACGAAACCAACCTCGACCGCATCGTGGAATATCAACGGCGCGGCGAGGAGCTTCCCGCATTCGAGACGGCCGGCCCACGGGAGAAAATCTACCACGATCCGGCCTGGAGCCGGGCGGCAATTCTGACAGCAGGAGGGTTGTGCCCCGGACTCAATGACGTAATCAAGTTTCTGACATTGACGCTCAAAAGCGTTTATCATGTGCCGATCGTACACGGAATCCGTTACGGATTCCGCGGGCTTGCGCCGGGCAGCAATTTCGCGCCGATCGAACTCAATGAAGACAATACCGACGACATCCATATGCAGGGCGGTTCAATTCTCGGATCGTCGCGCGGCGAGGAGGATACCGCCCAGATGATCGACACCCTTTCGCGCATGAACATCAATCTGCTCTTCTGCATCGGCGGCGACGGCACGCTCCGGTGCGCCCACGATCTGGCGCTGGAGGCGGCGAAACGCGAACTGCCGATCAGCATTGTCGGCATTCCCAAAACCATCGACAACGATATCGGTTTCATCGACAAATCGTTCGGTTTCGAAACCGCGGTCTACACGGCGGGAACCTTCGCTTCATGCGCGCACAGCGAAGCGAAAGGAGCTTACAACGGCATCGGTCTGATCAAGGTGATGGGGCGCGATTCCGGTTTCATTGCAGCTTATGCGTCGCTGGCGAATTCCTACATCAATTACTGCCTGGTTCCGGAGTGCAAATTCGTTCTCGACGGCGACGGACCGAACGCCTTCCTTCCGCATCTTTTCCGCCGCATGCAGGCGAAGAGCCATGCGGTCATCATGGTTGCCGAAGGCGCCGGACAGGAACTTTTCCCCGAAGGAAACGATCAATATGACGCATCCGGAAACCTGCTCAAAAAAGATATCGGAGTGTTGCTGAAATCTGAAATCAAACGTTATTTTGACGAACGCAACACCGAGGTGAACATCAAATATTTCGACACCTCTTACACCGTGCGGAGCGTCCCGGCTCACGGCTCCGACGCGGTTTTCTGCGCGATGCTCGCTCAGAATGCGGTTCATGCGGCGATGAGCGGCCGCACCGATGTCGTCGTCGGCCACTGGGCCGGCCAATTCACCCATGTGCCGATCGCGCTCGCCACCCGGCAGCGCAAGAAGATCGAATTGACCAGCCCGCTCTGGACCTTCGTCAAGGCCAGTACCAGTTTCACGCCGGATCCCGTTGCGGAAAATCAGGAGGAAGGAAAGGAAAAATGATCGATTATCTACGGAAAGTCGCCCGGGAGATTGACGAACTCATTCGCAACGATCCTTTTCCGGAATCCGTCCGCCCGGAATATCTCCGGTCCGCGGTGCGCGATTACCCGGGACGCGGCGGAAAACGCATCCGCCCGGCGCTGCTGATCTGGAGCTGCGCCATGCTCGGCGGCAGCGAAGAAGCCGCCCTTTATCCGGCCGCCGCCGCCGAAGTGTTCCACAACTGGACGCTGGTTCACGACGACATCATCGACCGGGACGTCTCCCGGCGCGGCGCCCCCACCTGCCATGTGACGCTCGCAGAAGAGATGAAACAATTTCCGCTCGACGACGAAGCTCGGGAACGGTCCGGACGGGATTTCGCCATTCTCGCGGGCGATCTTCAACAGGGGTGGGCCAACGATCTTCTGCTCCGCTCCGTCGAACACGGCGTCCCGCCCCGGGTGGTGCTGGCGCTCTCCAGAAAACTGCAGAAACTGGCCAATGCCGCTCTGATTACCGGCGAGGCGCTCGATGTGGAGTTTTCGCTGCGGCCGATTACGGAACTTTCCGCATCGCAGATCCGCGAAATGCTCTACCTCAAGACCGGGGCGCTGCTCCGTTTCTGCGCCGAAGCGGGCGCGATGATCGCACTCAACACCGATTCGGCGGAACCGGAAGAGGTGAAGATCCTCGGGGAATTCGCCGCCGCCGCCGGAATCGCATTTCAGCTGCGGGACGATTATCTCGGGCTTTTCGGCGACTACAGTTCGCTCGGGAAACCGCTGGGGGCGGATCTGCGTGAAGGGAAAGCGACCATTCTTCTTCTGACCACATTACAGATGGCCTCCGGAGAAGACAAAGCCGTTCTGACCGACCTGATCGGACGCGCGGAATATTCGCCGACCGACCTCGATACCGTGCGGCGCATCATGCACGATTCTGGCGCGACGGCCATGATCGACGCGGAAACCGCCCAGCTTGCGGAACGCGCCCGCAATCTGCTGCGCGAATTCCCGGACAACATCTACCGCCAGTGCCTGATCGACTTGATCAATTTCCTCATCAACCGCGAACGGTAAACAGCATGAATATTCAAATACGGCAATGTGACATCACCACCTTGCAGGTCGATGCGATCGTCAACGCCGCAAACTGTTCGCTGCTCGGCGGCGGCGGTGTTGACGGCGCCATCCACCGGGCCGCCGGACCGGAACTTCTGGAAGCGTGCCGCCCGCTCGGCGGCTGCCGAACCGGCGAGGCGAAACTCACGCCGGGCTTCCGGCTGCCGGCGCGTTACGTGATTCACACGCCGGGGCCAATCTGGCATGGCGGAACGGCGGGAGAAGCGGAACTTCTGCGCAACTGTTACGTCAATTGTCTGAAAGTTGCCGCAAACTTCGGTTGCCGCAGTGTGGCGTTTCCGGCGATTTCCACCGGAGCGTACCGTTTTCCGGAAGAGGCCGCGGCGCGGATCGCCGTCGACGCGGTGCGCAACTGGAGTGAACCGTTGCCGGAAGTGGTGATTTTCTGCTGTTTTTCCGAGCGGCAATTCTCGATTTACAAGAAATTGTGCAAAGATGAAATCATTCGCAACTGACAGCGGCACCGTAACCGCCGCAAATTCGTGGAACATTCTCAATGGCGACTGTGCGCTGAAAGGATGGCGCGACGCCGGGATGCCGGGTCACACGCTGGTCTGGCGCGAAAATTATCTCTCGGGAACCATTCCGGAGACCGACGATTTGGAAGCCTTCGCACGGATCCGGGCGGAGGAACTGCACAAAATTGCGCCGGAATACACCCGTGAAGCCATCTTTGCTGAATTGCGTTCCATGCAGCAGCGCCTGACAAGTTTCACCGCCGCGGATCGAGTCCGGCTGTGGTTCGATTACTGCCCCTTCGATCGGAGCATGCTCTGCCGGCTGCTCTTTCTTTTCGCGCATCAGCAGGAACGGCCCACTCTTGAATTGGTATTCGAGGACACCGTGTGGGATGCGGAAGCGTTCATCCGTTGCCGGAATTCCGCGTGGATTCTTTCACGGCGGGAACTGGATTACGGAGCGGCGGAATGGGAAAACTACCTGCATGGAACAGCGCCGGAACAACTTCTGTCGCAATGGAATAAGTGATCGATATAACACATGAGGAGAAATGTCTGATGAGTATGTTCTGTTTCCATTGTCCCAGTTGCAACGAAGTCATTGAAACCGAAGAAGAGGCAATTGGACAGCAGGCGCCCTGCCCCTTCTGCGGCGAGGAAATCCTCGTCCAGCCGGATCAGGAGCCTTCAAGTTCTTCGGTCATCGTTTCGAAAACCCCGATTGTCACCCCGCGCCCGGTAGTAACGCCCACGCCCCGGCATTCGTCTGCGGCGACGGTGCCGCCGACTTCAACTCCTGCCGGAAAAATCCAGCTTCCGGGATGGCTGCCCGCCGTGCTCATCGCATTGCTGCTGGTCAATCTGGTGCTGCTGGTGCTTCTCTATCCGGGGCGGCGATGGGAATATAAGGTGAAACGCGTTTCCGGCGAGTCTACATCAAGTTTCTCGCTGGAGGATTTCAAGCCTTCGCCCATCAACCTCACGAACTTGACCAGTACTCTGGAGAGCGAGGCCGGCTGGGAACTGGTTGCCTGTGTTCCGGAAACGGAAACCGTGCATCCGAATTTCGGCAAAGACGAATACGTCACCGGACTTCAGCCCAATGTCAGAAGCAACGCGGTGCTGCTGATTTTCCGCCGCGCAAAGTTATTCTGAGCAGATTCGCTCAGGGAAATACCGACAGCGGGGGGGACGGAGAATTTTCACTCCGCCCCCCCGCCAGTTTCAACCATTGATTATTGATTTCCGGGTGCAGTGCCCTTCACTCCCACTCATCAGGAAGGGGCACCCCCACACAAAAAACAAAGCCGGGAAAGAGACTCCCCTCTTCCGGCTCGATGCGCGTTTCACGCCGCAATCTGATCGATTATTCCTTCGTCGGCACTTCGCCCTCGCCCGGCGTGACCTGACCGTTGTCCAACGGGTCGTCCACCCGTTTGGAGAGATCGATGAAGAGCCGTCTGGTATCGAGAATGCCTCCAATCATGAACCAGACCGTCGAGATGCTTGCAATGATTCCCGGCACGATCAGCGTCACGATGTAGAAATACGAATTCCACCACTTCTTCGGCCACGGATCAAAGAAATTCCAGATGATTACCACAACGAAAATCAACAGTAACTGATAGATGAACGAATAGGCGAAAAGCGCATAGGCCACGAAACGGTCGCCACGGGTGTACTCCGGCGTGATGCCGATCAGTTTGCGGAACACCGTATGCAACGTCCACGGTTCGCGCGGCAGCTCCGTACCGTCGCTGTATTTGCCGCGGTGCAGAAGGCGATCCAGATCATACGGCTTGTAGGTGAGATACGAACCAATAACGTAACCGCTGATCGACAATATCATCGAAATGAAAAAAATCTCATACGAATTGATCGGGAATTTCACCGGATCCATCCGTCAGTGAATCCATGGTTCGAACGGCGACGAGACCGTCAACAGAAAATTATTGAGCGATTCAGTCATGCCGACTCTCTCAAGCCACGGATAGATCGACAACGTCCAGTTGCGCTGTGCAATCAATCCGAGCAGCGACGTGCCGGAACCGAAAATGATCGCACACCACGCTCCGGTCAGATTTCCGAACCGGGTATACAACCCGCCGATCATGATCGGTCCCGCTCCGCCGAGCCACAATGCACACATGATCGTCGTGAACATGTTGATGTAATCCAACTGCTCGAAGAAGAGCGTCACCACCAGAAAGAAGAGCGTCACTCCGAGTGAAGAGAGACGCAGCAGCAACAGATGTTTCTTCGGCGAGAGACGCCCTTTGTAGAACGGCAGAATCACATCCTGAACCAGACACCCGGCCGCATTGAAAATGCGTGAGTCATCCGTCGAAACCAGCAGCATGACCATCAGCAGACAGAAGAGTCCGAGCAGTCCAACCGGAAAAATCTGACTCAACACCACCGGCATCATCATCTGCTGATAGAGCGTCCGGTACTGCTGGAATTCATACCGCCCCTCCGGGGAATCGCCGAGCGCCTTCCGAACCGTCGAGAAATAAACCGTATCGAGATTTTCCGTCTGCGACAACGGTTTGTCCTCGCCGATCTTGTGAACCATATCCGGAATGGCGGCGATCTTCGCGGAAACCGTCGCGCGGGTTTCCGGATCGCTCACCGCCTCCTCCAGGACCCGGTTGGAAAGTTCGCGCCGAATCTCGTTGTTATTAACATTGAACTGGTTGCGTTCATTGTGTGTTGCGAAGGTGCCGTTGTTCATGAAGACGATGACCACGATCGCCACCAGCGTAATCATCATATTCGCGAAGCCGTTGCGGAAGGAGCCTAAAATCCCCGCCATCTTCTGTTCGTGCGGCGTCCGGCCGGAGTTGGAGGAGTCGTTGCCGATCCAGCTGGCGCGGTTCATGATCGAGCTGGTGGTCCTCACGACCAAGGCAAAGATGTTGAAGTCGCGCAGCTGGGAGACATCGTATGGATTGATGAAGCTCTGTTCCGGCGCGCGATCCCAGAGAATCGGCGAAATGTCGACGTCCCAGGAAAATTTCAGAATGATGAATCCGACGATCATCACGAAAATCGGATACGAAAGCAGCCCCTGAAGACAGTCGGTGATCAACAGCGAAATCCGGCCGGCCGGCCAGATGATCAGAAGCGCCAGCGTCAAACACATCACCACGATGATGATGTAACACGGCAGATTGATTCCGCAAATCATGATTTCATGCGGCAATCCGAGGTAGTAAATGA
>CALXNS010000071.1 GCA_944389815.1 uncultured Victivallis sp. | reverse complement strand
GAGAACACCACGATCGTCGAAGGCGCCGGCACCCAGGCCGCGATCATGGGCCGTGTCGCCCAGATCCGCCGCGAGATCGAGGAGACCACCAGCGATTACGATCGCGAAAAACTCCAGGAACGTCTGGCCAAGCTGGCCGGCGGTGTGGCCGTCATCAACGTCGGCGCCGCCACCGAGGTCGAGATGAAGGAGAAAAAGGATCGCGTCGATGACGCACTGCACGCCACCCGGGCTGCGGTTGAGGAAGGCATCGTCGCCGGCGGCGGCGTGGCAATCATCCGCGCTGCGAAGGCGATTGCCAAATTGCAGCTCACCGGCGACCAGGCCACCGGTGCGGCGATCGTCGAACGGGCGGTCGAAGAACCGCTCCGTCAGTTGGCCGCCAACGGCGGTTATGAAGGCAGCGTCGTTGTCCAGCGCATCAAGGATGCAAAGGGCGACGAAGGCTTCAACGTCGCCACCGGCGAATATGTCGACATGATCAAGGCGGGGATCCTTGATCCGGCCAAGGTGACCCGGTCCGCGTTGCAGAATGCGGCGTCGGTCGCTGGATTGCTGCTGACCACCGAATGCCTGATCACCGACATCAAGGAAGAAAAAGAAGCCCCGATGCCGCCGGCCGGCGGAATGGGAGGCATGGGAGGCATGGGCGGAATGATGTAATTCATTTCCGGTTCAAGCCGAACAGAACAAAGCGCGCCCCGCAGAATGGGGTGCGCTTTTTTTTATCCCTTATCCAGTCAAAAAAACGCCCCGCGGGAAAATTCATCCCGAGGGACGGAAAACAGCCGCCGCTGGATGCGGTTCACACAAGTTTTTCCAGCAATGCGCGGATCATGCGCCAGAAGCGCGCCACCGACGCAACGCAGAGTTTTTCCTCAGAAGTGTGTGCGCCGGTCAGGGTCGGCCCGAAGGAGAGGATGTCCAGCGCTGGATTGATTCCGCTCAGGATCCCGCACTCCAAGCCGGCATGGATGACCTTCGCCTCGGGCACCGTCCCGAAAAGCTCCTTATACACCGCCTGAGTCTGTTTCAACACCGCGGAATCGGACGCCGGCTCCCAGCCGGGATAGGCATGGGAAATTTTCACCGTCGCATCGAGTCCGTCGAATGCCCGGCCGACTTTTTCGCTCATTTCGCGCCGTTCGGCGTCGAAGAGCGAACGCTGACTGGTGCCCACGTGCACGAAATTTCCGTCACAATGAATCGACGCAAGATTGCTGCTGGTACGCACCACGGCGTTGAAGGTGCCGAAGGGGCCATCCGGAACACAGGTCAACGCCGCCAGAAATTTCTCCTGAAAGGAGCGCGTCCACACACTATCCGGCTTCGCCGGTGCAGGCAGAAATTCGATGCGGAAATCCGGGGGAACATTCAAATCGCGCACCGCCTCAGCCGCATATTGCGCCAGATGAGCCTGGAGCTGCGGTAATTTTCCCGGCTCGACCGCTCCCGTGGCGACCGCTTCGCGCGGAATGACATTGTCCGGCCCGCCGCCGGAAATCCGGGCAACCCGGAATTCCGGTGAGATCGTCAGAGCGCCGGCAAGGATTTTCAGGGCGTTGCCGCGCCGATCAGCGATGTTCATGCCGGAGTGGCCGCCGGCAAGATTGTGAATTTCGAGCGTCGCGCCGCTCCATCCGACCGGAGATTGTTCCGAATGGATCGGAATGTCGGCCGTCACCCGGGCGCCGCCCGCGCAGCCGATGTAGAGCACATCCTCCTCCGAGTCGAGATTGAGCAGAATGTCGCCGTCGAGAAACTCCGGATGTTCCGCCAGGAGTTGTGCGCCGTTCAACCCGACCTCCTCACTGACGGTGAACACCCCGGCGAGCGCCCCGCAACAGAGTTGCGGATCGAGCAGCAGCGCCATGGCGATCGCCACCCCGATGCCGTTGTCCGCGCCGAGGGTCGTTCCGGCGGCGGAGCGGACCCAGCCGTCGTCGCGCAATTCCAGCGGAATTCCCTGACGCAGGAAGTCGAACTCCACGCCACCGGCGCACTGCGGAACCATATCCAGATGCCCCTGCAGGATCACACGCGGCGCATTTTCACGCCCGGGCGTGGCGGGACGATCGATCCGCAAATTACCGTGCGCATCCTGCCGGACGGCGAGACCGTGCTGTCGGGCAAGCGCGGCGAGCGCGTCCGACAACGCCGCCTCGTGACCGGACGGATGCGGAATTTCGCAGATTCTTTCAAAAATTTCCCAGACCGCAACCGGTTCCGGCAGTTCAAAATTGCGCATGATGATCCATACTCCTTTTTCAAACGTTGCACGTCTTATTTCTCTCAATATACTTCCAGTCGAAGGGGACTGCAAACTTTTATGCGCCGTTGTCTTGATTTTCCCCGAAAGCCGTATATGTTAATGAAACAGAAACGCCGTGGGGGAAAATACGGCGAACATCAAGGAGGTGGAGTATGAGAAAATGGATTTGCGGAATGGTTCTGACGCTTTTGGCGGTTCTCCCGGCCTGTGCACTGGATCTGGAGGATTGGAATACGGATTTCAAGGCGGCACAGAAGACGGCGGCGGAAAAGAAACTGCCCATGTACGTGCTCTTCACCGGTTCGGACTGGTGTCCCTACTGCATCCGGCTGGAAAAGGACGTGTTGACTTCTCCGCAGTTCAAGAAGGCGGTCAAGGACAAATTCGTGCTCGTCTATCTCGATTTCCCGCGCAAGAAAGCGGCACCCGCCGAGGCGGCGGCCAATAGGGAATTGGCGTCCAAATACAAGATTTCCGGTTATCCGACCGCGTTGATCCTCAACGCCGAAGGCAGGGAACTGGGGCGGATCGTCGGCACGAATTCCGCCCGGAGCTATGTCAAAGAGCTGGAAGCGACGGCGAAGAAGAAATAATTTCGCCATGAAATTTTCACAGCTCTTCCTCTCCCTCACAGTCGCACTTCTGTCACTGGGAATTACGGTTCCAGCCGCAGCGGCGGAAGTGCCCTTCAGCTGGAAAGCGGAGCGTGCGGGGGAAAATGAACTCGTCGTCACCGCGGTGGTCGCGCCGGAATATTATTTCTATGACGACACACTCGAATTCGCCCTCACCGGCGCGGACGGTTCCCCCCTGCAGCCGGTGGAAACGCCCGAACCGATTCCCCATTCGGATGAGATTTTCGGCGAAACGAAAATTTATCCCGCCGGAAGCTGGGTATGGAAATTTCGCGGCACGCCGCCCTTCAACGGCAGCGTCGATTATCAGGGCTGCCGCAAAGCCGTCGGTGATGAACCTGCGATGTGTCTGCTGCCGGAGACCGTCCCGCTGATCGGCGAGCCGCAGGAGTTGACCGCAATTGCGGCGGACGCAACCACGTCGCAGGGTGAAACGCTGCCGGCCATTCTTGACGAATTCGAACTCGTCCGGAAAACCGGCGGACTCCTTTCGGAAAATGAATTTCTCGATTTTCTCTCCGGCCGCGCCTCCGATGACGACAGCGGCAACACCTGGGCCGGTCGTGGATTCTGGATGATTGTTCTCTTGACGCTGCTCGGCGGAATCGGTTTGAACCTTACGCCTTGCGTACTGCCGATGATTCCAATCAATCTGGCGATCATCGGAGCCGACGGCGCCGACCGCATGGCCGGTTTCCGGCGCGGGCTCGCCTACGGACTCGGCATGGCGGTCTCCTACGGTGTGCTCGGAGTGGTCGTAGTGCTGACCGGGGCAAGATTCGGCGAACTCAACGCCAACTGCTGGTTCAATTTTGCGGTGGCTTTGATCTTTCTGATTCTTGCACTGGCGATGTTCGGCGTGTTCAATCTGGATATTTCGCACTTCTCCAGCGGCGTCAGCGCCAGAAAGATCCGCGGCGGCAAAACCGTGGCCGCATTCGTGCTCGGCGCCGTCGCGGCACTTCTCGCCGGAGCGTGCGTCGCCCCGGTGGTCATCAGTGTACTGCTGCTGGCGGCCGGCCTCTATCAGGATGGGAATCCCGCCGCGCTCGGGCTGCCGCTGCTGCTCGGAGTCGGGATGGCGCTGCCGTGGCCGATCGCGGGAGCCGGAATCGGGGTGTTGCCGAAACCGGGGCGGTTCATGGTGATCGTCAAAAATGTCTTCGGCGTATTCATCCTGCTTGCCGCACTCTATTACGCGTATCTCGGATATGGACTTCTGTCGGGGAAATTCGATCCCGACCGGGAAATCGCACAACTGGAACAAAGTCTCACACGCGCCCGGCGGGAAAACAAACTTGTTCTGATCGATTTCTGGGCCACGTGGTGCAAGAACTGTAAAAGCATGGAGCGCAACGTCCTGTCACAACCTGCGGTTCAGGAGGCGATGAAGCCGTTCGCTGTGGTCAAGTTTCAGGCGGAAAATTTGAAAAACCCGGCCGTCCGCACACTGCTCGACCGTTACGGAATTCCGGGACTTCCGGCATTCGTCATCCTGCGTGCTCTGCCGCCATTGCCTTGAGGCGGCGCAGATCAAGTTTGCCGCTGCCCAGCAGCGGCAACTGTTCGACCCGGATGAAATCCTCCCGTTTGGGAATCCACAAATTCGGCAGCCCGCGACCGCGCAACGCTTCCGCGACGGCGGCGGGATCGAAATCTTCCGGCGTATAAAACACCAGCAGCCGTTCGCCGCGTTTCGGATCGGAACATCCGGCGACGGCAACTTCCCGACTGTCGGCGTTGCGGATTTCCCCAATCAACTGCTCGACCGTCTCGTGCGAAACCATCTCTCCGCCGATCTTGCTGAAACGCGATGCACGTCCGGTAATGTAGACATATCCGTCCTCGGCCATCCGCGCGATGTCGCCGGTATCGTAATAACCGTTGCGCATCACCCGGGCCGTCGCCGCCGGTTCATTGAGATATCCCTTCATGACGATGCCGCCCTTGAACTGGAGACGCCCTGATTCATTCGCACCAAGTTCCCGTCCGCTGTCGGAGACAACCCGCGCATGAATGCCCGGCATCGCCACGCCGATGCTGCCGGGGTGTTCGGCGCGACGGCCGAGCATGTAAATAGAGTTGCACAAATTGATCGTGACGATGGGCGAGAGCTCCGTGCAGCCGTACCCCTCGACAATCTCCAGCCCGGTGAATTCGCGGAATTTCCGGGAGAGTTCCGGACGCAGTTTTTCCGCACCGGTAATCACCAGCCGGAGAGATTTCAAATCCTCCGGAGTCGCCTTCCGCATGTAGGCGGCAAGAAATGTCGGCGTCGCAGTCAGGAGCGTCACCTTGAAATCGGCGATCGAACGCACCACCGCTCCGGCGTCCAGCGGATTGGGCACATACGCCACCGGCGTTCCCGAGAGCGCCGGAAACGCGAACAATACCGTATAACCGTAAGCGTGAAAGATCGGCAGATTCCCCGCCAGCCGCTCCCGCGGCGTCCAGTCGACCATCCTCCAGAACGACCAGAGATCGGAGTTGATGTTCCGATGCGTCAGCATCACCCCCTTGGGCCGGCCGGTTGAACCGCTGGAAAACAAGAGCACCGCCTCGTGCCAGACGTCGAACCCGCTCCGCGGCGCCAGATGCCGCACCAGAATCCGCCCGGGCAGAAACATCACCTTCAACGCCATCGACAGAGCCGCCGCGGAAGTGATGTTACCTGCGATATCCTCCAGAAACACCATTTCCTCCGACGGTTCCCACTTCAGTTTTTCCAGAAATTTCCTGCTGGTGATGATCCGTCGGATTCCGGCGCGCCGGGCCGAATCGAGCGCCATTTCCCGTCCGGCACTGAAGTTCAGAATACCCGGCGTCCGATCGGCAAACAGCACCCCGAACAACGTCGCCGCCAGCGGCAGACAGTTCGGCAGCAACACCCCGATGTAACACACGTCCTCCGCCGGATCCAGTGCGCGGAACTCCCGCGACAACAATGCAATCTTGATCAGAAATTTCAAATTCGGCGCCCGGGTTCCGGCCGCTTCGGCGTAGGTGAACTGAAACGGATGCCGTTTCGCCCGCAGTGCGAACGCCGTATGCAGCGGCGTCTCACCGGGCTGCGGTCCCATTTCCGCCTCGGCGCCGAGTTCCGAAATCCGCTGCCGGAGTTGAAATGCCGTCAACGACGGCGCCACCGGCGCACCGATGTTGATGTTGAAATCCACCGGCCACGTCCGCGGCCGCCGGAAACGCAGTTTTCCGTCATGCCAGGTAAACAATCGCCCCCACAACATCCCGATCCGAACCGGAATCACCGTCACCGCCACCCCTTCCGGCAGCAGCGGCGCCGCGCCGGAACGGAACCGCATCAATCCGCCGTTTCCGGAAATGCCGCCCTCCGGAAAGAAACAGAGCACTTCACCATTCGCCAGTTTCCGCCGCGCCTGCGAGAGAAAACACATCATCGCCTTCGGGTGACGCGCATCCGGCACCCGCAGCACGTTCAAATACCAGAAGAGAAACCGCGTCGGCAGAAAATCGAAAATCTCCTGCCGGATCATGAAACGTACCGGACGGCGCACCAGTCCCTGCATTAAAATCAAATCCACCAGCGAAACATGGTTCGACACCAGAAGCACCGCGCCGGAAGCCGGAATATTCTCCCGTCCGCGCACCCTCAACCGCAACCCGACAATCCGCAGGAGAATTAAAATCAATCTGAGCGTGTAATACGGCTTCAGAAAAAAGAGCAGCATTCCGCCTAAAACAATGATATCCAGCAATATGAACCACGCGGTCCCGTCCATGATGATCCGTTCGACTCCCTGTTGAAAAAAACCTCTCCGCCGTGCCCGATCGTTCAATCCAGTTTGCGGAGCAGTTCGCGGAACTCCTCCGGCGTCGTACACCGCAGAAATGGATTCAACCGCTTCTCCTCCCCGAGCGACCGGAACGGCACTTCGCCGTAATCGTGCCCCGAATAAACCTTCAACGAATCCGCCAGCGGCAGAATCCGCCGCATCAAACTCCGGTACATGTCCTTCGAACGGCAGAAGCCGACACAGCCGACAAACAGCACATCCCCCGTGAACAACGCCGAATCGTCCGTCAGACGGTAGCAGACCGAATCACGGCTGTGCCCCGGCGTGAAAATCGCCTGAATGCCGCCGTCTTCACCGCCGAAGGGCAGAACCTGATTGTCGATCAGTCGAATTTTCCCCGCCGCCGGATTCGTCGGATGCGAAACGACCGGCGCAGGAAAGAAAACCGACGCTTCCCCCAGCGATTGCGTGTGATCCAGATGGCCGTGCGTTAAAAGAATGTAACGCGGCATGATCGCACCGGCTTCCTTTACCGCCGCACGGATCAACTCCGCATCCCCGGTCGGATCAACCAGCAGGGCGTCGCCGTTCGGTGCCGTAACCAGATACGAAAAATTGTGGTCGAAACCTCCCACCGCCAGCTGCCGAACCCGGAACGCCATACTTCAATACTCCCCCGCCGCCACGGCCAGCGCGGCAATGTCGCCAATCGATTCGCCCAGTTGAGCCGGTACGATTCTGCACCGTTCCGCCGCGGCGGGCAGCGCTTCGCGGGCGATCTCCAGCTCCATCGCCGGCCGGAGCAGATGTTCCGAACGCGCAAAGATGCTGCCGATCACGATCCGATCCAGATTGAGCAGATCGATTAAAATTGCAAGCCCCCGCCCCAGATATCCGCCGCACTCGGCGTAGACCGCCCGGGCAATTTCGTCCCCGGCGTCGGCGGCATCGCCGACCGATTTAGCCGTGATCGAACCGAGTTCGTCAATGGAACGGCACCACGGAAGCGATCCGCCGCGCTGCAGAATCTCCCGCGCCCGAACCGCCGCAAGCTGAGCAATGCCTCCGCCTGAACAGAACCCTTCGAACGAACCGCTCTTGCCGAATCCGACCGGCCCGAAGGGCGCCAGCCGCAGATGGCCGCATTCACCGGCCAGATCGTCCGCCCCCGCATACAACCGCCCATTGAGAATCAACCCGGCTCCCAGTCCGGTGCCGAACGTCAGAAACGCCATCGAATCACTGCCGCGTCCGGCGCCGGCCTTCCATTCCGCCAGCGCCCCGGCATTGGCGTCGTTCTGAAGCCGCGCCGGACACCCGAAACGCGCCGCAAGCGGCGCCGTGACCGGCACGTTGTTCCATCCGGGCAGATTCGGCGGCCCGAGCACCACGCCCGCCCGACTGGAGAGCGGACCGCCGCAGGAGACGCCGATCCCGGCGGCGTGCCGCCCTTCAAGCAATGCCTCCGCCCGGCGCGCGAGTTCCTCCAGACAGGCCGACGGTCGTGGATAATCCCGCGTCGGGAACACTGATTTACCCAACACTTCCAGCAAACCGTCATCGTTGCGCCGTCCCAGAATCGCGGCACATTTGGTGCCGCCGATGTCAAAACCGATCAGCAGGGGATTTTTCATCATAGAGCAAACGCTTTCCGTCACAATATTTTATTGTCAGTTTCCGTTTATTAGAGTAACGCCATCGGGACGTTTTTGCAAATGATCGGCCCCGAAAATCGTCGGAAGTTGCGTCCTGTGACCGCTTTTTTTCGGATAATCACAAACGCGCGCTTGAAAAAATCCGTTTCCGTGATATATTCAACCACCTGTATGAATGGATTTTCAATTTGAAAGATAAAACCAACAACGAATCTCAAGGAGGCTCAAAATGGCTGTTCCGAAACGTAAAACTTCGCGCATGAAGCGCCGTCAGCGCAAGGCCGCCAACCGTTACGAAGGCGTCCAGGCAACCTACTGCACCAACTGCTCCGCGCCGTCGACGCCGCACCGGGTCTGCCCGTCCTGCGGTTATTACAACGGCAAGCAGGTCGTGAGCGCGGAAGCGTAATTACCGGCCTCATCACACATGCGGCCGGGGTTCGGAGGGGTGCATGAAAATTGCCGTGGATGCGATGGGGGGCGATTATGCTCCCGGCGTGGTCATTGAAGGATTGGCCGAAGCGGTGGCGGATTTTCCGCATTACAACTTCGTGCTGGTCGGTCCAGTGGCCAAGCTGCCGTTTTATCTGGAGAAATACGGCCTGACGGGTCATCCGCGCATCGAACTTGTGAATGCCGATACCGTCTGCGAAATGTCGGAACCCTCGGCCATTTCGCTGCGCGGCAAACGCAACTCCTCCATTACCGTATGCGCCCGGCTCCTCAAGGAGAAAGCCGTCGACGCCATGGTGACGCCGGGACATACCGGTGCAACCGTCGCCGCCACCAAGGTTCTGGTTCGAACACTGCCGGGCGTCGACCGCCCCGCACTGGCGGCGAGCCTGCCGGCACAACAGGGGCGTTTCATTTTAATAGATGCCGGCGCCAATCCGGACTGTACCGCGGTCAATCTGACACAGTTTGCGATTATGGGCGAAATTTACGCCCAGTATCTTTTTAAGATGGCTTCGCCGGCGGTGGGTCTTCTCAGTGTCGGCGGCGAAGACATCAAGGGCAGCGCTCTCACGAAGGAGGCCTTCAAACTGCTGGAACAGCAACCGGTCAACTTCGTCGGCAACGTAGAGGCGGATGCGATTTTTGAAGGTGCGGCACAGGTGTTGATCTGTGACGGTTTCGCAGGAAATGTTCTGCTCAAGGGCGCGGAAGGCCTGGCGAAATCCACGATGTTCTGGCTGAAACGGGTTCTCACGAAGAACGCCATCCGGGTCGCAGGCGCCATGCTCGCGAAAAACGCCTTCCGCGAACTTGCGGCATTCGGCGACGCCGCCGACATCGGAGGAGCGCCGTTGCTTGGAATTAATGGAATTTGTATCATCGGGCATGGTTCCTCCAATCCGAAGGCGGTTCGGAACGCCATCCGGGTCGCAGGGGAGTGTGTGGAGTTCGGCTTGAATGACCGCATCGTTGCAAAACTGCACGAAACCGGTAACACCACCGCCGAACTGGAACAGAAAATCGCCCGCGAAAAATAAATCAGGAGTGCACATGAGCATAAGAATAGCAGGCACCGGTTCCTATGTCCCGGAACGGATTCTAACCAATGCGGATCTTGAAAAAATGGTCGAGACCAATGACGAATGGATCCGCACCCGAACCGGTATCGAGGAACGTCACCTGGCCGCCGATAACGAGGCGACCTCCGACATGGCTTATGAAGCCGGACGCCGCGCGCTGGAAATGGCCGGCATCCGCGGCGAAGATCTCGACGCGATTATCGTCGGAACCATCACCCCGGATCATGTATTCCCGAGCACCGGATGCATCCTCCAGCAGCGTTTCGGAGCGGAGGGGGCGTTCTGTTTTGACCTGGAAGCGGCCTGTTCCGGTCTGCTCTTCTCGCTGGAAGTCGCGCATTCGCTCATGAAGGCCAACAAACGTTACCGTCGCGTGCTGGTCTGCGGGGCGGAGAAACTCTCCTGCATCACCGACTGGACCGACCGCAACACCTGCGTGCTCTTCGGCGACGGCGCCGGTGCGGTGGTGTTGGAAAGCAGCGATGACGCGGCTGTTCCCGACTGCCTGATCGCGAGCGATCTGCATTCCGACGGAAGCTATACGGAAATTCTCAAGCTCCCCGCGGGCGGGAGCAGAATTCCGACATCCGCCGAAACGGTTGCAAACCATCAGCATTTCATTCACATGGCCGGCAAGGAGGTGTTCAAGCTTGCGGTCAACGCGATGGTCAGCGCGGGCAGACAGGTTCTGGAAGACTCCGGCATCGCCCCGGAGGCGATTAAACTGGTCATTCCGCATCAGGCCAACAGCCGGATCATTCACGCGGTCGCGCCGCGGCTCGGAGTGCCGGAGGAACGGGTTTTCATCAACGTCAACAAATACGGCAACACCTCGGCGGCATCCATCGGCATCTGTCTCGACGAGGCGGCGCGCGGCGGCCTGATTGAACATGGCGACTACGTATTGCTGACCGCGTTCGGCGGGGGGCTCACCTGGGGGGCGCTGCTGATCCGCTACTGATCCGGAAATCGAAAAAACCGCACGCAGTCCCGAAAAGGAAGCTCGACTGAGTTCTTTCTCTATCCGGAAGAAAAAACATGGCTCCCGTACAACGGGTGCCGACTTCGAACGAAAATCACGCCCTTCGTTTTATCGGGAGGGCGTTTTTTATTTTACTTTGCTTGATTGCAAATTTTTCTTTCCATGCTATCGTATGGAATCAGAAAAAAATCGAACTTTCACATGGGGGTAGATTGAAAATGTTTTCCAAATCCAGCATGAAATTTCTGAGCGATTTCATGAATTGTTCGGGGCCGTCCGGTTTCGAAACCGAATCGGCGGCAGCATTCCGCAATTACCTTGAAGGCTTCTGCGCGGAGGTGAAAACCGATGTGCTCGGCAACACGATCGGCATCCTCAATCCCGGCGCCTCCATGCGGGTGATGCTCGCCGGGCACTACGATGAGATCGGCTTCCAGATCGTTCACATCTCCGACGAAGGATTGCTCTATTTCCGGCCCAACGGCGGAATTGACAAACTCAACGTCCCGGCTTCGGAAGTGGACATTCTGACCGAATCCGGCCGCATCCGCGGCGTGATCGGAAAAAAACCGATCCATCTGCTCAAACCGGCCGAACGCGAAAACGCCGTCGATCTCAGCGACATGTGGATCGATATCGGAGCGGAAAGCAGAGAGGAAGCGGCGAAAGTCGTCGCAATCGGCGATCCGGTCGCACTCCGCTCCAATTTCCACATGTTCAACGAAAACCGTTTCATGTCCAAAGGCATGGACGACAAGGTCGGCGCGTTCGTCGTCGCGGAAACGTTGCGTGAACTCTCCGCCCGTAAACTCAATGTTGCCGTTTACGGAGTGGGTTCGGTGCAGGAAGAAGTCGGGCTGCGCGGAGCGACAACCAGCACTTTCGGAATCGATCCGCACGTCGGGTTCGCCATCGACGTCGGCTTCGCGACCGACATTCCGGATATTCCCAAAAAACAGCTTGGAGACATCCGCCTCGGCCGCGGCCCCGAACTCAATCGCAGCTGTGACAACAATCCGGTTCTCGGGCGAATGATGCGCCGGATTGCCGGCGATTTCAAAATCGATTATCAGGAGGCCGCCGCTCATCGCGCGTCCGGCGGAACCGACGCCGCCCAGATCCAGATGACCCGTGCCGGCGTTGCCACTGCGCTGCTTTCCATTCCCAATCGTTACATGCACTCTCCGGTGGAAGTCTGCGACCTGCGGGATGTCTACGGCGCGGTTCGGTTGCTCACGGAAACGATCGCCTCACTTCAGGGCAACGAAAGTTTCCGACCCGGGATCGATTGAGAGATGACGCAGTCGAATCTCGCGGCGGCTCTGCAGAGACGGCAGCAGACGAGAAAAAATCTGCACCGTTATGTTCACACCCGCAGCTTCAACCGCCTGGCGGGGCGGACGACCGCGCCGGGCAGCGCCCGACCGGAAGAGTATTATCTGACGGCCCGGGTGATGTTCGCACTGTTTTCAGCGGCGTTCTTTCTGGTCGGGATCTGGTTCACTCTCCGCTGACGGGCCGTCGCACCGCGGCGACGCTCGCCCGGGGAATCAACCGAACCGGCAGCTCAATGTCATGCGCGGGATGCTGCCCGCGCTGCATCATTTCCAGCAGATCGAACGCCGCCCGCGCCATGCCCGGATAATCCTGCAGACAGGTCGTGTGCGGCGGGGTGAGATACTGGGAAACTTCAAACGATTCGTGCGCCAGAAAGGAGAAATCCTCCGGAATCCGATAGCCCAGAGAGGTGATGATCTGAGCCGCCCGGGGTCCATAAGCTTCATTGATGCAGATCAATGCGGTTACGTCCGAACCGCAGAGTCGCCGGATTCCAGGCAGCACATCGCCGTTTTCGGCGAACGCGGCGTAACGTTCCGGTTCCAATTCCCCGTGCGAACGCATGATCCGGCAGAAGTGCGGATAATAAGCCGCCACCCGTTCGAGTTCCTCCACCTCGCAACTCTGATCGCTGAGCAACCCGATCTTGCGATGCCCGAAGGAACGAAGATAATCAATCAGCAACTGCATGGTTCCCGCACCATCAGTCCTGACCGAATAAATATTCTCCGCATGGCTGCCCGGCCCATAATAACGCACCATCGGCAGATTGCGCAAATTCCCCCAGCGCCGGTTCAAAGAGAGATCGTGACTCAAATCAATCACCCCTGAAAGCACCTTTTCGCCCAGCAGTTCGATGTCGTCAATCGAGACAAGTTCCAGCCGGCATCTCCGCTCCAGCGCCTCCCGCCGCAACGCCGAAAGCGCCATCGCCAGATAACTGTAGATGACCGCATTCTTGTACAGAATCACACCGACCGTCCGGCAACCGCCGCGCAGCGAAAACCGATACCCGAGTTTCTCCGCGGCACGTATCACCCGGGCCGACGTCTCCGGATCCACCGAAGCATAACGATTCAACGCGCGCGATACCGTCGCACGCGAAAGACCGAGCGAATCGGCAACCATCTGTGACGTGACCTTCTTCATCCTGTCTTAACAATAACTCACATCCGGACCGATTGCAAGTTTTGTAACATTTTTGTACATGAAAAAAATTGAAAAAGAGTTGTTTTCCTCTTCCGGGCGATTCATAATAAATGAAAGAAAGAGACATTCATTTACAAACTGAAACAGGGTTGAAATTCATGGTGATCGATCTGAACGGCGACGGCTGGATGTTGAGCGGCTGGACGCCGGAATACTGGCGGATGCGTTACTCCGCGGAATTGCGTGAGCCGTCGTCCGCGGAGATCCGGCCGTTTCCGGTATCCGTGCCGGGTTCGGTTCAAACGGCACTGCGCCGGAACGGCCTGCTGCCGGATTGGAACAACGCGCTCAATTCAAGATTCTGCGAATGGACGGAACACCGTCACTGGATCTACACACGGCAAATTACCGGCCTTCCCGGCGGGAAACGCTGGATTCTGGAGTGCGACGGGCTGGATTATTCCGGCTGGATTCTGTGGGACGGCGTCGAAATCGCCGCATTCCGCGGCAGTTGCCGCCCACATCGCATCCCGCTTCCGGAGTCGGCCGATACCGGGAACCATGAACTCGGAATCGTCTTCGATCTGCCGCCGCGCTGGCTTGGTCAATTCGGCCGGACATCCCAATACAGCATCGGAAAGCCCCGCTTCTATTACTCCTGGGACTGGATGCCGCGCCTGGTGCAGACCGGTATCAGCGGCCCGATCCGGCTGCGGGATGCGGATGAACGCCGTTTCCGGTTGAAGCGTTTCGATACCACACGAAATTCCTTCCACATCCGCGCAACCATCGAAAACGGCCGCGGTACGGAAACAATCCGCCTGACGCTGCGTGACGGCAGGAGGATCATCCGGAGCGCGGAATGTACCGCCGCCGATCTGGAACACGGAATCCACTGGATCCAATTGCCCGTCGAACCGTGGCGCCGCAACGGCGACATTGCCGGCAGTCCGAAACTTTACGACCTGACGCTGGAAACCGAAGGTGTAAATCTGCGGCTGCGTCCGGGGTTCCGCAGTTTCCGGCGCCGGCCCTGCCGGAATGCGCCGCCGGGAGCCGAACCGTGGTGCTTTGAACTTAACGGCAAAACATTCTTCGTACAGGGAATCAACTGGACGCCGCTCGCGCCCGACCCGGCATCCGTTCCGCTGGAACAATATCGCAGACGGATTGATGATTACCGGAAAATGGGAGTCAACCTCTTCCGGGTCTGGGGCGGCGCAAACCGGGAACGGGAGGAGTTCTATACTCTCTGCGATGAAGCGGGCATTCTGGTGTGGCAGGAGTTTCCGCTCTGTTCGTCCGGCATGGAAAATCTGCCGCCGGAAGATCCCGAAGCGATCCGGGAACTTCTCGAAATTGCTGACGCCTACCTCGATACATTGGTTTCACACCCATCGCTTGTCCTGTGGTGCGGCGGCAATGAACTCTTCCATACCGGAGGAGCGGGACGCCCGTGCGACGGTTCGGAACCGGCACTGGCGGCGCTCGGCAACCTGATCGCCGAACGCGATCCGAACCGAGGTTTCGTGCCGACCAGCGCCTCCGGCCCGACGGAATACTGCAACGCGGAGGATTACGGCAAAGGAGTGCATCACGATGTGCACGGCCCGTGGAAGCCTTCGTCACTGCCGCTCGAACTGGACTGGGAACTCTACTGGCAGCAGGATGATGCGCTTTTCCGTTCGGAATTCGGTGCTCCGGGAGCCTCCGCGCCGGAAACCGTACAAGATTATTTCAACGGGGATTCCCCGTGGCCGGTTTCGGCGGAGAATCCACTCTGGCGTCATCCGTTCGACTGGTGGCTGGAATTCGACGCATTTCAGACGGAGTTCAACCGGGCGCCGAAATCGGTCACGGAGTACATTTCCTGGAGCCAACTCCGACAGGCGAAGGCGCTGGGAATCGCCGCACGTTCGGCCCGGCGGCGTTTTCCGGAATGCGGCGGCATCATCGTCTGGATGGGGCATGACGCATTTCCCTGTCTGACCAACACCAGCGTGATCGATTTCAAAGGCATCTGGAAGCCGGCGGCATATGAATTGCAACGTATTTTCACCGAAATTCATCCAAAAATGGGAGAAAATGAAAATGGAAATGAAAAATTTCACATGGAGCGGCAGGGTGCCGCTGCCGGGTAACGGCATGTGCGTCGCTCCGCTCCTTCTTATGCCGCTGGGGACGGTTCGCCCCCAGGCCCCCGAAGAATATAATCACACCGCCAATCTCCTCAGGGGGCCGTCTCCCGCGGGAATTTTTGCCAAGCTTTTTTCAAAAAAGCGTCCGACCAAGCCGAGCGGAGCCGGCGCGACATCCGACTTTTCTTTGCCTACTTTCTTTTCTTCGGAAAAGAAAGTACGGTTTACGTTGATAGAGCTCCTGGTGGTGATTGCGATCATCGCGATACTGGCATCGATGCTGCTGCCGGCATTGAATCAGGCAAGAAACCGGGCGAAAGCGGCCAGTTGCGTCAATAACCTGAAACAATGCGGAATGGGTTTTGCCCTTTATGCGGGAGATTATTCTGATCAAATCGTCATGATCGGCGCCGGATTAACGTGGAGCGCCTACCTCTACGGGCGCGGCAACCTGACCCCTTACATTGACCGCAAAGTCTCCGCGAACGGGGTGGTTTACTCCAGTCTGGTATTCTGCGCCAACAGCCTCAGAGACATCGACAAAATCGCCGCGGACGGGAAAGAACTCTACGCCACTTACGGAATGTACGATGCTTTTTACGACAATGAAGCCAAAGCTTCAAGCGGCGGTATATTCGGCGTCATGGGCTCTTTCTGCAAGGGAGAAAGTACCGGGAAACGTTATTACGCGCTGAACCGAATGAAAACGCCCTCGCAAATCGGGAACCTCATGGACAGCTGGTTGATCGAACCGATCTGCCTTATGGACGGCTACGGTTCGTGGGTCTGGACACCGGACAGCTGGAACAATTATTGCGCGCCCTGGGGCCGGCCGGCAGTAAGACACAATGGAAAGGCGAACATGCTTTTTTTCGACGGTCATGTCGAATCAATGGGTCTGAACGACCTGGCGACAAAACCGCTCAACTCTATCAAACAATATGTTCAAATCTACAACTGACAAGAGAATCATGAAAATCCTTTCAGCTTTTGCGGCCGTTGTCATATTAGCCATACCCTCCGTTCTCTCAGCCGCCGAACGGGTTGGAGACGCCATGGTGGAAATGGACGGCAGTTTCCGGATCGACGGTCAACTCTTCCGACTGGATCATTTCAATCCCGACTGGCGCCAGACAAAACAATCACCAGAAAGCATCAAACTTTCGGCAGATTTCCCGTGCGTTACACAGGAACAATGGGAGGGACGCGGCGAATTCAATACCTGGGGCGGAACATTTCACTGGCAGGAAACACTGCGTGTACTCCGACCGGATTGTTATGAACTGACCATCGAATTGAACAATACCGACAAAGGAGTACACACCAATTTAATTGCGCTGACGCTGCCGCTTGCTGCAGCGGACTGGGAAGAACGTCCCATCCGGATCGACGGCCGTGAATTCGTCGTTCCGTCAACGCCGTTCACCCAATCGCCTACCGGGAAACGTTTTGAAATTTTCCGTCCGGACCGCGGCGGATATTTTATCCTGGAAAGCGCCGTCCCGGGAATGCTCGTAGATTCCCGGAAATTCACCGGAAATTTTGAACTGCGCTTCCCTTTCGAACCGTGTCGCGGTGATGTGAAGGAAACACAACTGCGACTGACGATTCACGATCCGTCCGGCGGAAGTATTCCGCTCGACATCACCACGGCCGCCAACCGCGGTTTTTCCGATGAAACCGAAGGAGACGGTCGCGGCGGCTGGACCGATCAGGGGCCGGGCAACGATCTTTCGATGTTTCCCACCGGTTCGATGCGGCTGGGCGGGGTTCATTTCAACATCATCGACCCGGCTCAAAACGACGGACGTTCGTGCATCGCCGTTCTGAACGGGCAGCCGGCCGAGATCGAGTTTGCGGTCAACGACAAACGACCATACCGGCATCTCTATTTACTGCACGCACTCGCGTTCTGCAATGTATCGGATGCCGAATTCGGGAAATTACAAATCAATTACAGTGACGGGACATTTTCCATATTCCCGATTCGAAGCGGCCACGAAGCCAACGACTGGTGGAACCCGGTACCGCTGGAAAACGGCCGCCCGGTCTGGACACATTCAATCGGCAAGGTGAAAATCGGCCTGTTCCTCAGTGATTTCGAGCTGGCGGAGAAACCGATTCGTTCCATTCTCATTCAGGGGATTGCGTCGCGCTCGTGGCTGATTGCAGGAGCCAGCCTGGGAAACGCGCCGCTGCCGCCGGGACGCGATTACCCCCCGCTGGTGATGGAGGCGGACGAACACTGGAAACCGATGAAATTCCAACGTGAAATCGTTCCGGGTTCCGCACTGGATTTTTCCTGTCTGCTGGACGCTCCGGCCGGAAAGTACGGTCGCGTCATCGCCGTCGGGGATCATCTGGAATTCGAGAACCGCCCCGGAGTGCCGGTGCGTTTTTACGGGACGAACTTCTGCTTCGGCACCTCATTCCCCGAAAAACCAGTCGCCCGGCTCGTCGCCGAACGGATCGCCGCTTACGGTTACAACGTCGTGCGAATCCACCACCATGATACCGTCATGGGCGAAGGGATGCCGCGCTCCACGCAATGGAATGAAAGCCGGATGGATCGCCTGGACTATTTCGTCGCCTGCCTGAAGGAACGCGGGGTCTATGTCATCAGCGATCTCTTCGCCTCGCGGAACGTCCGCACCGGAGAGATTCCCGGAATTTCCCAGCCGATCGACCCGTGGAACGGAGCGTTCAAAGCCCTGACGCTGCTCCACCCCGGAGCCAGAGAAAATTTTCTGGAATTCGCGCAGAAGTGGTTCGAACGGCGGAATACCTACACCAATCTTAAATGGAAAGATGAACCGGCACTGATCGGCGTCACGTTGATCAACGAAGGCAATATAGATCACTGGATCCGCTATTCCAATTCCCGGATTGTGACGGAACTCTTCCGGGAAGAATTCGAGAAATATCTGAACAACAATAAATTAACACCTTCAGAGGAATCGGAACGCGAACGTCTGTTCCGTCGTTTTCTGGCCGAAACACATCAGAATTTCTATCGGGAAACCACAAATGAGCTGCGCCGGGCGGGGGTGAAATGTCTTTTCACCGATCAGAATATGCGCACCCTGCCCCGGCTCACGATCATGCGCAGCGATTACGATTACGTGGACAATCACTTTTACATTGACCATCCGAGCGGCGGCGCCGGTTCGTCGATCATTCGCAATTACAGTATCTTAGAGGAGCTGTGTGAACCGCTCGGCCAGCTCGCGCCGGCCCGGGTGACGGGAAAACCATATACGATCACCGAATTCAACTGGTGTTATCCGAACCAGTTCCGGGCGGAATCCGGAGTTCTCACCGGCGCCTGTGCCGCATTGCAGAACTGGAGCGGGCTGTTCCGTTTCACCTACGCGCATCCGGAGGAATCATTGCGCATGGAGAACCAGATTGTCGGCTTTGAAACCAACTCCGATCCGATCAACCTTTTCAGTGACCGCATCGGAATCTTACTCTTTCTCCGCGGCGACGTCGCACCGGCGGACGTCGCCTTTCCGGTCGCGGTTCCGCCCGAAGCAATCGAATCCGAAGAACCTTTCCCTCGGGAACTTGCCCTGCTCGCGATGATCGGTCAGGTCAGTTCCTACACCGCCACCACAGAGACACCGGAAAACGTTTTGCGCTCTACCGGCCCGATCGATCCGGAGGCCATGCGTGACGCCTTCGGACGCGGAGCGCTGAATTTGGAACAGAAATTCGTCCGCAGTTCGACCGGGGAACTGGAAATGGACGGTATAGCCGGAACCTTCCGTGCCGTCACTCCGAGATCCGAAGTGTTGATTCTGAATGATGCGGGAAAATTGAACGGGAAATTTTTCTCCGTGGAAAATTTCGACGGTTCCGCCGTATTCAGCGCCTCGTCGCTGGATAACCGGCCGCTTCCGGAATCACGGCGCATTCTGCTGTTTCACCTGACTTCAGCCGTCAATGTCGGCGACCGTTTCTCCGATCATCGGATGCGGATTTTCGAACAGCCCGGCACCCGGGAAAAATTATTGCGGCACGGACGGGCAACGGTGACGCTGCGGCTTTCGCCCTCGACGGAAGAAATCGTGGTTTACGCGCTGGATTTTTCCGGAGAACGATTGCAGAAACTTCCGGTCAAACGCCGGTCGGACAACGGCACGGTCGAATTCGCACTGGACACGGCGACATTGCCGGGCGGCAGCGTCGCATACGAATTGATCCGGCTCCGGAATGCGAATCCGGAAACGGAATGATCTCCACTCCGCCGTGACGGAAATGCGGCGGAGAAGTCCCACCCCCCGCCGGCGTTTTCACCGCAGCGCGGCAACCGAAGAAAACTGCTGCGCATTCCAATTCGCCGGCGCCGCGGCAATCAATTCACTCCGGTCGTCGTAATACGCGACCGGAGTGCCGAAACGCGCCTCGAACGCCGCAAACATCGCCGGTTCCGGTTTCTTTGCACCCACCTCGAAACTGTAGATTCCCTCCGGAATCAGCCGCGCCGCCGGGAATTTCCGCCGCACTTCCTCCAGATGAAGCGCCGATGTGTCGGAAAAAAACACCGGCTGCACCCCATTCTCAATCCAGCGCTCCACCTGCCCGGCCATCCCGTCAATCGGTTCGCCGATGATCGAGCAATAGGCTTCACGCAACATCGTCTCCGACAAACTTGAATTGGTCAATTCACGGAAACGGCGCAGGAATTCCGCTTCGGAAATTCCGCCGCGCTCCCAGGTTTCGGTCGCCATGAAAAGCACTTCGCGCGGAAGAGCTTCCGGGCCGGGAATTCCGAGCGCCCGAAAGAGGCGTTCCGGATGAATTTTCACGCAGACGTTGCCGATGTCCAGTGCCAGATATTTCATTTTTCCCCCTCTGATTCACGTTAAATTCATTTTCTTCCGGGACATACAATAAGCGCAAAAGAAAAAAAACGCAAATTTCCGGTCGCAGAAGCTGAAAAATCCCCCCGGAAACATTGCAATTTTCTTCACTTCGGCGTATATTACCCAATGCCAGTAAAACCCATCAGAAAAGAACGGTATCTATGAGCGAAAACAACGTTGATATAACAAGTTCGGGCGCGGAGTACAGCGCCAGTAAAATCACGGTTCTGGAAGGTCTCGAAGCCGTGCGCGTACGGCCGTCCATGTACATCGGCGACACCGGTCAGCGCGGTCTGCACCATCTGGTCTACGAGGTGGTCGACAACTCCATCGACGAAGCGCTCGCAGGTTACGCCTCACACGTGATCGTCATCATTCATCCGGACAATTCGATCACCGTCGAAGATGACGGCCGCGGCATCCCGGTGGACATTCACGAGGGCGAAGGCAAACCCGCCGTCGAAGTCGTGCTCACCATTCTCCACGCCGGCGGAAAATTCGACCACAACTCCTACAAGGTATCCGGCGGACTCCACGGCGTCGGCGTCTCGTGCGTCAACGCCCTCAGCGACTGGATGGAAGTGGAGGTCTACCGCAACGGCCGGATCCATTCGATCCGGTTCGAGCGCGGCGTGACAACCGTCCCGCTCCACGATCTCGGTCCCACCAGCAAACGCGGCACCAAGGTGACGTTCAAACCCGACGGCACCATCTTCCCGGATACGGTCTATGTCTGGGATATCCTCGCCAAACGTCTGCGCGAACTGGCGTTTCTCAACAGCGGCATTCATATCACCTTGATCGACGAACGTACCGAGGAGGGCAGGGAACCGCGCCGCGAGGAGTTTCATTACGAGGGCGGCATCCGCGAATTCGTCGCGATGCTCAATGTGAACAAAACCGTCCTCAATCCCGACGTGGTCTACTTCCATCGCGAACGCAACGGCATCGACGTGGAGGTCGCGTTGCAATACAACGACGGCACCGCGGAAAACATTCACAGTTACACCAACAACATCAACACCATTGAAGGCGGTTCCCACCTGGTCGGCTTCCAGACCGCTCTGACGCGGACGATCAACAATTACACCAAAGAGCGCATGAAGAACGATACGCCGTTAAGCGGCACCGACGTGCGCGAAGGGTTGTCGGCGGTCATCAGCGTCAAGGTGCCGGATCCCCAGTTCGAGGGGCAGACCAAGACCAAACTCGGCAATTCCGAGGTGCGCGGCATCGTCGAATCGGTCATCAACGAAGAACTCGGCGCCTATCTCGAAGAGAACCCGACCGTCGCCCAGGCCATCGGTACCAGCGCGATGACCGCGGCCCGCGCCCGCGAAGCGGCGAAGAAGGCCCGTGAAACCGTCCGCCGCAAGGGCTTGCTCGAAGGGATCGGGCTGCCGGGGAAACTTGCCGACTGCTCCAACCGCGATCCCGCAGGCAGCGAACTTTACATCGTCGAGGGTGATTCGGCAGGCGGTTCGGCGAAATCCGGACGCGACAGCAAATTCCAGGCGATTCTGCCGATCCGCGGCAAACTGCTCAACGTCGAAAAGGTCCGTCAGGACAAAATGCTCGACAACAAGGAAATTCAGTCGCTGATCTACGCGGTCGGCTGCGGTCTCGGAGAAGAGTTCGACGTCTCCAAGGCGCGCTATCACCGGGTGGTGATCATGACCGATGCCGATGTGGACGGTTCGCACATCCGCACGCTGCTGCTGACGTTTTTCTTCCGCCAGATGAAACCTCTGATCGAGGCGGGATACGTTTACATCGCCAAGCCGCCGCTCTTCAAGGTGAGCAAGGGCAAGAAAAGCAGCCGCTACATCGACACCGAAGATCAGCTCGACCGCTATCTGGTCGAACTCGGCGAAGAAGATCTTTCCGTCAAGCTGCCGGATGGAATCCCGCTGCCCCCCGAAACCGTGCGCGAACTCATCGCCCTGTACGCCAAAGTCTCCCGGGCGGCGGCAGGCCTGCGTCGCTGCGGAATCGATCCGCACGAATATTTCAATCAGATCACACCGGAAGGACGCTGCCCGATCAGTCACGTGACCGTGCGGGAGACGGACGGCACCAATACGGCAAGTTACCTCTACAGCATGGAGGAGCAGACCGAATTCATCCGCGCCGCGGAGGAACGGCTCGGCGGAGCGACGCCGCCGGAAGCGGACACCTCAGAAAACGCCGCCGCCGAACGCGCCGCCGAACTTGCGCGTCACATCGATGTGGTCAGCATCTTTGAAGCGCCGAACTGCGAAGCGCTCACTGCGGAACTTGCCGCGCACAATCTGAAACCCAATCAGGTGTTTCAATCCAACGGAGCCCGCTACCTGGTCAATATGCCGGGCAATCCGGATGGAGCCGAAGCGGTGGCCGAATCGCTGGAGGAACTCTTCGGGCTGGTGCGGCGCAACGGTCAGACCGGATTGCGGATTCAGCGGTACAAGGGGCTCGGCGAAATGAACGCCGAACAACTCTGGGAAACCACGATGGATCCCCAGACCAGAACCATGATCAAGGTGACGATGGAAGACGCGATCGAAGCCGATCAGATTTTCAATCTGCTCATGGGCGATGTGGTCGAGCCCCGGCGCGAATATATTGAAAAGCACGCCGCCGGCGTCAAGGATCTGGATATTTAATTTCAAAAGGAGCATACACTTATGGCAAAAGAACCCGTCGCCATGGATAAGAATAAAAGTCTGGAAATCGCAATCAGTCAGATTGAGAAGGAGTTCGGCAAAGGTTCGATCATGCGCCTCGGAGATACCGGTGCGGCGCAGGCCGACGTACCGGTGATCAGCACCGGTTCGCTGGCGCTCGATCTGGCGCTGGGAATCAAAGGTGTTCCGGCGGGGCGGATCGTGGAGATCTTCGGACCGGAATCGAGCGGAAAAACCACGCTCTGTCTGCATGTGATCGCCAATGCGCAGGCGAAAGGCGGGAAATGCGCGATCGTCGATGCGGAACACGCGATCGATCCGGCCTATGCCAAGAAAATCGGCGTGGACATCGACAATCTGCTGATTTCACAGCCGGACTGCGGCGAAGACGCGCTCAACATCGTCGATACGCTCGTTCGCAGCAATGCGATCGACGTTCTGGTGGTCGATTCGGTGGCGGCGCTGGTGCCCCGCGCTGAAATCGAAGGGCAGATGGGCGATTCACACGTTGGACTGCAGGCGCGGTTGATGTCGCAGGCGCTGCGGAAACTCACCGGAGCCGCGAGCCGGAGCAAGACGTGTATTCTCTTCACCAATCAGATCCGGGAAAAAATCGGCGTGATGTTCGGAAATCCGGAGACGACGCCGGGCGGAAACGCGCTGAAATTCTACGCATCGATCCGCATGGATATCCGCAAAACGACGGCGATCAAGGATCCGACCGGCAACATTATCGGCAACCGGGCCCGCGTCAAGGTCATCAAAAACAAAATGGCGCCGCCGTTCCGGGTGGCGGAATTCGACATCATGTACAACGAAGGCATTTCGAAATCCGGTTCGCTGCTCGACGTGGCGACTGATCTCGGGGTGCTGGAGAAACGCGGCTCCTGGTTCAGCCTCGACGGCGAACAGCTCGGTCAGGGTCGCGATCAGACCAAGGCGCTGATTGCGGCATCTCCGGAACTGCAGCAGAAACTGCAGGATCGGATTTACGAAAAAATCAATGCCGGAAACAGCGTGAAGTCTGCCGGTGCGGAAGAGGAGGCGACTCCGGCGACGTCGGACGGCTTGCAGTAATCACTTCAGGAGCGGACCGTTCCTTATGAAGATGCGAAAAACATTGCTCCTGTTTTTTCCTGCGGCATTTTTTGCCGTATGCCGGCTGGCGGGTGCGGACATTGCAGGCGAAACGCGTCTTGGAGATGCGGCGTTCTCAGCGGGGGATTTCGTCAACGCGGCGCAGTTTTACGACAGCGCGCTGACGCTGGCGAAGAACGATGAGAACCGCTGGCCGGAACTGGCGTTGAAACTTGGCGAGGCCCGATTGCGAATGGGCGATCTTGCCGGTGCGCGGACACTTCTCAATGAATATCGTACCCGCTTCCCGGCTCGTTCGGCGGGACTGCTGCCGGCGGAGATTCTGCTGGCGGACGGCCATATTCCGGAGGCGGAAAAATTTCTGGAGGTGGTCATCGCCAATTCGACCGAACCGGAACTTGCCTGCAGTGCGGAATTTCTGCTGGCGTACGCTAAAATCCTTCAGAAAAATTACGCCGACGCCGTTTCCGGATTCGAACAGCTGGAACGGAAAGGCGGCAGCGCTTCTCTCTCCGGCTGGGCCGCCCGCGCACACCTGGCGTCGATCTATACCTTGCTGCTGGCTGAAGAATACGCCGAAGCCGATGCGAAAATCGCCGCCGGAAAATATCGGAGTACCGAAGAGCTTCAGTATCGCCAACTGGAATTATTGAGCAAAATGCGTCAGAACGGCGATTTTGCAGCATTCGAAAAAGAATGGGACGCGCTGCTTCAGGAGACACAGGGACATTCCGGGCTGCTGCTTTCGGAACTGGCGCTGGCGGGCGCGGCCGCGGCGGAAAAGGCAAATCAGCTGCAACGGGCAGGAGAACTGTTAAACAGCGCATTTCAATTGTCGGTCGATGACGTGCACCGCAAAGAGGCGCTTTTGCGGCTGATCAATCTGCAATCTCAGAGCGATCCGACGCTGGCGGCGTCCACCATCAACCGTTATCTGGAATTTTATCCGACGACGCCGGAACGGGTCGGGTTGCTGATGCGGGCGGGACGCCTGCTCTCGGGCGCGAAAGATTTCGCCGCCGCAGTGGCGACCTATCGTCGCCTGACCACGGACAACCGCCTGACCGCAGCGGAACGTTTTGAAGCGGCGCGGGAAGCCGCGGTCGCGGCGGAATCCGCCGGGGATCGGGAGACGGCAGAGGAAATGTTCCGCTTTCTGACCGAAGAGACGGATTCCGAATCCCGGCGCGAAGAGGGAAGATTTCTGCTGGGAGAATATCTGCTCCGCCAGAAGGAATATCGAAAGGCCGCCGAAGAATTCCGCCGGATTCCGCCGGAAGGAAAACGCGGCGACGACGCACGTTATCGGCTGCTCCAGTCGCTCATGGAACAGGAGGAGTATACCGAAGCGATTCCCATTGCCGAAGCGCTCCGGAAATCCGAAAATAAGGAGTATGCCCTCGCCGCAGATTATCTGCGCGCGGTACTGCGGGAGAAAGCGGGGCAGCCGGCACAGGCCCGAAGCGCCTATCTGCAGTTCATTGCCGCGTATCCGGGCTCCTCATATCACGCAGCAGCCCATTACCGCGCCGCGGCGATCGCATTTGCGCGTCAGGAATTCAATGCCGCAGCGGAAGAGTTTCTGACGTATGCGCGGCAGTTCGCCGACACGCCGCAGGCTCCGGCGGCCCTCTACCAGGCGGTACAGGCCGCCGACCTCGCCGGGAACGCCTCTCTTTCCGAGGAAGCACTCGACACTCTCGACCAGGAGTTTCCCGGTTCCGACGCCGCCATCGACGCCCGGCTTCAACTGGCGGACGGCCGCATTGCCAAAGAACAGTGGGATCTGGCGAAAAAATTGCTCGACGATGCCGCGGCACTCGGAGCCGCCCGCAATCCGGATGTTGCCGCGGAAGTTCTCTATGACCGCGCGAAAATCGCCGTCGCCCGGGAAGACATCGAGGATGCGAACCGGTTTTTAAGTGAGATTCTCAATACTTACATCTCCAGCGCCATTGCCGCGGATGCAGCGCTCCTGCGCGGCAATCTGGCCGCGAACCGGGGAGATTTCCAGCAGGCGCAAAAAGATTATCAACGGGCCCTGGAACTTCGTCCCGGCAGTCTTTTCGGCGAAGTCGCCTCCGGCCGGATCGCGGACTGCCGTTACGCCCTCTACGCGGAAAATCTGGAGTCCGACGATCTCAACGCAGCGATGGAACTTTATCGGAAACTCGCGGAGAACGCCTCCTCCGAGCAACTCAAGCTGCAAAGTTTATACAAGCTCGGCAAGTGCAAGGAACTTGCCGGCGCCCCCGAGGCCGCACTTTCCGCCTACAATCGCGCCCTCTACCTTGCCCGGGATCTGCGTTTGCAAAAGAAGATTCCGCCGGATCCGGCCTGGAGCGCCAAAGCGGCGTATAACGCGGTTCAGCTCTATCTGAAATCCGGCGACGCCACCGGAGCGGAAAATGCGCTGCGGGTCCTCAACATTCTCGAAGAACTGCAACTGCCGATCCAGGAGGAAGTCAACCATATCCGGCAGGAAATCCAACGAAAATTCAACCTTCAGGAGAAAGAATAAGATGCGGCTTTATCTCAAACTCATACAGGAAGGCGGCCCGATCATGTGGGTGATTCTGGCGGCAAGCCTGATTGCGCTTTACGTTTTTCTGAAAAAGGTGTTCCAGTTCCACCGGGAGGAGATCAATGTGCGAGAATTGCTGCGCGGCCTCTTCAATGTATTGAAACGCGACGGTTTCGTGGAAGCGATTACATTGTGTGACAACACGCCGGGACCGACCGCGCGGATTCTCGGGGCGGCAATCCTCGCCTATGAACGCGGCGACGAAGACATCCGGCAGGCGATCGACGACGCGGCGCTGGAGGAACTGCCGAAACTGGAGCGGAATATCAATGTGCTGGCCACCCTCGGCTTCGTGCTGCCGCTGCTGGGCTTTCTCGGGACGGTGTTCGGCATGATGAAGACCTTCCAGATCGTCCGGGCAAGCGAATATCTCTCCGCGACCGACATTGCCGGTTCGGTCAATATGGCGTTGATTACGACGGCGTCGGCACTGGTGGTGGCGATTCCGTGTTACATCGCTTACAACTATCTGGTTTCCCGGGTCAACTCGATCACGCTGGACATGGAAAAAGCCGCGCTGGAGATCATCGGCTTCTTCGATCGGCGACGCGCGGAAGCGGCATCAGGGAAAGGGCCGGAGAAATGATCCGGCCTGAAATCGGCAAACGACGTTACCAGACCCGGCTCCGGCCGCTGAGCGGATGGCCGGAATTGACCGCGTTGATCGATGTGCTGTTTCTGACGCTGATCTTTTTCTTCCTGTCCAGTTCCTTCGTGCGGGTTTCGGGCATCAGCGTGGAACTGCCGAGGGTGACGCCGTCAAGCGTGGCCAGTCTGGAGAAATTCATCATCTCCATCACGCCGGGCAACGAAACGACCCGCAAATGCCTGATCTACTTCAACGATCAGCCGGTGAGCCGGGAAAGCTTGAAGCAGCAGCTCAACGAAGTTCGCGGCCGCTCCCGGAATGCATCCGTGGTCATCCGCGCCGACCGGCGGGTTCCCTTCGAAACCGTGGCGGAAGTGATCGCACTGGCGGAATCGGCACGACTTTCCAGTTTCATTGCGGTAAATCCGCCGTCGGAACGCCGGGAGGCGGTTTTCGGACAATAACGCGTCATACAAAGTTCGCGAAGGAGTTTTTTCACCATGCCGAAAATGCGGATACCGGTTGTTCCCATGCGCACATCCCGGGTGCTGATTGCACTCGAGGCGCTCGCCGTCACGCTTGCGGTGCACGCGGCGCTCTATTTTCTGACCGGTTATCGATCGCCGCGGGCGGCTACTCTGCCGGAGCAGGAGTCCAGCGTCTCATTCCTCTCGGCGAATTTATTCTCCTCGGAAGATCAGTTCCGGCAATTTCATCAATGGTTGGACATTCACGACCCTTCGCTCACGGTGCGCAGTGACAATCCGCACAACTACATTGCCCTCCTGTCCGCAGGTCTTGCGATACGCGATTACCGGAATATTCCGCCCCCGACATTCGCTTTTACTCCGGGGAAACAAATCATCCCGCCGTTCTCTCCGCTCGCAATCCCGCAGAGTTCTCCCTTCCTGCCGGGAAATGAACGAATTTTATTTCCGTTCACGCCCGCTCCGGTCGAACCGGCACGAAACAGGTCGATCGCCTTCGATGAAAACGGCACGGTCCTCGCAATGGAACCGGCGTCGCCGCCGGGAGAATATTCGTCTCTTCCGACCGTGATTCAACTCCGCCGCACCGGAGCTGGAATCCTGCGGCGGCGGGTGCTGAAATCCAGCGGAAATCCGGAACTCGACCGCGTCGCGATGCAGATGCTCGCCGGTTCGGAAAATCCAACATGCTCGGAAGTGATCATTTACTGGCCGGAAAACGGCGAAACACGCAATCAGGAAGGAGATACTCAACCATGATCGAACTCTCTTTCGCCGACGCTCTTTTCACTTATCTGCTCTTGTGGATTCTTTTCATCGGCATTCTCTGGTGCCGGGAACTTGCGCGAGTCAAGAATTTCGACTGGAAGGTGAGCAACAGCAGGCTGTTTCATTGCGATAACTGTCACCACTCTTTCATCGTCAAGGATTCGGTCAACCTGACGCGCTGCCCGCGCTGCAACTCCATCTGCATTTTCCGAAAACAACGGAATCTGGAATAAAAGAGTGGAACTCTGCAGGAGATGAAACGAACCATTTCAGCACTGTTTTTCACGCTGCTTCTCACGGTCGGCGGCGGTGGCTGCTGGACGCTTCCCTCCGGCGCACCGCCGCAAGGCGAAATCGTCCCGGCGACACAGCCACGCCCCCTTTCCAGCCGCGGCATCGAAAACATGCTGGTCACGTCGCTCACCGGATATCTCCTCTCGCAACCCGGGCCATTCGTCTGGCGCCTCGACTGCGAACCGGAACTTCTTCCGCTGGTCGCAGACGCATTGCAGCAATTGCACATCATTGCGCCGATCCGGCTTGATTCCTCGGCACGGACAATACTTCGAGCCTGGAATGATGACGGTCTTTTCCGGTTCGAGTTGGTATCTTCCGACGGCAGCGAAGTTTTCTGGAGCGAATCAGCGGTGCCGGCAAAATAACCAGCTCCGCATTACACGCGGCATTCCCGTCCTGGCTGAAAAATCGACCGATTGGCCCGGCGGCTCCCCCTCCATTCAATCAATTTCCGGGCCGGGTGACAGCAATGATCTCACGCAACGTCTTCAATGCAGTATTCTCCGCCGGAACAACCACCGCGTCAACTCCATCGGCACACTCCGCCGAACGCAGCAGCACAAACAACTGCCGCAAATCGGTTTCCATCATCGAATCGGCAACGAAGAATTCCGGATTCTCCATACATTGCCGCCGGACGGATTCCACCGCCGCAACTGCTGCGCCGGGCGCGCAACGACGACTCGTCTTCAATTTCAATAACTGCTCCAAAACTCCGATCGCCAGACCGCGGCGCGAAGGATCCACATCGGTCGCCCACTGCGCGAGCAGCATCGCATCCGCTTCATCCAACCGGACCCCAGCCTCTTCCAGCAGTGCGGTGCTCTTCACGGAAAACGATCCGGGCGGCGCAAGATAATTTCCCGTTTGCCGCTCAAACCAGCGCGCCAGGTCGCCCTCCGCCCCGGAACGCAAACTCCAGATGCCTGCCGCCAGATATTTTTCCGTCACCGCAATGTCGCCATCGCGGAACAACGCATCAAAAAGACGCCGGCTCGGCGGCGGATCCAACCGTTTCTCCCGTTCAATCAACTCATTCCGCAATCGGGCAGCCTCCTTTCGATCGTGCCGTGCCTGCGCTGAAATCACTTCGATTTTTTCACGGTCCACCGGCACAATCTCCCGCGCCCGCCACGGTTTCACGTCCAGAAAACTCAAAATGATCACGCCGATAAGCAGCACGGTCAGCACAACGCCGCGCACCAGCCACGCCCGCGCCTCGTAAGAGAGCCGGAAACGTTCCCGGGCGGAGATGCGGGAGCCTTCCCCCGCAACCTGGCGATGCCGCGTCCGCTGCCCGCTGTCGAGCAGAGCACGCATTTCACGCAGAAGTTCTTCCGGCGTCTGGGGACGTTCCTCGGGATTTTTCGCCATCATCTTCATGACCAGCGCGGCGACCGGTACGGGAATTTCCGGATTGATCCGGCGCGGATCCGGCACCGGAGCCGTGCGTACCAGATCGAGCGTCTCATAAATATTCCGTCCCTCATACGCCATTTTTCCCGTCAGAATTTCGTAGAGCGTCACACCGAGACTGTAGATGTCGCTGCGACAGTCGGCGACAGACGAATCCCGGCACTGTTCCGGGGAAATATAAGCGGGCGTCCCGACGATGCGCGGGTGTTCCGCATTTCCGCTCTCTCCGGGGACTTTGGCGATACCGAGATCAGCCAGTTTCACTTCGCCGTCGCCGGTCAGCATCAGATTGTCCGGCTTGATGTCGCGGTGAACGATATTCAAATGCCGCGCCGCGGACAACGCCTCGGCAACTTTCGCGCCGAGCGTCAAAGCCCACTCCCAGTCGAGGGTTTCACCGCGGCGGAGCAGATCCTCCATCGAACCGCCCGACACATACTCCATGACCAGATAACACAAATTCCGCTCCGAATCCAGACTCGCATCGATCACCCGCACCACATTGGGATGACTGATCCGACACGCCAGCTGTCCCTCCTGAAGAAAGGTGTCCTTGAAGTTCGGATTGTTTTCGAGAAATTCGGGACGCAACACCTTGATCGCAACTTCCAGATTGGATTCATTTTCGACGGCGCGATAGACCTCGCCCATGCCGCCGCGTCCGATCAATTCTTCTATGCGATATTTCCCGAGCCGGTCGCCGGGAGAGAGAATTCCGTGTCCGCTCATTTCCGGTTCTCCTCCTCAATTTGTGCGATCAATGCGGCCCGGCGTTTGACATTTTCCAACTCCGCGCGCGCATTGTCCGCCTCAATCGTCGCCGCCTCAAGCGCCGCCTTCGCCACGCTGTCGTCCGGCGGCAACTGCTGCAATCCGTCGGCAATCCGGAATCCGGCCAGCACCAGCAACCAGACGATCAGAATGCCGCACACAATCTTCCATGCCGTCGTCAGCAGAGAAACGCCTCCTCCCGAAAATCGTATGGCCGCCCTGCCCGGTCGATATCCGGGCGCCGCGGACATCGCGGTCGGCGCCCCCGGCTGCGGCGCAATTTTGTCGCTGCCCATCGACCGGCATTCGGCCTCTGCCGCATGAACTGCCGCGGCGAATTCCGCAGCGGTATTGTAACGCGCCGAAGGTTCCAGCGACAACAACCGCATCAGAATGAGTGCAATCGGTCCGGCCACGTTGCCGGATGCCTCCCTGGGATCCGCCCCCACGTATCCTCGCCGCCCCGGCGGCGGCAGTTTCCCGGTGACGGCCTCATAAAAAATCACCCCGGCCGAATAGAGATCGGAACGAATATCCGCAACCCTGCCTTCCGCTCGTTCCGGCGCCGCATAAACGGCGGATGAATGTGCGGAAAGCGTGAATTCCTCACCCAATTCCAATCCGGCAATCTTCAATGTTTCATAATCTTCGGAGAACAGCACCAGCTCCGGCGACAATGCCCCGTGACAGAGCCCGCAGCGCTCAATCGCGCAAAGCGCATCCGCAACTGCGGCAAGCAATCGTACCGTCTGCGCCGTGGAAAAATGGCCGTATCCAGAGATGCCGCGCAGATTCAAGGGGGCGACATTCTCGGTGACCGTATAGAAATACCCCGATTCCCGATTTTCCCCCACCTCGATGATGCTGCGAAGATTCGGAGCGTCCGCAGCGGCGGCTCCACGTGCACGTGTCAGAAAATCACGGATGCTCCCGGCGTCGCCGCCGTTGAGAAATTCCAGCGTCCGACACGTATCGAGATTGGCATGGTATGCCTGAAACAAAACGAACGATCCCGCCGGCACCGCGGGTCCCCGCAATTCATACGCGCCGACGACGCTCCCGCTCTCCGGCACGCGCGCCGTTTCCGGAAACGTATTTTCTCCGTCAGAAACTCCACCGCGCCCCGACCGACCGGCTTCATTCCCGCCGTCGTCATCCGGCAATGCGGCAATGGTGTTTTCCGCACGGCGCGGAGCCTGAATTTTCGGCACCGCCGCTGCCGGTCTCCCGGATGCGGCGTTTTTCCCTTTCTGCTTCGGGATCTTCGGAATGACCAGCGCCGGCGCCGCCCCACTTCCGGATAGATTCTTCCCGCCCCCGGAAGGCACTCCCTCGTTGCTTTCCTCGCTGCCCGCTTCACTATCCTCCGCCGAGAGTTTCGGAAGCCCGACACTTCCTGCGGAAGATCCTCCGGAAGGCGATGGAATCGGCTCATCCTGCGGCAATTTCTCCGGGGACGGCAAATCCTCTTCCAGGTCGGCACTCAATTTCGGCAGTCCAATTCCGTCGCCGCTGCCGTCGGCATTTCCGAAGGCGGAAGACGCTTCACCGGTGGAAAACTCTTCCGCCTTTCCGGAGGATTGCCTCCAATTCAAATCATCTTCGGCAAGCTTGATTTTTTCCATGAACGCCCACTCTTTCTTCTTCAATTATGCAAAACGGCAATCATCCGGTCAATCACGTCAAGTGTTTCATCCCAATTCCGGAACCGCAGTTCCGGCTTTTTCGCCATCATGCGCCGCACCAGAGCGGCGACATCCGGCGCGATCTCCGGAACGAGCCGCTCCAGCGGCGGCGGTTCCTTTTCGACGACAGCCCGATAGATGCTCGCAGGCTCCTCCGTGTCGAACGGATATTTCCCGCTCAAAATATAGTACAATGTCGCGCCAAGACTGTAAATGTCGCTGCGGCAGTCGATGTCGTTCCGCCCGAGGAACTGTTCCGGACTCATGAATCGCGGCGTTCCGAGCGACCGCCCGGTCATCGTCAGCGCGGCACAATCATCATTCAGCCGCTTGGCGATTCCGAAATCGAGCAATTTCACATTACCACCGACGTCAATCATAATATTGGCCGGCTTCACATCCCGGTGCAGCAGCCGGCACGAATTCCACGCCCAGCGCAGCGCATCCCCGATCCGCCACGCAATCTCCAACGCGTTCCCGGCAGAAAAAACCACCCCCGCGTTTTTCAACTGCTCAAGATTCCGCCCATCGATCCACTCCATCGCGATGAAACAGGACTCCTGCCAGGAGCCGGCTTCAAAAATCCGAACGATTCCGGGGTGTTCCATTGCAGAACAAAGTTCCCCCTCCCGCAGAAATCTGGTTCGCGCCGTCTCATCGCGAAAACCCTCGGGCCGCAATACCTTGACCACCACCCGCAGTGCGACGTTCTCCGCTCCACAGCACAGATAGAGTCGAGCCATACCGCCGGAAGCGATTTTTTTCAATATCCGGTAATTTCCAATCCGCTCTCCAACCGGTTCGGCGGCGAAAAACTCCGTCATGCGGAACCCTCCTCATGGATATTCGTATACAATACCGTGCAAAGCTCCGAAAGTCAAGCACTAAAGAAAAAAACCACCGGCCCCGGACAAACTTTTCCCCCTCTCGGAATGTGATCTTGAGCTGTCTCGACGGCGAATTGTAATTCCGCCTTTATGGTGTTATATTAAGAAATTCGCAACAACAACGCGGGAGAAATCGTCATGGCCATCGCGCTGATCGATTATAATATGGGAAATCTCGGCTCGGTTCACAAGGCGCTGGAAGTCGCCGGAGGAGACGTGCGCGTCATCACCTCCCCCGCTGAACTGCGCGGCTGCCGCGGCTGTCTGCTGCCTGGAGTCGGAAATTTCGGCGACGGCATGGAAAATCTCCGGAGTTCCGGCTTTGACCGGGCGCTGCCGGCATTTGTGGCCGAGGGCGGATTCTTTCTCGGCATCTGCCTGGGAATGCAGATGCTCCTCGAATCCAGCGAAGAGGCGCCCGGCGTCGCAGGAATGGGTGTTTTGCCCGGCGCGGTGCGGAAATTTCCCGCAACTGGAGCAAAGGTGCCGCATATGGGCTGGAATTCCGTCCGATTTGAACCCGGCTGCCCTCTGCGCCCGCGGGAAGAGAAGACCGATGAACCGTTTTTCTACTTCGTTCATTCGTTTTATGTTCCGGTCAATCCGGATTACACTGCGGGAACATGCGAATACATTCTTCCGTTTTCGGCGGCGCTCCATCGCGGGCGCTGGTTCGCTACGCAGTTCCATCCGGAAAAAAGCCAGCGCGCCGGGCTGGCTTTGCTGAAAAACTTCATCACTCTTGTGGAGACCTGACCGATGGCAAGTCCCGCACTCTGGCGCAATTTGTACGATCAGCTTTACGCCATTTACGGCGATTGCGAATGCCCGCTGCGGCATGAAACGCCGTTTCAGCTGCTGGTCGCGGTGATGCTTTCGGCTCAATGTCGCGACGAACGGGTCAATCAGGTAACGGAAATTCTTTTCGCAGAAGCCCCAGATCCCGGGAAAATGGCGGCGCTTCCCGTTGAACGGATCGCCGAAATCATCCGTCCCTGCGGACTCTTCCGCGCCAAAAGCGAAAATCTCCACGCCTGTGCGGAAAAATTACTCGCCGATTTTCATGGCGAAGTTCCGCAGACCATGGAGGAGCTGACCACATTGCCGGGAATCGGCCGCAAAAGCGCCAACGTTCTGCTGGGAAACGCCTTCAGGAAGCCCGGCTTCCCGGTGGACACCCACGTCCGGCGACTGCTCAACCGCATTGGCCTGGTCTCATCGGATTCGCCGGAAGCGATTGAAGCTGAGGCGAATTCTCACATCGAACCCGAATTGTGGTGCAATTTTTCGCACCTGCTCATTCAACATGGACGCCGGGTCTGTCACGCTCAGAAACCGGCATGCGACCGGTGCGCCGTCCGCACGATCTGCAAACGGAGAAAAGTGAAATAACTCCATGGGTATCCTCAAACAGAAATTCCGGAATATCAAGAAATTCCCCGATTGGATCTACTGGCTGCCCGCCCGGTTGATGTGGCTGATCGTCCGCTGCTGTTACCGGGTCGTGCTGATCGATCCCAACAACCATGTCGATACCGCCGCGGGTGTCATAACGATCACCTGGCACAACCGCCTCTGTTTTTTCGCGGCGGTCTTCCCCGCGCGGCAGCGGCGCCGCACCGTCGCGGTGGTCAGCCCCTCGCGCGACGGACAATACATCGCCGATTTCATCGCTCAACTCGGCATCCGGAGCCTGCGCGGCTCTTCGAGCAAGAAGGGGGCCCGCGCCCAGCTGGCGGCAATCCGGGCGATTCAAGATGGTTACAATGTAAGTTTCACTCCCGACGGCCCGCGCGGACCGCGTTACGTGATGAAAAACGGCCCGGTTCATCTGGCAAGTCTCACCGGCGCGCCGATCATTCCTGTGACAGTCAACGCATCGCGCTGCTGGTCGCTGCGCAGCTGGGATCGATTTCAGATTCCGAAACCATTCTGCCGGTTGACGGTCATCCTGGGCGATCCGATTCTGATACCGCCGGATCTCAATCCGGAAGAACTTGAACTCCATCGAAGGAAAGTTGAAGATGCGCTGCTTGCCATCACCAGGGATCCGGAGGCCGGAGCGCAACAGATGGAAACTCAGGGAATTGCACTGAAGTCATGAACTTTTACCGGCAAACCGGCTTGAATTAAGAAAATAGGGGGAATCAACATGGAACCTTTGAAATACCGGGGATTGTCCGAAGCGGAGGTACAGGAAAGCCGCCGCAAAAACGGCGAAAACGTACTCGCGCCACCAGTCAGATTGCCATGGTATCGGCAATATCTCAAGAAATTCGACGATCCGGTGATCCGCATTCTGATGCTGGCGGCAATTCTCTCCTGCCTGATCGGCGACTGGATCGAAGGCGGCGGAATTCTGGCGGCGGTTTTTCTGGCAACGTTCCTGGCGTTTCTCAATGAATTCCGCGCGGAAAAGGAGTTCGATCTGCTCAACTCCAACAGCGACGAACTGCCGTGCAAAACCATCCGTTCCGGGGCATTCGTCATGGTCCCGCGGCGCGAACTTGTCGTCGGCGACGTCGTCTTCGTCGAACAGGGCGAGGAAATTCCGGCCGACGCCAGAGTGCTCGAAGCGGTCAATTTACAGCTTGACCAGTCCAGCCTCACCGGCGAAACCGATCCGGTGCCGAAATTCCCCGCCGGCGACCCGGCCATCGCTCATCTCGGAGAATGCATTTACCCCCCCGATCAACTGTTGCGCGGAACGCCGGTGGTCGAAGGATATGGATATTGTGAAATCACCGCAGTCGGCGAACATACCGAAATCGGCCGGACCGCCCAGGCCGCCTCGATCGAAAACGATGATCCAACTCCATTGCAGCGCCAGCTTGAAAATCTCAGCCGGATCATCGGCCTGATCGGATTCTCCGTTGCCGCGGCGGTTTTCATCATTCTGATCGTCAAGGAGGTGCTGGAGGGGAAAATTTCCCAGACGTTCACCGAATGGCTGACGCTGGGTGTCATATTCGTGGCCGCCACAATCGCGCTGCTCCGGGTCTGGCTGCCGCTCATCGGCGACGGAGTGGAGGTCATCTGCCCCCGGTTCAGGCTGCGTCTGCCGTCGCTGCGGGGCTCTCTCATCCTCGGAATCGCCATCGGCGTGATCGGCGTGATCGCGATTGCGGCGACCACACACCCGGAGCCGTTGTTTTCCGTGGATGCATTGCGCGGGATCCTGACGATCTTCATGATCGCGGTAACATTGATCGTCGTTGCGGTTCCGGAGGGGCTGGCAATGAGCGTCACGCTCAGCCTCGCCTACAGCGTCCGCCGCATGACCGCGACCAACAACCTGGTCCGCAAAATGCACGCATGCGAAACCATCGGCGCCGCCACCGTCATCTGCACGGATAAGACCGGAACGCTCACCATGAACCGGATGCGGGTTGCAGAGATGCATTTCGCCGCATTTCCTGAAGGACGCGGCGCGCGGCTGGAGGAGTGCATCGCGGTCAACACCACCGGAAATTTGAGTTTCGGTGCATCCGGCAGCGCAGAAACCGTCGGCAACCCGACGGAGGGGGCGTTGCTTTTATATTTGCATTCACTCGGATGCGATTTCGCCCGGGAACGGTTCCGTTTCCAGCTCAAGAGCCAGCTCACGTTCTCCACCGAACGAAAATTCATGGCGACCGCCGGCGTCTCTCCGCTCGACAATGCCGGAGTCCTTTACGTCAAGGGCGCCCCGGAGATCGTCCTCGCCCGCTGTCGTTTCCGCCTCAATGCCGACGGAACGCAGGAGGCGCTCAACGAAACAATTCGCCATGAGCTCGATTCCGAGCTTAGAAGCTGCCAGGCTCGCGGCATGCGTACTCTGGCGCTGGCAATGAAATCCGTCGAATTGCCCGAAAATGCCGACCTCGTGGAAGCGGCACAGGATCTCACCTATCTCGGGTTCGCCGCCATCAACGATCCCGTCCGCCCGGAAGTGCCGGACGCGGTCGCGAGCTGCCGCCGCGCAGGCATTCAGGTAAAAGTCGTCACCGGCGACAGCCCGGAAACCGCACGCGAAATCGGCCGTCAAATCGGCCTGACCGGCGATGCCGGAGATTTTGCAGAGGGCGAAATCATCACCGGACGCGATTACGCCGCGCTCGATGACGACGAAGCCGTCACCGTCGGACGCAAACTGCGGATCATGGCCCGCGCCCGGCCCGAGGACAAACTCAAGCTCGTCCGAGCCCTCAAACGTGACGGCGCCGTCGTCGCCGTCACCGGAGACGGCACCAATGACGCGCCCGCGCTCAATAACGCCGACGTCGGCATCGCCATGGGAAAAACCGGCACCGCCATCGCCAAGGAGGCAGCCGCAATCATTCTGCTGGACGATTCGTTTGCGAGCGTGGTCAACGCCGTTCTCTGGGGGCGTTCGCTCTACGCCAACATCCAGCGTTTCATCATCTTCCAATTGACGATCAACGTGACCGCCCTGACCGTCGCCGTCGCCGGTCCCTTCTTCGGCGTCGAACTGCCGCTTACCGTAATTCAAATGCTCTGGATCAATCTGATCATGGACACCTTCGCGGCGCTCGCGCTCGCCACTGAACCGCCCGACCCGGCGGTGATGAACCGCCCGCCGCGTCCGAACGGAGCCTTCATCGTCACGCCGGTGATGGCACGATGGATTTTCGGTACGGCATTGGTGCTCGTAATTTTCTTCATGGCGTTCCTCTCGTATCTCAACGCCTCCGATGATGTGCTCACCAGAGGGGAATTGACGGTCTTCTTCACGACATTCGTGCTGTTGCAATTCTGGAACTTATTCAACGTGCGGGCATTCGGCTCCTCCGCATCGGCGCTTCACCACATCGGACAGAACCGGATTTTCCTCTGGATTGCCGGAGCGATTCTCGTCGGACAGATTCTGATCGTCACCTTCGGTGGACAGCCGTTCCGCGTCGAACCGCTTTCCGTGAAATGCTGGATTGCGCTTTTCGCGGCGACATCGCTGATCTTCTGGGTGGGGGAAATCGTCCGATTGATCTTCCGGCTGCGGGAAAAATTCCGCAACAAATCCGCGTAACACAAAGAAGCCGCCGTCGGCACATACGATCCGACGGCGGCTCCGCTCAGCCATAATTCCTCTTTCCATTCCGACGGCGGGAGCCGGCCTCAATGCCCTCCTCGGTACGGCGGCAGCGGCAGTTTCCGCCACGCCGCATGGTGAACGGCTTTGCCCTGTTCATTCCAACGCACTTCAAAATCGCTTCGGATTCCGGCAAGATCAACGATTCCTTCCGGCGCTTCCGCAAACAATTCAGATGCGGCAATCACCCGCCGCACCGCCGCCACATAATTTTCATCGTCACTGGAAAAATGGAAAATTCCATCCTTCTTCAAAACACGATGCAGCTGCGCGGTGAAATCCGATGCCAGCAACCGATGTCCGCTGTGACGATCCTTCGGCCACGGATCCGGGCAGAGCAGGTGAATCCGATCCAGCGCTTCACCGGGCAGCATCCGGGCAACCAGATTACGCGCTTCGGTCCGCAATACGATCAAATTCGACAGATTCAACCGATGACACCGCCGGATCAATTTACGCAACCGCCCCACCATCACGTCCGCCGCCAGAATCAACCGCTCCGGATAACGCGACGCAAGTTCCGCAGTGAAGGAACCGACGCCGCAACCGAGATCAAGTTCGACAACGGAATATGCGGCAAGTTCCGCTTCCGGATACAATTCATACGTCCCGGTATAGAACCGGATTTCCCGATCTTCCGGATGTCTGAAATCCATGATGACTCTTCCCCCCGATTCCGCTTAGATCGCGTCGCGGTTCTTCGCCCATTCGCGGATCGCCTTCTCCGTCTCCGGAAAATCCATCCCCATCATCGTCTCGGCAAATTTGTGGAAATACGCAACGAGTGCCTCGCGGAAAATCGACAAATTCAGCACCCGCTCTGCAAACACCTCATCGGCATTCATCTCCTCGCCTTCCGGCAGCTTAAACGAACCGAACGCGAATTGATCCGCATCGAATGTCCCGCTCCAGATCTGATTGGCCCGCGTCAGCGTGAGTTTCGCCTTCCGGAGTTTCTTGCCCACTTCGAGCGCCGCCTTGGCCTCCGCGCTGCGCAGCGGGGAATCCCCTTTCTTCACGGTCATTTCGCCTGCTCCGCGCGCATCTCCGTCCCCGGCGAACGTCAACGGTCCTTCAATCATCAGATCGAATTCGCCGTATTGTTCATGCTGAAGCTTTCCTTCCGTTTCGCTGTAAAACCAGAGCCAGAGCAGAAAATCCCGTCCGATCGACGGTTCCTCTTCAATCGTTCCGGTCAGCGACAACACCGGAAACGATGCGCCGGTCACCTGAAATTCCCGTTCCAGCAACAGCCCCGGCGTCAACTGAAGCGGTTCCATTTTGGTGGTCTGATAAAATTGATCGATGAAGAATTCAATCTGCGTACGGCTCGTCGCTCCGACGTAAAGCAGTTTCTGATGCGGTTCGATCACCACCGGGATTCCGGAGAGCGCCGGCGGCATCTTCTGAAGATGTTTTTCCAGCGCCTCCTCCTTGATCTGTTTTTTGATCTTCCCGGAGACATATTCAAGATTGTTCGCCCGCATGTACGCCTGTTCTTCCCGGCGGCAGATCGCGTTGAGCAGCGACGACGGCATCTTCCGCACCGCCTGACGCAGCATCAGAAAATAACTGCCGCCCATCTGAGCCGACGCTTCGTCAATCGTCGTATCCAGCAGATGGTGTCCGGTCACCCAGCCGATCTGCGGTTCTGCGGTCACACTGTCAAGCGAGCCGGCTTTCTTCGCCGCAAAAAGATCCAGCAAATTCTCCGGAAAATCCTCCGCAACTTCGAACATCGCAAACGAAAACGATCCCCGTTCAAAAGGCATTTTTCTACTCTTTTCTTTCTTCTATTTCATCAACACAATCCGCAGCAGCGATTCGGCAATCTCCCGCTTCGGCGCCGGTCCAAGCTCCACTTTCCGCCCGTCCCGCCCCAGAAGCACAACCTGATTGCGGTCGCTCCCGAAACCTATTCCAGCACAACTTACATCGTTGGCGGCGATCCAGTCCAGATTCTTGCGCCGCAACTTCTCATCGGCGTACGCGAGCAGATTCTCCGTCTCCGCAGCGAATCCCACCAGAATCATCCCCGGTCGTTTCCGTTCGCCAAGCCCGGCAAGAATGTCCTCCGTGCGTTCCAGTTCGATCGTCACCGGCCCGGCGCTTTTCTTCCACTTACCGTCCACCACCCGTGCCGGGCGGTAATCCGCCACCGCTGCCGCCATGATGATGACATCAGCCTGCGCCTCTTCGGCGCGAACCGCGGCCGCCATCTCCGCGGCCGACTCCACATTGACCACGCGCACCCCTTCCGGAGCCGCCAGCGACACCGGTCCGGAGATCAGCACGACCTCCGCACCCAGATCACGGGCCGCTTCCGCCAGCGCGTAACCCATTTTCCCGCTCGAACGGTTGCTCAGAAACCGAACCGCGTCAATCCGCTCCCGCGTCGGCCCCGCACTGATTACGATCCGCATTCCCGCTCCCGTCCTCTCCGGTTCCGCTCCATTTCCAGAGCGTGTAATTCCGCTGCGGCTTCCACCCCAGCGCGGCATAAAATTTCTCCGTCCCCGGTTCGCCGACCAGTCCGATCCAGTCCACTCCGCGCCGGCGCAGTTCATCAACCAGAAATCGGATGATTCCGCCGCCGACTCCACGGCGACGGAATTCGGAATCCACGACGATATCCTGCAAATACGCATCGGAAACTCCGTCCGAAAGCGCCCGACCGAAACCGATCAGGCGTCCCGTCGATGCACAAAACGCCCCAGCACAGAACAATGAGCCTCTCACCGCTTCAGAGAGAAATTCGCCGCTCTCTCCGGAAGCAATCCAGCCGGCGCTCCGGTAGAGAGCCGTCAGTTCGGCAAGCTCCCCCGGAGTCATTTCCGTCACTTGACGGAAAACCAGCCCGTCGATGCCCGTCATCAGACGCAGCACCAGTAGTAACGGATCGTAATATAGATCGTCGCCAGCACCATGCTGCCGATCGTCACCGGCATCCCGTAGGCCATGAAGCCCCAGAAACTGACTTTATGCCCGTTCTTCGCGGCGATATTGACCGTCACCAGATTGGCCGCGGCTCCCACCAGCGAACCATTTCCGCCGAAGCAGACCGACAACGCCAATCCCCACCACAGGAGATGCTGCAGTTCCACGCTCCGCATGAAAACCGGATTGCCCTGAATGAATGCCAGCGTCAATGTCGCCATCGCCGCGGTGAACGACACGTTGTTCATCGCCGTCGCCGCAATCGCGCTGCCCCACATGATCACCAGTACGATCGCCAGCGGCGACCAGTCGTTCATCCAGTTGAGGACGCTCCCGATCTTCGCCATCAGTCCGCACTCTTCCGCTCCGCAGACGAGAATGAAGAGCGCCATGAAGAAGAACAACGTACTCCATTCGATCTTCTCCAGCGCATGATCCACGTTCACCTTGCAGATCGCCAGCGCCAGCGCCGCTCCCGCCATCGCCACCACGCACGGCTGAATGCCGATCATCCCGTGGAGCAGAAAGCCCGCAATCGTCAGCAGCATGACGATGCCGCCGCGGCGAAGATTCTCATGATCGCTGATCGCCGCATTTTCATCGAGTTCCATAATCAGCGCCCGCTTCTCCACCGTCACGTGCATCCGACGCGAATAATACGCCCAGAGGCAGATGCAGTAGATCACCATCGCCAGCAGCACGATCGGCGCCAGATTGATCAGAAACGCCATGAAATCCAATTGCGCCACCGAACCGATGATCAGGTTCGGCGGGTCACCGATCAGCGTCGCGGTTCCGCCGAGGTTCGACGCCATCGTCTGGGCCATCAGAAACGGAATCGGCGATACGCCAAGCTCGTTCGCCACCAGCAACGTCACCGGCGCCACCAGCAGAATCGTCGTCACGTTGTCGAGAAACGCCGAGAGAAACGCCGTCGCAAACACCAGAAGAATCATCGTCCGGATCGGCAGCCCCTTGGCCAGTTTGGCGCATTTGATCGCCACGTACTGGAAAAGACCCGTCCCGCTGAGCAGATTGACCAGCAGCATCATTCCGGCCAGCGTGAAAACCACATCGAAATTGGAATAACGCGCAAACGTGTCAAGTTTATCATAACGCTGCGCTTTCTTCTCCGTTTCGGTGAGCACCGTATCCGCACCGTCGGCCAGCGCAGCCGTCTCCGTGAACTGCTGCACCGCAGCAGCGCCGGACTCTCCGATTTCCGCATTCACCGTCGCCTCGACGGGTGCCTTTTCCTCCGGGCTGCCGGAGTGCCCCGGACCGGGCAGTATGCAGAACATCATGATCGACGCCCCCAGCAGCGCCGCCACCGTCTTATGAATTTTTTCGGACGCAATTAAAATATACGTCCCGAAAAAAACGATCGTTCCAAGCCAGAAGGTAAACATTTTATCCGCGCAACACTTTCATAACAATGTCTTTCACCATGATCTCCCCGAGGAATTTCCCTTCGGGAGATACTACGAAGCAGCTCTGTACGTCCCCTTTCGCCATCCGAACCGTAAACTGAATCAGCGGCGTTTCCGGTTTCACCGTAAGAAGCGGTTCCCGCATATGTTCGCGAACCAGATCCGTGGCCTCCTCCTGCAAAATCCGGGAGAACGGTTCAAAGCTCGTGACAAAATCCAGATTGTCCATCCGCAGCATGTATTCCGGAATGAACTTCTTCAGAATATCCATCGCACTGAGTTCGCCGACCAGCCGGTTCTCCGCATCCAGCACCGGCAGCACCGGGCGCGAATCACGCGAAAACAAATCGATCGCCGTCGCAATCGAATCCTCCGGATGCAGCGCCGCCACTCCGGCCACCAGCAGATCCTCCGCAGCCAGCGTGCTCCGCACCCGGATGTCGCCTTCACGCAAGATTTCAAGCAGTTCCTGCGCATTCGCCGCTTCCGCCACCCGCTGACGGTTCGCCTCCACTCCGAGAAAACGAGCCAGCGCCGCCAGCGCCTTCAAGTAAAGATCACTCGTATCCGCGGAAATCAACGACATCACAACCAGACGGCACGGCGCAGGATCCGCGTACTGCAACTGCACCGGACGAGGCAGCACTCCAATCATCATATAGAGGTCATTCACCTCAGGCAGCCGCAGATGCGGCAGCGCCACCTGATCATACGGGATCTGAAGCGTATCCTCACGCTCGATCATCCCGGAAACCAGGCGATCCACGTCAAACGCAAACGGCAGCACCGATTGCGCCCGGCGGAGCATGTCCGTATAAATCCCGGAACGGCTCACGCCGGAGACGTTCGTGAAGATCAGTTCCTCGTTCAATATGGAAACCAGTTTCATTGTCCCACCTTTCGTTTTTGAAGCAAACCAGTCACTCCGGACTTCCGGTGCCGTTTCCCCGCGCACTGAAAACCATCAGCGATCCAGCTTCCCTCTCCTCCGTTCAATTTCGCACGATCTGCCGCAGCGGGCTCTCTTCGCCACAACACATCGCACGGAACAACTTTTCAACGACTCCTTTACATCCGCTCCGCCACGGCACGCGCAAACCCGGAGCAGCTCACCTCTTTTGCGCCATCCATCAACCGCGCAAAATCATACGTCACCACCCGATCGGAGATCGCCCGCTCAATTCCGCGGATCACCAGATCGGCCGCCTCCGTCCACCCGAGATGGCGCAGCAACATTTCGCCCGACAACGCCAGCGAACTCGGATTGACCTTGTCCTGACCGGCGTATTTCGGCGCCGTCCCGTGCGTCGCCTCGAACAGCGCATGGCCGCTCGTGTAATTGATGTTCGCTCCGGGCGCAATCCCGATCCCGCCAACGCACGCCGCCAGCGCGTCGGAGACGTAATCGCCGTTCAGATTCATCGTCGCAATCACGTCGTATTCATCCGGGCGGGTCAGAATCTGCTGCAGAAACGCGTCGCAGATGCAGTCCTTCACCAGCAGTTTCCCTTCCGGCGCCACGCCGCCGCAATCGGCCGCCACGACGGCCACATCGCCGTATTCCCGCCGCACGAGATCGTAGCCCCAGTTCTTGAAACCGCCCTCGGTGAACTTCATGATGTTCCCCTTGTGCACCAGCGTCACATTACGGCGGTGATTCCTGAGCGCATAATCCAGCGCGGCGCGAATCAACCGCTCCGATCCCTCGATGGAAACCGGTTTCACGCCGATGCTCGAACTTTCCGGGAAACGAATCTTCCGCACGCCCATTTCACCGGTCAGGAATTCAATCACCTTACGCACTTCCGGCGTACCGGCGTTCCATTCGATTCCGGCATAAATATCCTCGGTATTCTCCCGGAAGACCACCATGTCGGTCTTCTCCGGCGCCTTCACCGGGGACGGCACCCCCTGAAAATAGCGCACCGGACGCAGACAAACATACAAATCCAGTTCCTGGCGCAACGCCACGTTGAGCGAACGGATCCCGCCCCCCACCGGCGTCGTCAGCGGCCCCTTGATCGCAATCCGGTAATCACGGATTGCATCGACCGTCTCCTCCGGCAGCCAGACAGGTTTCCCGTAGACCGCATTGGCCTTCTCGCCGGCGAAAAGCTCCATCCACGCGATCGAACGGCGTGAACCGTACGCCTTGCGCACTGCGGTCTCCCAGATCAGCATCGAAGCCTTCGTGATGTCAGGACCGATCCCGTCGCCCTCGATGTAACCAACGATGGGATGATCGGAGACCTGAAGATTGCCGGAAGCATCCGCCGTGATCCGGTCGCCGGCCGGTACTTTGATAAATTGGTATGCCATGAGTTCTCATCCTCTGTGTTAGAAACCGGAATCCTCCGGCGGATTAAAAAAACTCTTTTAATATACCACCGCAACCGCCGGTTCGCAAGAATTTTCCGATCCCGATTGCGTTTTTTTGTCGGCACTTCTAGTGGATGTCCGATTCCGCCAGCGCCCGTCCGAGGCGTTCCGCCGCCATCTGTGCGCCCGCGGGATCTCCCGCCTCTTCATACAGCCGTTGCACCAGCAATAATGCCCCGGCGCGGACGTCGTGGCCGTCGGCGATCATTTTCAGCAAATATTCCTCCGCCTCGCCGTAACGCTGCTGATCGATCAGCAGTCGCGAAACCGCCGCCCGTTCGGAAAATTCACGCCGTGCATCGACGTCCGCCCAGGTCAGAACCAGAAAAATTCCTCCTCCCACCGCAAAACACATCAGTTCGCGCCAGGCCCGGTGCTTCACCCACCGGAACACGCCATAGATTCCCGCTCCCGCCAACACCGCTTCCAGCGGCACCGCCGGAATCCGGAAGCGATAGAAGATCGTGAAGAACAAGAGCGACCCCGCGTACCCCGCAATCAAAACGCCCGCCAGAAGCGCCGCGCGATTCTTCCGCTGAATCCACAACCCCGTCAACGCCAGAAGCGTCAGCACGTGAAATGGCAGCGCGAAAATGCGCAGAAAATAAATCAATTCGCGATGCGCATAAAACGAGAGTGAATTCGGCAGTTCATAATTGGAGAGATAATTGCAGAACTGCACCGGCACGCTTTTCAGCAGCGAAATCGCCCGTTCTCCGACTCCCGCCGCCGCCCCGCCGTGATAAAACGCCATGATGTTCGCCGCGTTTCCGGGCACCGGCTGGAAACTCCCGAACCGGATCCAGTTGAATGCCATCACCGCCAGCACCGGCAGCAGCGCCGCAGCGAGATAACGATAAATTCCGCCGCGTCCGAAGCGGGCGCGCACTTCGGGGAAAAACCATCCCAGAGCCGGCAGCAGAACGACCGGAGCGAAATTTTCCCGCCCGAGAACGCAGACTGCCGCAAGCGCCCCCGCTCCGATCAGACATCCGCCGGAACGGCGATGCCACCCGAGCAGCAATAAGTAAAAGCTTCCGAGAAATGCCAATCCCAACGGCGCCGCCCGCAGAAAATCCACCGAAATCAGCAGCGCCGGCCCGTAGAATATGTAACAGAGCGCCCCGCACAGCCCCGCCGTTTTGCCCAGACGCATCAGCCGGGCGCTCCGATAGATCAGCACCGGAATGAAGGCGCACACCGCCGCCTGCAGCAGCCGCATCCAGAAGAGCGATCCCCCCGTCAGCAAATGCAGCAGTGCAAGAAACACCGTATACGCGTAGGAATAACGATAATCCCCTCCGGGCAGTTCGCCCGCCGCCAACCGTCCCGCCGCCGCCAGCATCGCCTGTTGATCGGTGCCGACTGAAGGCGCGGGAAACAATCCCATGGTCCGCCCCTGATACAGCAGAATTGCCGACGACGCGAAGGCGAGCGCGTAAATCACAACTTGAGTATGTCGTTTCACGAGGTTCTCTCTCCCGGGGTTCCTGACATCATTCAATATACCTGCAAGTGGCGGCCATGTCAACAATTGAAGCGGAATTTTCCCGGTTCCGGCTCCCTCAAAAATACACTGGAAACAAATAAAATCTTCTCTTTTTTACATTGCAATATTGAATACATCGAGGTGCGATGTATAATTAATATCAAGGCACATGAAAACAGGGAGGCGAACGATGCAGAATACACTTCAATTTACCGAAATTATTGTTTTGAAACTGCTTTCCGAACGCCCGATGTACGGTTACGAAATCATCCGAATGGTGCTGGAGCGAACCGGCGGGATCTTCGAATGGAAGGAGGGAACGCTCTATCCATTGCTGCACCGTCTGGAACAATCCGGCCTGATCGAGAGCCGCTGGCAGTTGACCGACGGCGCCAGACCGCGCAAATATTACGCGCTCTCGCCGCGCGGACGGGCCGTCTGCGAAGAACGCGTGAAGGAGACACGGGATTTCTGTGCGGCATTGACACAACTCCTTGCCTAATCGGCGGAAAGAAGGACAGGATGATGCGGGATATCGAAACAACCCTTGACGACTGCGTCCGGCCGTTGCGGCGCGATCCGGAAGTCGCGCTCGACGTCCGGAATGAACTTGCCGGCCATCTGGAAGAACATCTCGCAGAAGGCATGAGCGAAGAAGAAGCGCTGCGCCGGTTCGGCGACCCGGAGGAGATCGGCGCGGGACTGCTCCAGGCCAATTTCAACCGTTTGAAGCTGCGCGCAAAGATCCGGTTCGCAGTGACGGTTCTGGCGGTTCCGGCGACGATCGCCGCGCTCTTTTTTTCGATCAATTTCCGCTTCTGGACTGCAATGGAAACCATCGAAGAGGATTTTAACTTCAAACTGGAGCCGCCGGTAATCTCCCCGCTGTTCCGGAAAATTCGTCCGCTCATGGCCGCCATCGGGAGGAACACGCCGAAACTGTCCGCGGAGGAGACCCTCATCGCCTGCGGAGACCGTTCACGGCGCGCCACCCCGGATCTGAGCGCGGAGACCAATGCGCAATACGCGCTCATCGAACTCGATCCCGACAGCAGGATTTTCCGGGCCAATGCCGTTCTTCAATTGTTCGCCCAGCCCAGAGTTGATGCTCAGTGGGAAAATCAGCAAAAGTTCATGATCGCCGAAATCGAAAAGGCGCGGAAGTTTGAACCGGAAAACGGATTTTACGACTTTCTCCTCGGAGGCGTGCTGCTGGAGGAGGCGCTCGAATTTCCCTCCCGCAACAACCAGTCTCAGGACTCATCCTTCCGGATCCGGAATCGCGCCCTCCTCGATCGCGCAATGGCAATCTTTCGGATCGGTCTCGAAAAACCTTATGTTCAAAGTTACATCCGGGAGATGGCCGCGAAACGGGACGCCCTCCTGAAAGACGAAACGGAAGATTTCGCCTCCGGCGTCGAGAGAATCGGGCGTCAC
>CALXNS010000070.1 GCA_944389815.1 uncultured Victivallis sp. | reverse complement strand
GTGCATGTTCGACATAGGATTCGATCTGGAACTTTCCGATGCCGGAAACCGTGCCCAACGCCGCGACCGCCCCCTCGATCGGACCGGAACCGCTGCCGCGGCAATGATGTTTGACGCCGTCGATCGTCACGGTCAACGTCACCATGGTTTTCGCCGGATCCTCCGGGGAAGGACGGCGAATCTGAATTTCCGCCGCCGTGAGCGGGCCGGCGGGATGAACGAATTGTTCGGTGAAGATCCGGTAAATTGTTTCCGGCGTCACCTCGGCTCCGGTCGATTCCGCCTCGCGCTGCACCGCATGGGCGACGGCGCCGTACATCGTTTTCGGAAGCGAAATACCGTAAACGCTTTCAAGCACATAGGCGACTCCGCCCTTGCCGGATTGACTGTTGATCCGGATCAACCCCTCGTAACCGCGTCCGAGATCCGCCGGATCGATGTGCAGATACGGCACCCGCCACTCCTGATGGAAAAATTCCCGTGTCTCGGCACGCCGGGCCAATCCCTTGCGAATCGCATCCTGATGGGTGCCGGAGAATGCGGTGAAAACCAGTTCTCCCGCATAAGGATGACGCGGATGAACGCCGATTCCCGAAACCGCTTCAACCCGGTGCGAAATTTCCGGCAAATGCGAAAAATCCAACCCGGTATCGATCCCGCGCGAGTGAAGATTGAGCGCGAAGGTCATCAAATCCATATTGCCGGTTCGTTCCCCGTGGCCGCAGAGCGTCCCTTCCACCCGGTCGGCCCCGGCCAGCACCGCCATTTCGGCGGCGGCGACGGCGCAGCCCTGATCGTTGTGGGTGTGGACGCTCAACGTCGTTTGCGCGACATACGGATATTTCCGGGTGAAGAGCTCCACCATGTCGGCGAATTCATACGGTGGGCGCCGTTCGACGGTCGCGGGCAAGTTCAGGATGAATTTCTCTTTTTCCTCCCCGCCCCATGCCTCCCTGACACGCGACGCGAGTTCGACGATGAAATCGACGTCGCTGTCGGAAAACTCCTCCGGGGAAAATTCATAACGGACGACATCGCGCATTCCAGCAGTCTCCATTTGCATTGCGATGCGTCTCGTCGCCTCAACGGCCATCTCAAGAATCTCTTCGCGGGATTTTCCCAGCACAAATTGGGTATGCAAATCGCTGGTGGCCACATAGCAGTGTAAAATCACCGACTTCGCGCCGCGAACCGCCTCCATCGTCCGGTCGATCGCCCACGGAATCGCCGGCATCAAAACGCCGATCGAAACACCCGCCGGGACGGCGTCGTGCTCGATCAGAGCGCGGACGAAATCAAACTCCTCCCGGGATGCGGCAGGATACGCCGCCTCGATTTCACGGAAACCGATCGCAGTCAGCATCCGGAAATATTCGAGTTTCGTTTCCGCATTCATCGGCCGGGCGAACGCCTGATTGCCGTCACGCAGATCGACCGCGGCCATGACCGGAGCACGGCGGAGCCGGCGCGTCGGCCAGATACGGTTTTCGATTTCAATTGGAGACAAAGGGATATATTTCGGGTATGTTTTCATTTTCTTCTTCGCTTCGCATGATGATTTTCAGCTTCAAAAGAGACAGAATTGCGCCGTTGTTTAACGCCGGTCCGGGGCCGGATTTTCCGCAACGCAACAACCGCTGATGATTACGGAACGCGCTTACGCAAGCACCCGACCGGCGCCGGTAAGTCGCAGAAGAAGAAGGAAAAAACCTGAAAGTTGATCGAAACCATCCCGGTCGGCAATTCTCTCCGACGCGGCAATGCCGCAGCATTCCGGCGCGCCGACGCGCCGGAGCTGAAAAGCCCCTTTCGGACTGCATTGTTCCTGCCGCATATTCATCGAAAACACTCCGGGAATTCAGATTTGTTTTTATTAATAATAATGGTTATTGAATTTATTTCAAGTGGAATTCCGGAAAAATCCATGAAATAATCCTGATTCACGAAAATTGCATTCCGGCCGGGCTGCTCACTTTTCCTTCGGGAAACATCAAACCTGCATGAAACGTTCGCTTTTCCGGTGAAACGGGTGTATAGTATACATATCATCAAATGAAATGCAATATTTTACTTCACTACAACCTTTGTGAGGCGCTCAACATGACACAGGAAGAATTGAAAAAGGCGGCGCTCGCGTATCACGCGGACGGCGTTCCCGGAAAAATCACGGTCACTCCCTCCAAGCCGTGCAGAACCGCGCTTGACCTTTCCCTGGCCTACACTCCCGGCGTGGCGCAGCCCTGTCTGGAGATCAAAAACAATCCCGGGGAGGTCTGGAAATATACCGCGCGCGGCAATCTGGTCGCAGTGGTCAGCGACGGGACCGCCGTGCTCGGCCTGGGAAACATCGGGCCGGAAGCCGGGATGCCGGTCATGGAAGGGAAAGCCGTTCTCTTCAAACATTTTGCGGATATCGACGCCGTGCCGATCTGTCTGGGAGACGTATTTCTGCCCAACGGGCGCACCGATCCCGCCCGGGTGATCGAAACGGTCAAGCGGCTCGAACCGTCGTTCGGCGGAATCAATCTCGAGGACATCGGAGCGCCGGGGTGTTTCGAAGTGGAACAAACGTTGAAGAAACAGATGAATATTCCGGTGTTCCACGATGACCAGCACGGGACGGCAATCATTTCGATGGCGGCGATTTTCAACGCCTTGAAGTTGACCGGCCGGAAAATTGAGACGTGCAAATTTGTCGTCAACGGTGCCGGAGCCGCCGGAATCGCCTGCAGCCGCTTCTACATCACTGCCGGCGCCCGCCGCGAAAACTTCATCATGTGCGATTCGAAGGGGGTTATCCACACCGGGCGAACCGATCTCTCCGCGGAGAAACGCGAATTCGCGGTGGATACCGATGCGCGCACTCTGGCCGACGCCATGCGCGGCGCGGATATTTTCCTCGGATTTTCCGCCCCGAACTGCGTCACCGCCGAAATGGTCGCCTCGATGGCTCCGGAACCGATCATCTTCGCAATGGCCAATCCGGTGCCGGAAATTTATCCCGACGTCGCCCTCAAAGCCGGAGCCGCCGTCGTCGGCACCGGCCGGAGCGACTTCGCCAACCAGATCAACAACGTGCTCGGATTTCCCGGCATCTTCCGCGGCGCGCTCGACGTGCGCGCGTCGGACATCAATGAAGCGATGAAACTTGCTGCTTCCCGGGCGCTCGCGGAACTCGCCGCAGAACCCATTCCGCCGGAGATCCGCGCGGAACTTGCGCTGGCGTATCCGGCTGATGCAGCTTCCGGCATGTTCGATGCGGCGTCGCCGTTGAGTCGCAGTTACGTCATTCCGAAACCGTTCGATCCGCGCGTCGTTCCGCGCGTGGCCATGCGCGTTGCGGAAGCGGCGATGGCATCCGGTGTCGCGAAGATCACGATCGACGATCTCAAGGCGTATGAAGTGGAGGTCACGAACCGGTTGCGCAAACGCAATCGGAACTAACAACTCTATTCCTTCATCGATTCCGCTTCGGCGCAACCGCTCGTTCCGGAATCGATGAAGTGCAGAAACCGCAACGTTTTCAAGCCGTCGAACCAGCAGTGGAAGGCGGCTTGTTCTTTTCCCGGCGGAGTGTTTTTTCGGATCCGTTCCCAGGTGGAATAAAATTTTTCCCGCTCCAGAAACGGCAATGCTTCCGCAGGAGGTTCCCCTGCGGGCATCTCTTCCAGCAGTCGCCGCAGAAGTTCGAAGGCGTGATCGCTGATCTCGGGCAACGCTTCGCCGCGCAACAATTTCGCCAGCGCCGGGCCGGTGCCGAACGGCACCCGTTCGGAAACCCGCGCCGACGGATTCACCCAGGCACCAGGCGCGGTTTGGACTTGCGTGACTTTGGCCGCCGCCTGCAGAAAATAAAAATCCTCACCGCCGCGCCGTTTGCGCATCCCGCCCGAACGCAGGTAACTTTCAAGCCGGACGGCAAACCCAGAACCGATCGTCTGAAACGCATAGGGCGACCCGGCATAACGCAATTTTTCCACATGGCGCCTCAGATATCGCTCGTAACGCCGAATCGCAATTTCAAGTTCCGGTGTCGCGCCGCGCCGATGGCGTACCGGAACAATCAGTACGCCGCACTCCGCATGTTCGGCAAAACAGCGTTCACAGCCTTCAAAATACTCCGCCGTCACCGGGGAATCGGCGTCGAGGGAAAAAATCCACGCCGACTCCGCCGACTCCGCCGTATGCACTGCGGCAAAACAATCCATGCCGAGTTTCCGCGCCTCGCCGACTCCGTCACTCAGATCCGGCGCGTAAATCCAGTGCAGCTGTTCTGCGCCGGGAAACATCCCTGCTTCGAGCCGCCGCTGAAGTTCAACGGCGCTCTCCTCTGCAGCAGCAGGGGCTCCGGCTGGATAATTGATCACGATCAGCACGGGATTCCGGTTTCCGGCCTTCACCAGTGATGCCAACGTTTCCGGAAGTGTTTCAAGTTCATCGCAGGCGGGAATCACAACGCAGCGGGAAACGCCTTCCGGCAACGGCGGAAAAACCGGCACGGCCGGATTCCGACGCAGATATTTTTGAAAATCATTCGCCTTCATCGGGCATTGAGCTCCCGGAACGACAACGGGCGGAACTTTTTGCGCATCGTTTCGCGTCGTTCGACATCGACGGAGAGATATTTCCAGCGCGCGAAGGCGAAGTCATGCGGGTAATAATTCTCCAACCAGCTGTAACTGAGCATGTATGCAATCGGAAACCCTTCGTAGATCCACGGACACTCTTCGGCCAGATATTGCACCATCTCCTGATAGCGGCGGGTGCGTTCCGGCGAATCGGCCATCGGCAGAATCGCTTCGAACATCGCATCGAACTTCGGATCGCTGAAGCCGACCCGGTTGCAGCCGCCGATGTTGCCGCTGTAGAAAAGTTGCAGAAAATTCTCCGCATCGGGATAATCTCCCACCCACGACAGCCGGAACAACTGCAATCTTCCCTGCCGGAGTTTTTCGTAGAACCGCGCATCGTTGTTCAACACCGCCTCCACCTCGACGCCGATTTCGGCGAAGTCGGCGACCGCCAGTTCCCCCTGCTGGCGATAGAAGGAGTTGTTCCCGGTCTGGTCGAAGGTAAAACGCAACCGTTCCCCGTTCTCCGGATCGATGCCGTCCGGATACCCGGCTTCCGCCAGCAGCTGCCGGGCACGCTCGGGGTCGTCGGCCGCATTGGGATTGCGGTACGCGGGATCGTAACCTGCCACACCGGGCGGAATCGGTCCGTGCGCCGGAATCAATTGATAATTGGAGTGTTCCACCCGGCGCTGCACGTTGTACGCCAGACTGAGAGCCTGACGCAGTTTGCGGTTCGTTCCCAGCTTCGGATCGCTGAAATTGAACCCGACGTAACGGATTTCGAACTCCGGCGCCCGCTGTAATTTCACCCCATGCTCCACCAGTGCCGGCGCGAGTTCCGAACCGCCGGTTACGAGATCAAGATCATCTTTCTCGACCGTATGGATATCCAGATTTCCCTGCAGAAAAAGCAGCCAGGCCGACATCGGCTGCTTGATGAGGTAGAGCACCAGCCGATCCGCCAGCGGCAGCGGCCGTTCCCGGTCGGCGGGGTTTTCCGCTCCGGCAAATGTTTCATGCCGGTATTCCGGATTGCGGTCGAGCACCAGCTTGTAATCGTTGATCCATTCCGTCAACCGGAACGGCCCCGACCCGACCGGCTTCCGGGGAAATTGCGGCCCGTAAAATTCAACCGCACGCCGCGAAACGACCGCGGAATTCGGCATCGCAAGCATGTAGAGAAAACGCGGATCGGGTTTGGAGAGATGCAGTTCAAATTCCAGATCGTTCAACTTCCGGAAACCGGGAAACTCCATCTCATAACAGGAGTCGTCGCCGGCGGGAAGTTCGGCGCTGCGTTCATGAAACGCATCCAGCCCGAGCAGTTTTCCCCGGAACATCCAGTACACCGGCGAATGGTTGCGCGCATCGGCGATCCGCAAGATGGAATATCGGACGTCATCGGCGGTAATGCGTCTCACCGCTTCCGGCTGCCCGGCAAAACACAAATCATCCGCGAAACGAAGATCGTCCCGCAACCGGAAACGATACACATCAAGGCGTTCATTCGCCTCCGGCATCTCCGCCAGCATCGACGGCTTCAGCCGGTAGGGGCGTTCCAGATAATCGTATTGCAGCAACGTATCGTAAACCGCCCCCACCAGATTACGGCTGGCCAGATCGTCCGCCTGAGCCGGATCAAGGGTTTTGACCCGGCTTCCGACCGTGGAACGCACTGTGCGCTCCGGTTCCGCGGCGGGCGCCGCGGACAACAGCGCCGCCACGGCCAGCAGGGCGACCAACCGCAGAACACGCACGGTTATTCGGCTCCAGTCAACGCCTGAAACCGGGGCATCTGCGCTTCGTAAAGCGCATGCATTTCCACGTCAGGCCGATACGTTTTTACTTCGAACGAATTCTTGACCACTTCCCGCGCCGCCGCCAGATCGGCAACTTCGCCGACGGTCATCGCCTGCGCGAGCAGATTGCCGATGGCGGTCGCTTCGACCGGGCCGGCCACGACCGGAATATTCAGCGCATCGCTGGTCAACTGCATGAGCAACCCGTCCTTGGTTCCGCCGCCGACGATGTTCAAACACGCATACTTCGTGCCGAGCAATTTCCCGAGCGTCTCCAGTTTGCAGCGGAAATAGAGCGCCAGCGAGTCGTAAATCGCCCGCACCACCGCACCGTCGCCCTCAACCTTTCCCTGACCGGATTTCGTGCAGAAATCGATGATCCGCTGCGGCATGTCGCCCGGAGAAACGAAGGAGGCGTCATTCGGATTGATCAGGAATTCACACGGTTTCGTCTCGCGGGCGAGCGTCTCCATTTGGGCAAAGGAGATCGGGCCCCGTTCCTCATTCCAGACGCGGCGGGTTTCCTGGAAAAGCCAGCTGCCCATGATATTGGTAAGGAAACGAATTTTGCCACAGATGCCGCCCTCGTTGGTGAACGAATTCAACTGCGATTCAGCGGAACGGAACGGGCGATCCAGTTCAGCCCCCAGCAGCGCCCAGGTTCCGGCGCTGATGTAAGCCCAGCTGCCCTCCGTCGGTGCGGGCACTGCGGCGACGGCGCTTGCGGTGTCGTGGGAACCGATTTTGAGAATCGGGATCGGGCCGCAGCCGAGTTCCCGCTGCAACGCCACACTCAAAACGCCGCCACGAGTGCACGGCGGGACGATTTTCGGAAACACTTCGCGCGGCAGACCGAGACGGTCGATCACCGTCCAATCCCACTGGCGCGTCACCGGATCGAGCAGATCTCCGGTCGAACAATCGGTGTATTCGCTGACCATTTCGCCGCCGAGCGCAAACCCGAGCGCATCGGGCATCATCAGAAATACGCTGTTCTCAAAATCCTCCGGATGCTCCCGATGATGGGCGGCAAGCTGATAAACCGTATTGAGCGCCATACACTGGATGCCGGTATGTGAATAAAGTTCCTCGCGGGAAATTTGTTTCCACACCTCCTCCGTCGCGCGGGCGGTGCGGGAATCCCGGTAGTGGTAGGGCCAGCGTTTCGGTTCACCCGTCGTCCGGTCGAAGAAAACGTAATCAACGCCCCAGGTGTCGATGCCGATTCCATCAAGTTTCTTCTCGACAGCCAGAGCTTTCTTCAGCCCGGTTTTCAACTCTTCGACGAGCTGTGGATAATTCCAGTAGAGCGCACCACCCTTCTCCTCCGGTCCATTGGCGAAGCGATGAACTTCACTCAATTCGAGTCTGCCGCCGTTCAATCGTCCCAGAATGGCGCGGCCACTGGAAGCTCCGAGGTCAAATGCCAGAAAATTCCCCATGAAACACCCTCCGTTCTTTTCCCGTTATTCCCGTCGGTCGCGCAATGTTCGTTTGTCCATGCGGCCGTTTCTCTCATCGCGGCGAATCGGGCGCCGGTTCCGGTACCGGTGCGACCGCTCCGTGAATTTCTCCCAGCCGCTCGTAAGTGTGGCGGATCAACGCGGCGGTTTCGTCCCAGCCGATGCAGCCGTCGGTCACGGAAACCCCGGGCTTCAGGCAGCTTGAAATCTTCTGGTTGCCCGGCTCCAGGTTGCTTTCCAACATGACCCCGCAGAGCGCATCCTCTCCAGCGGCAATCTGATCAAGCACATCTTCCAATGCGATATGCTGTTTGCGGTAATCCTTCCCGGAATTGGCGTGACTGCAATCGACGACGATGCATGGTTTCAACCCGGCCTTGCGCATGGCGACTTTCAGAAATGCGATGTGTTCAGCGCCGTAATTGGGTTGATTGCCCCCGCCGCGCAATACGATATGGGCGTAGGGATTGCCGCTGGTCCGGAAAACGCCGACATGCCCGTCTTCAAGCACACCGATGAAACTGTGTTCACTCCGGGCGGTCGCAATGGCGTCGATCGCAGTCTGAAAAGTACCGTCGGTCGCATTCTTGAACCCGACCGGCATCGAAAGTCCGCTGCCGAGCTGACGGTGGGTCTGCGCCTCAGTCGTCCGTGCGCCGATCGCAGCCCAGGCGACGGCGTCGGCGATATACTGGGCAATGATCGGGTCAAGCATTTCCGTCGCGACCGGCAGTCCGATGTCGACAATCCGCAGCATCAATTTCCGGGCGATGAAGATCCCCTTCTCGATATTGTAGCTCTTGTTGAGGTCGGGATCGTAGATCAATCCTTTCCAGCCGACCGTAGTCCGGGGTTTTTCAAAATAAACCCGCATCACAATCAGAATCCGGTCGCTCACCTCGTCGCTCAATTGCCGCAACCGTTCGGCGTATTCGATCGCCTCGGAGGGGTTGTGAATGGAACACGGCCCGACGATCATCATCAATTTCCGAGACTTCCCATCGAGAATGTCACAGATATTCTGCCGGGCGGACATCACCTTCAACACCGCATCTAGAGAAAGCGGCAATTCCGACCGGATCGCGCCGGGACTGGAGAGCACGCTTCTGCTGGCGATGTTGACATTGTTACTGCTGATCATTGCAAATTCCCTTTCAGGAACAATAATATAACCGAAGGCGGTCACATTTACAACCGTACCCGGTGCTCAAAAAACGAAATTTTGTGCTCCATTCACGCACATCCGCCCGATTCGGCCGCCCGCATGGATGGCCCGGGCGAAAAAAAGCGCGCCCGGTCGGACAACCGGGCGCGCTTTCGATTTTCCTGAGAAAAATTATTTTCCGGAAACCACCCCGTGTTCCTTGAAGGCACGGGTCGGGGCAAATTCCCCAAGTTTGTGTCCGACCATGTTCTCCGTAACGAAGACCGGGACGAACGTCTTGCCGTTGTGAACATTGAACGTGTGTCCGACGAAATCCGGGACGATCATCGAACGCCGCGACCAAGTCTTGATCGCCACCTTCTGATTGAGAGGCATCTTTTCAACCTTGTCGATCAGATACTGATCCACGAACGGCCCTTTTTTAATCGATCTGGCCATTACTTCTTCCTCCGCTCAACAATGAAGTTCTTCGAAGTCTTCTTCGGGTTGCGGGTACGCTTGCCCTTGGCCAGCTGACCCCACGGCGAAACCGGATGACCGCCGCCGGAAGTACGGCCTTCACCGCCGCCCATCGGATGGTCGACCGGGTTCATCGCCACGCCGCGGACGTGCGGACGGAATCCGAGATAACGTTTCTTACCGGCTTTCCCCATCTTCACATTCATGCGATCGAGATTACCGATCTGACCGATCATCGCATGGCAGTTGATGTTGATCATGCGAACTTCACCCGACGGCAACTTGATCTGCGCGTAATTCTCTTCCTTACCGCGCAGAATCGCCACCTGACCGGCAGCGCGGACCAGCTTGGCGCCCCGTCCCGGCAAGAGCTCGAGACAGCAGACGTTCACGCCAACCGGAATATCTTTCAACGCCAGCCAGTTGCCCGGCTTCAACTCCGCCTTGGCTCCGTTCATCACGGTATCGCCGACCTTCATCCCGACCGGAGCGAGAATATAAGACTTCTCGCCGTCGGCATAAACGATCAAAGCGATATTCGCGGAACGATTCGGATCGTATTCGATCGTCGCGACCTTGGCCGGCACGTTTTCCTTCGCCCGGACAAAATCAACCATACGATAACGGCGCTTATTCGCACCACCGCGGAACCGCGTGGTGATACGGCCGTAATTGTTGCGGCCGCTGCCGTTTTTCTTCCCCTTGACCAGACTCTTTTCCGGCTTGGTCGCGGTAATCGTGGACGCATAGTCCAGCACCGTCATATTCCGCCGGGAGGGAGTCACGGGATTAAAAGATTTCACCGCCATTTATGATTCTCCCCCTTAAATGATTTCAATGCTGCCTTCGGACAAGGTGACCACTGCCTTCTTCCAATTGGCGCGGCGACCCATTCTCTGGGTACGCCCGGCACGCTTGGCCTTGCCCTGATAGTTCATCACATTCACCGACTTGACCTTGACCTTGAACAGTTCTTCCACCGCCCGGCCGATCTCGATCTTCTCGGCATCCGTCTTCACCTTGAACACATACTTCGAGCGCTGGGCAAGAGCATTGCATTTTTCAGTGACCACCGGCGCGATAATGATATCAAACGCACTTCTCATTGTTCGTTCTCCTTACGCCAGACGTTTGATGAACGCATCCAGCGCATCCTTCGTGAAAAGGAGCTTGCTGAAACGCAAGAGTTCATACACATTGACGTTGTCCGACTTCCGGAGCACCAGATTCGGCAGATTTCCGGTCGCGCAGACCAACGCGGCCTGATCTTCCAGCGCCGGAACCGACAGCAGAATCGTGTCATCGGCAATCTTCAGATTCGACAACACCGCCGCCGCGCTCCGCGTCTTGTGATCCGGAATGTCGAATTTGTCGACCACGATCACATCGCCCTCAACAATGCGCTCGGAAAGCGCACGCTTCAGCGCCAGAACCAGCACTTTCTTGTTGACCTTCTTCGCAAACGAACGGGGCACAGGTCCGAAAATCGTACCGCCGCCGACCCAGACCGGACTCCGGGAAGAACCGGCACGCGCCCGGCCCATCCCCTTCTGACGGAACGGCTTCGCTCCGCCTCCGGATACCTCGCCGCGCGTCTTCGTGCAGGCAGTTCCCGCACGACGACCCGCCAGATACGCGACAACCGCGTCATGCACGGCCTGTTCGCCCTTCTCCAGCTCGATCACACCTTCCGGAATGACGTATTCGCCAACCCGGGCACCCTTGCAATCAAGGATATCTAAAGTATTCGACATCTTGTTCACCTATTACTTCTTCGCGCCCGGCTGCTTCTTGATCGCACTCCGGATCAACAAAATACCGCCGTTGGCCCCCGGGACCGCGCCCTTGACCAGCAGTACATTGTCTTCCGCCATCACTCGGACAATCTTCAGATTCTGAATCGTGCGCGGCACATTGCCCATGTGTCCGGGCATCCGTTTGCCCTTGATCACGTTGCCCGGCCATTCGCAGCAGCCGATCGAACCGGTACGCCGCGTCCAGACACCGCCGTGGCTCGCACGGCCGCCGCCGAAACGATAACGCCGAACCACGCCCTGAAAGCCGCGACCCTTGATCGTTCCGATCACATCAAGATACTCGTCCGCGGAAAATACATCCGCTTTCAGAACCGAACCCAGCGCAGGAGCTTCATCCCCTTCGGCCATGCGGATCTCACGCAGCACCGACGGCAGTTTTTCGCCCGTCACGCCGGCTTTCGCCAGATGTCCGGCGCGCGCCTTGCTCACATTCTTCGCCTTGCGCTCGCCGAACCCCAACTGGAACGCACGATATCCGTCGCGCTCCACGGTCTTGACGTCAGTCACAACACAGGGGCCAGCCTGAACCACCGTCACCGGGATCAGAACCCCCTTCTCGTCGTAGACCTGCGTCATTCCGACCTTTTTACCGATTAAACCTTTCATCTTTTCTCCTTTCGTGAGAAATGTTTCGATACGTGTCCCCAATCGGTCGGGAACATTGGTATCTAGGAATCCGACTGTCAGATTCCAATCTTGATCGAAATATCCACGCCGGCGGGCAGATTGAGCTTCTTAAGCTCATCAACCGTCTTCGCCGTCGGGTTGACGATATCCATCATCCGCTTGTGCGTGCGGATCTCAAACTGTTCCATCGACTTCTTGTTCACATGCGGGGAACGGTTCACCGTCCAACGCTCAATCCGGGTCGGAAGCGGAATCGGTCCCGCCACCATCGAACCCGTGCGCTTCGCCGTCTCAAGAATCTCATTGACCGACTGATCCAGAATCCGATGCTCATACGCCTGCAGCCGGATGCGGATACGCTGGTTTTTTCCCGTAGCCATAGCTTATTTCTTCTCCAAAATTTTATCTTGCACTTGTTTCGGAACTCGTTCGAAATGCGCCGGCTCCATCGAATACGTCGCCCGACCCCGCGACAACGAACGAATCGCCGTCGCGTAACCGAACAATTCCGAAAGCGGCACATTCGCATTCACCCGGGTGAAGCTGTTCTCGCCGGCGTTGATCTCCACGATCGTTCCGCGACGGCTCGTGATGTCGCCGATCAGATCGCCCATATTCTCATCCGGCGTGGTCAACTCCACCTTCATGATCGGTTCGAGCAACATGATTCCCGCCTTGCGCGCGGCATCCTTGAACGCCATCGACCCGGCAATCTTGAACGCCATTTCCGAGGAGTCCACCGGGTGATAGGATCCGTCAACGATCTCAACCTTGAAGTCGATCACCGAATAGCCCGCCAGCACACCCGACGCCGCCGCCTCGCGAATACCCGCCTCGATCGGTTTGATATATTCCTTCGGAATGTTGCCGCCGACCACTTTGTTTTCGATCACAATCCCGGCACCCCGCTCCAGCGGGATAAGATTGATGATACAGTGCCCATACTGACCGCGACCACCGGACTGGCGAACGAACTTCATGTTCGATTCCGCACTGCCGCACAACGCTTCGCGGTACGCCACCTGCGGCGCTCCGGTGTTCGCCTCCACCTTGAATTCTCGAACCAGACGGTCGAGAATAATCTCGAGATGCAGCTCGCCCATACCTGAAATGATCGTCTGTCCGGTCTCTTCATCGCTCCGAACCTGGAAAGTCGGATCCTCTTCCGCCAAGGCGATCAATCCCTTGGCCAGCTTGTCGCGGTCGCCCGACGATTTCGGTTCCACCGCAATCGAAATAACCGGCTCGGGAAAACTCATCGATTCCAGCACGATCGGGCTGTCTTCCAGACAGATCGTATCCCCGGTCGTCACATTCTTGAGTCCGACCGCCGCCGCAATATCGCCGGAGAAAATCTCCTCCTGCTCCACACGCTGATTCGCGTGCATCTGCAGCAGACGACCAAGGCGCTCCCGCTTTCCGGTACGCGGATTGAGAACGCTCATTCCCTGCGACGCAATACCCGAATAAACCCGGAAATAATAGAGTTTCCCCACATACGGGTCGGTCATGATCTTGAACACCAGCGCTGAAAACGGCTGCATGTCACCCACATGACGCGTCAACGGGGCGCCGCTGACCGGATCGGTTCCCTTGATGTCCCAGATGTCGACCGGGCTGGGCAGATAATCAACCACCGCATCGAGCAGCTTCTGAATACCTTTGTTCTTGAATGCGGTTCCGCAGCAGACCGGAACGATCTTGCACCCCAGCGTGGCACGACGCAACGCACTCTTGATCTGGTCGTGATCCGGCATCTCTTCATTGAGATAAATTTCCATGATCTCGTCATCGACTTCCGCCAGACATTCGACCATGTATTTATACGCTTCCTCCCAGCGCGCCTTGTGCTCCTCAGGAACATCGGTCTCCGTCATCTTGACTCCGTTCGAAGCCTCGTCGAAATAAACCGCCTTCCCTTCAAGCACGTCGATCACTCCCTTGAAGTCGGCTTCCTTGCCGATCGGAAGCATCAACGGAACCGGGCAGGCCCCGAGCTTCGTGCGGATCTCGCGCACCACTCCGTCATAATCCGCACCGGTACGGTCCATCTTGTTGACCATCGCAATAACCGGCACATGATATTTCTGCGCCTGACGCCACACCGTCTCGCTCTGCGGCTGCACCTTGCCGACCGAACAGAACACCGCCACCGCTCCGTCCAGAACCCGCAACGAACGCTCCACTTCCGCCGTAAAGTCCACGTGTCCTGGAGTGTCAATCAAATTGATACGATGGTTCTTCCAATAGCAGGTCGTCGCGGCCGACGTGATCGTGATGCCGCGCTCGCGCTCCTGTTCCATCCAGTCCATCGTCGCGCCGCCCTCGTGCACTTCGCCGACCTTGTAGTTGACTCCGGTGTAGAAAAGAATACGCTCGCTGAGCGTCGTCTTTCCGGCGTCGATATGCGCCATGATTCCGATGTTGCGGTAGTCCTTCAGCGCAGTTTTGCGCTTGGGGGACTCATGATACTCTTTCTTGTCTTGTTCGGTCATCATAATTCACTATTCCCGACGATTACCAGCGGTAATGAGCGAACGCCTTGTTCGCCTGCGCCATTTTAAAGGTGTCCTCCTTCTTCTTGATCGAGGAGCCCGTGTTCTCAAAAGCATCCAGCAATTCGCCGGCCAGCGATTCGGTCATCGATTTGCCTTTCCGACCGCGCGAATACGTCGTAATCCAACGCATCGCCAACGCAACCTGACGCTCAGGATCAACCTCCACCGGCACCTGATACGTGGCTCCGCCGACACGACGGCTCTTCACTTCAAGCTTCGGTTTCACATTCTCCAGCGCCTGGAGAAAAATGTCCAGCGGCTGCATATCCGGCTTCTTCGCCTGCATCAGATCGAACGCGCCGTAAACAATGCTCTGCGCGGTCGACTTCTTGCCGCGGCTCATGATGACGTTGATCAAGCGCGCGACCAGTTCGCTGTTGTACTTCACGTCGGGAATCAGCTCCCGCTTCACCACACTGCGTCTTCTCATCTCTTCGTACCCTGCTTATGATTCCTGACTCTTACTTCTTCTTGCCCTTGCCGGCCGCGGCCTCCTGACCCGGCTTCGGCCGCTTCGCACCGTATTTCGAACGGCCCTGACGACGCTTGTCCACGCCGAGGCTGTCAAGTGCACCGCGCACAATGTGATAACGAACGCCCGGGAGGTCACGCACACGTCCCCCCTTCACCAGAACCACCGAGTGTTCCTGCAGATTATGGCCCTCTCCGCCGATGTAGGCGGTCACTTCCTGCCCATTGGTCAGCCGGACACGCGCAATCTTACGCAACGCCGAGTTCGGCTTCTTCGGTGTACGCGTCGTCACCTGAAGGCAGACCCCGCGCCGCTGCGGGCAGGCACTCAACGCCTTCGACTTGCTCTTCTTGTCCTTTTCTTCGCGCCCGAAACGCACCAACTGATTGATTGTCGGCATAACAACTTCCTGACTTTTTTATATTTTTATACGACTCTGCATCTTGTTCGACATACATCAAAGAATCATAAAATAATACCATAAAGCGATTTTTGCAAATTGTTGACCGCTTTTTTTGAAAAAAAATCCCCGATGTACCGTTTTTTTCCGGAAACCGCCGCCTCCGACGGTCTCCGGTTCTGGTTTCCTTATCAGTTCCGGTCGTCCTCGAAATCATCGGCGAATTCATCTTCCGCATCGGAAAATCCATCGCTGTCAAACTCCGCAACCAACTCCTTGGCCTCATCCGGCAATGCGTCATCCTCGCTTCCGAAATCGACGCTGCCCTTCGCTCCGGAATCCGTATCCCGCCATGCAGCGGCAATCTCCTCGACCGATCGCGCTTCGCCGCTCTCCTGCGACGGCAGCTCCGGTTCGATCTCCGTGCCGAGATATTTCAGCCGGATCGACTGCATCAGCTCCGTACCGGTTCCGGCAGGAATCAGATGTCCTGTGATCACGTTTTCCTTGAAGCCGTTCAAATTGTCCACCTTCCCGACCGTCGCAGCCTCCGTCAGAATACGTGTCGTATCCTGGAACGACGCCGCCGAAATGAAGCTCTCGGTTTCCAGCGCCGCCTTCGTGATACCCAGCAGAATCGGTTCGGCTTCCGCCGGCTTGCCACCCTTTTCGATCACCTCCCGGTTGATGCGGTCGAATTCCGTCCGGTCGAGCTGTTCGCCCGGCAGATAATCCGTCGATCCCGATTCGGTGATCCGCACCTTCTGCATCATCTGACGGATGATGATCTCGATGTGCTTATCGTTAATTTCCACACCCTGCGCACGGTACACCAGCTGAATGGCGTCCACCAGATGGCGCTGCAGTTCGTGAATGCCGCACACCTCAAGCAGCGTATGGGGCACGATCGAACCCTCGGTCAACTTCTGTCCCTTGCGGACGAAGTCGCCTTTGCTCACCGTCAGATGCTTGTGCGCCGGAATGTTGTTGTGTTCCTCGGTCATGCCCGACTCCGGATCGCGGATCAGGAGCTGGCGTTTGCCGCGGGTCATCTTGTCCACTTCCACATAACCGTCGATACGGGCGATCTCCGCCACATCCTTCGGCACGCGCGCTTCGAACAATTCGGCAATACGCGGCAGACCGCCGGTGATGTCCTTGTTCTTCGCCGACTGCCGCGGCACACGCGCAACCACCATACCAGGCGTCACCTTCGCGCCCGACTTGGTCATCAGCACCGCCCCCGCCGGCAGCGGGTAATTCGCGAGGAACGTGCCGTCCGCGCTGTTGATCACAATCTGCGGGTGCAAATCCTCACGGTGTTCCATCACCGTGCTCTGATCGGCACCGCCGCGTTTCTGACGCTGCAACGTCACGCCTTCAACCAGGTCGTGGAGTTCCACCACACCAGCCTCTTCAATGATGATCGGCACGTGGTTCGCCTCCCAGCGCACGAAAATCTCGTTCGCCTTGACCGTGTCGCCGTCGCCCTTGTCCAGCACCGAACCGGCTTCGAGTTCGTAACGATCCAGTTCCGCCTCCTTGAGCGCATCTCCCCAGAAGTCGTAATCCTTGTTGTAGACCGTTCCGAGCGCTTCCGCTTCGACCTGGGCGCGTTCCCTTGCGGCCTTCTCCGCCGCCTTCGCCACGGCCGGATCGTAAACGATCACATAGCCATTCTTGTTGACGACGACCGTCTTGCCCTTCTGATTCTTGATCGTGCGCACGTTGAACAACTTGATCACGCCGTCGTGCCGCGAAGCGATCACCGGCTGCTTGTAGGCGCTCGACGCGGTTCCGCCGATGTGGAAGGTACGCATCGTCAGCTGCGTACCGGGCTCGCCGATCGACTGCGCCGCGATGATCCCGAGCGCGTCGCCTTCCTTCGCCTGCCGGTCGCTGGCGAGGTTCCGCCCGTAACATTTCACGCAGACGCCGTGAAGCGTTTCGCACGTCAGCGTCGAGCGGATCAGCACTCGCTGAATCCCGCGCTTGTCGATCAGATCGACCACCGCCGGAGTGAACTCCTCGCCCGCGGAAATGATCAAACGACCGTCCGCATAGGCGGGATCGCGGATATCCTGCGCGCTGAACCGGCCGAGAATCCGGTCACGCAGCGGCATGATCACCTCGTCACCCTCGATGATCGCGCTGGTCCAGACGCCCTTGCTCGTACCGCAATCCTGTTCGCGGCAGATGATGTCCTGTGCCACATCGACCAGACGCCGGGTCATGTAACCGGAGTCCGCCGTCTTCAACGCCGTATCCGCCAATCCCTTGCGGGCGCCGTGGGTCGAAATGAAGTATTCCAGCACCGACAACCCTTCACGGAAGTTCGAGATGATCGGCCGCTCGATGATGTCGCCCGACGGCTTCGCCATCAGACCGCGCATCCCGGCGAGCTGACGGATCTGATCCTTGCTGCCGCGGGCGCCCGAGTCGAGCATCGCGTAAACCGGGTTGATCTCGCCGCGGCGGGACGCGTTCTCCAGCCGGACGAAGAGCTCATTGGCCACCGCGTTACTCGCCTGCGTCCAGATGTCGATCACCTTGTTGTGCCGTTCGCCTTCGGTCAGCAGACCGCTGTTGTACTGTTCAAGGACGTTGTCGATCTGTTCACGGGCGTTCTCGATGATCTCCTCCTTCTTCTCCGGAACCTGGAGGTCGGCAATCGAAATCGACAATCCCGCCAGCGTCGCCTGACGGTACCCCATGTCCTTCAAATCGTCCAGAAGCTTGATGGTCGCGTCGTGCCCGGCGATCTTGTACGAGTCGCTGATCAACCGGCCGAGTTCCTTCTTCTTGGCGATCTGATTGTAGAACCCGAGCCGTTCATCCCAGATTTCGTTGAAGATGCACCGTCCCGGCGTCGTCAGGATGAATTTGCTCTCTTTGTCGCCGTAGAGCGTGTCGCGTCCAAAGTCCGGGTTCGGAATCTTCACCGCGTCGTGAATCTTCAAAAATCCCATCTGCATGGCGTAGAGAACTTCAAAGCTGTCACGATACAGTTTGGCCTTCTCCTTGTTGCGCGGATCGCAGGTCAGGTAATAGCTGCCCAGCGTGATGTCCTGCGTCGGGGAGACGATCGGCTTGCCGTTCGCCGGCGAGAAGATGTTGTTCGGCGCGAGCATCAGAAGCTTGGTCTCCATCTGCGCCTCGTTCGACAGCGGCACGTGCACAGCCATCTGGTCGCCGTCGAAGTCCGCGTTGTACGCCGTACACACCAGAGGATGCAGACGGATCGCCGATCCTTCAATCAGCACCGGGTCGAACGCCTGAATACTCAGACGGTGCAGCGTCGGCGCACGGTTGAGCATCACCGGATGCCCCTTGGTCACTTCATCGAGAATATCCCAGACCACCGGCTCGCCACGCTCGATCATCTTCTTGGCACCGCGAACCGTATGCGCGAAACCGCGCCCCTTCAAATGCCGGATGATGAACGGTTCGAAGAGAATCATCGCCATCTTCTTCGGCAGTCCGCACTGATGAATCTTCAGTTCCGGGCCGACAACGATGACCGAACGGCCGGAATAATCCACGCGCTTACCGAGCAAATTCTGACGGAAACGTCCCTGCTTGCCCTTGAGCATATCCGACAGACTCTTCAGCGGACGGTTGCCCGCGCCGGTCACCGCACGCCCGTGACGACCGTTGTCCAGCAGCGAATCGACCGCTTCCTGAAGCATACGCTTCTCGTTGCGGATGATCACCTCCGGCGTCCGCAGCTGCAACAGATTCTTCAGGCGGTTGTTCCGGTTGATGACCCGCCGGTAGAGATCGTTCAGATCGCTCGTCGCGAAACGGCCGCCGTCCAGCGGAACCAGCGGACGCAGATCCGGCGGAATCACCGGCAGCACCGAGAGAATCATCCACTCCGGCCGCGAATTGCTCATCATGAAGCCTTCGACCAGACGCAACCGTTTCGCGAGTTTCTTGCGGATCGCCTTGTTGCGCGTTCCTTCGAGACTCACCTCAAGTTCCGCCTTGAGCTGCGGCAGATCGACCCGTTCCAGCAGCGTCTTGATCGCGGGAGCGCCCATATCGGCGATGAAGGCGTCACCGTAATCTTCGCGCGCCTGGCGGTATTCCATCTCGGCCATCGTCTGACCGACCTGAAGCGGCGTATCGCCGGGATCGGTCACGACATACTCTTCATAATAGATGACCCGTTCCAGCGATTTCGCAGTCATGTCGAGCACCAGCCCGATCCGGCTCGGCATACATTTGAAAAACCAGATGTGCGACACCGGCACGGCCAGTTCGATGTGTCCCATGCGCTCGCGGCGAACCTTCGCCTGAGTGACTTCCACACCGCAGCGGTCGCAGACGATGCCCTTGTGTTTCACGCGTTTGTATTTGCCGCAGTTGCACTCCCAGTCGCGGGTCGGCCCGAAAATGCGTTCGCAGAAAAGGCCGCCCTTCTCCGGCTTGAAGCTGCGGTAATTGATCGTTTCCGGATTCTTGACCTCTCCGAACGACCACGAACGGATCACCTCCGGAGAAGCCACGTTAATCGAAACCGCTCCGAACGAGGAGGCTGAACTCTTGCCCAGCAGCTCCCGGTAAGCATAAGTATTGTCAATCAAGGTATCTTCCTCCCCGAATTAGTTTTCGCCCGCCGTGGTCTTCTTCACGGTCCGAATGTCGAGCCCGAGACTCTGCATTTCCTTCAACAACACGTTGAATGATTCGGGCCGGCCGGCTTCGAGCACATTCTGTCCCTTGACGATCGATTCATAAATCCGGGCGCGTCCGGCGACGTCATCCGACTTGACCGTCAACATTTCCTGAAGGTTGTAGGCCGCACCGTAAGCTTCGAGCGCCCACACTTCCATTTCACCAAAGCGCTGACCGCCGTGCTGCGCCTTGCCGCCCAGCGGCTGCTGGGTCACCAGCGAATACGGCCCGACCGCACGCGCATGGATCTTATTGGCAACCAGGTGGTCGAGTTTGAGCATGTAGATCTGACCGACCATCACACGCTGGTCGAACTTGTCTCCGGTCCGCCCGTCATAGACGTCCGCCTTGCCGTCGTAGACCCAGTCGCCGTTTTCGGTGCGGCGGAATCCCCAGTGATAATCGTGACCGCATTTCGCAGTGAATGCCGCGTTGCCTTCCTTCATCAATTCGACGATCTTCTCTTCGCTGATACCGTCGAACACCGGCGTGGCGACCTTGATTCCAAGCATTTTGGCCGCCCAGCCGAGATGGGTTTCCAACACCTGCCCGATGTTCATGCGGCTCGGCACGCCGAGCGGATTGAGCACGATGTCGACCGGAGTGCCGTCTTCAAGGAACGGCATATCTTCCAGCGGGACGATCCGCGAAACGATACCCTTGTTTCCGTGACGACCGGCCATCTTGTCTCCGACCTGCAGCTTCCGCTTGCAGCCGACATACACTTTAACGCGCTTGATGACTCCGGGATCTGCGTTGTCGCTGATCTCGCCATTGTCGGAAAAACGACGGCGTCTTTCCTCATTTTCTTCGAACTGCGGTTTGAAGGAGTCGATGATCTCGGTCAACGTTTTCTTGAGATCGCAATCCTCCATGCCCCAGCTGTCGTAATGCGCGGCGAGTTTCTGAATCGAACTCTTGGTCACCTTCCGGTTCGAACTGATCAAGACCGCATTCTCACGCGACGGCGACATGTCGAAAATCGGATACGGCAGCTTGACGCCGAGCATCACATCCGAGAGACGATTGGTCAGATCGTCGATCAGTCCGTTATAAACCTCGCGATAATCATTCTTCAGGAGCTTCTCCTGTCGTTTCGCCTCGGTTTTGGTCATATTGGCCCGGGCCGGATCCTTCTGATACTCAATGCGGATATCCATGACGATTCCGCCCTTGCCGCTCGAAACCATCAAGCTGGAATCCTTCACATCGGCAGCCTTTTCGCCGAAGATCGCCCGCAGCAGCCGTTCTTCCGGCGCCAGCTCGGTTTCGCTTTTCGGCGTAATTTTTCCGACGAGGATGTCGCCGGGCTTCACCTCGGCTCCCTCGTAAACGACGCCGCGGCTGTCGAGGTTGCGGAGCGCCTCCTCGCTGACGTTGGGAATGTCGCGGGTGATCTCTTCCGGACCGAGTTTGGTTTCGCGGCTGGTGATTTCGAATTCGTCGACGTGGACGCTGGTGTAGACATCCTCCTTGACCAGGCGCTCACTGACGATGATCGCGTCTTCGAAGTTGTACCCGCACCACGGCATGAAAGCGACCAGTACGTTGCGACCGAGCGCGAGTTCTCCGCCCTGGGTGGCAGCTCCGTCGGCGAGCAGGTCGCCCTTCTTGACGACCTGACCGTGAGCGACGACCGGGCGCTGATTGACACAGGTTCCGGCGTTGCTGCGCAGATATTTGTAAAGCCGATAATGCTGATACGATTTCTTATCGGCATCCTCTGCGGGCATCTCGCCGTCGGGGGTTACGATGATGTGATCCGAACTCACCTCCGCCACGATACCGTCTTCACGGGCGACCACCACGGCGCGGGAGTCGCGGGCGATGCGTTCCTCCAGACCGGTTCCGACGTAGGGCGATTCCGGCATCAGAAGCGGCACGGCCTGACGCTGCATGTTCGAACCCATCAGGGCGCGGTTGGCGTAGTCGTGTTCAAGGAACGGAATGATTCCGGCGGCGGCGCTCACCAGCTGTTTCGGCGAAACGTCCATGTACTGAACGCTTTCACGGGGATGTTCCTCGGACTCGCCCTTGTAGCGGCTCATGATCATCGGCCGGACGAACCGGTTGTTTTCATCGAGCAGCGCGTTGGCCTGAGCGATGACGAACTGCTCCTCCTTGTCGGCGGTCAGATAATCGATCTGATCGGTGACCTGCCCATCCACGACTTTCCGGTACGGCGTCTCAAGGAATCCATATTCATCAATCACCGCGTAGAGGGACATCGACGAAATCAGACCGATGTTCGGTCCTTCCGGCGTTTCGATCGGACAAATGCGTCCGTAGTGGCTGGAGTGAACGTCGCGAACCTCAAATCCGGCGCGGTCGCGGCTCAAACCGCCCGGCCCCAACGCCGAAAGACGGCGCTTGTTGGTCAACTCGCTCAACGGGTTGGTCTGATCCATGAACTGCGACAGCTGGCTGCGGGCGAAAAAGTCCCGGATCACGCCGGCAAACGCCTTCGGATTGATCAATTTTGACGGCGTCACATTCTGTTCGTCAAAGGTCATGCGTTCCCGGATCAGCCGTTCGGTCCGGAGCAATCCGGCGCGACACTGATTCTGCAGCAGTTCGCCGACGGTACGGACGCGGCGGGCGCCGAGGTGGTCGATATCGTCGACCGCACCGCCGGAGTGGCGCAATTTGATCAAAAGTTTGGTTGCGGCCATCAGATCCTTGGGATCGAGCACGCGGCAGGTGAGTGGAATATCCTGCTTCAAACGTTCATTGAGCTTGAACCGGCCGACCGCGCCGAGATCGTAACGGCGATTGTCGAAGAAGAGCCGTTTGATCAGAAGCTTGGCATTGTTGATGTTCGGCGGATCACCGGGACGCATGCGCCGATAGATTTCCTTGAGAGCCTCTTCCTCGTTGCGGGCCGGATCCTTGCGCAGACAGCCGATGAGATAATTGTCCCCTTCGGAAATGCAGGCAAGTTCGACCTCCTTGATACCGGCCTCCTGAAGCTGCTTGAGATGGTTTTCCGTCAACTGCAACAGCTCTTCGATCACCACGATGTCGTCGCTGGTGGTGATGTCGTCAACCGTGTAGAAGCAGGAGAGATCCTTCTGCTTGAGCAGACTGGAAACCGTATAGGTTTTGACCTCGTAGCACTGAGAAAGGATATCGCGGTTGGTCGGATAACCAATCGCCCGCAGGAAAGTGGTGATGTAGAATTTCCGGCGGCGGCGGCGACGGTCAAGATAAATATAGATGTAGTCGTTGATGTCGAACTGCACGTCCATCCACGAACCGCGATCGGGAATGATCCGATAGGAATAGAGTGTCCGTCCGGAGGTGTGCCGCGCCTTCTCGAAACAGATTCCGGGCGACCGGTGCAGCTGGCTGATGATGACCCGCTCCGCGCCGTTGATGACGAACGTCCCCTGTTCGGTCATGATCGGGATATCGCCCATGTAAACGCGCTCCGGAACCTCCGAGCCGTTGATCTTGAGCAGGAAATCGACGTAAAGCGGCGCATCGTAGATTTTCCCGTCCTTGATGCAGTCCACCACGTCGCCCTTGGACTCGCTGGCGCTGCCGATCTCGTAGGAAACAAATTCCAGCGACATCTGCTTGTCGAAACTTTCGATTGGAAAGATTTCGTTGAAGACCTCCTGCAGTCCCTGATTCTTCCGTTCCTGCGGCGGCACATCGCGCTGCAGAAAATCGCGGTAGGAGTCAACCTGGAGGCTGATCAGATCCGGGACGTCGAGAACATCGCGGAGTTTCCCAAAATTGATTCGCTTTGTCATGCACTGATCCGTTTCTGGTTATTTTCCGCCCGCCTCGTTTCGGTGCCGGCGGAAAAATTAAAAAAAATATTTCAAAAAATCCGGTCGGAAAATTCCGAAATTTTCCGGAATTTTCTACAAAAATACCCGAAAATGCTATCCCCAAAACACAAAGAAACCGACCTGAAAACAAATAATGTCCCCAGTTCGGAAAAAATTCGAAATTTTTTTAAAAAAAATAGAGATTCTGCAATCTCAATGCGGATCACTCAACAAAAAACCACATCGAAGAACCGCATTCCAGCCGCGCCTGACAAAAAACCACATCATCCGCTGCCGGGCGAATCGCCGAAACGACTCGACTTGAAAATGGAAAAGGACGGCGGAAGCGGCATCCCGCTCCCGACCGTCTTCACATGGAACGAAGTTACTTGACTTCGACCTTGGCACCCGCGGCTTCGAGGGCTTCCTTGATCTTGTTGGCTTCGTCCTTGGCGATGCCTTCCTTGACCGGCTTCGGCGCGCCTTCGACCAGATCCTTGGCTTCCTTCAGCCCGAGACCGGTGATGGTGCGGATCTCCTTGATCACGCCGATCTTCTTGGCGGCGTCGAAGCCGGCCAGAATGACGTCGAATTCGGTCTTTTCCTCAACCGGGGCGGCAGCGGCGGCGGCCGGAGCAGCAGCAGCAACCGCAACCGGAGCGGCGGCGCTCACGCCGAGACGCTCTTCCAGGGTCTTGACCAGCTTGGAAAGCTCCAGCACGGTCATATTCTCAACATAGGAGACGAACTCTTCCATTTTGTTTTCTTCCGACATCTTAAATGCCTCCATTCGTTATTCTAGTTAACTACTGATTTTCCAATTTGTCTTTATACGCATTGAGCACATTCAAGATGCTCGCCGCCTTGGCATTGAGAACACTGACCAGATTCCGCGACGGAGCCTGTAGCACACCGAGCAACATGGCCTGAAGAACCTGCTTCGAAGGCAGTTCCGCCAGACGGGTCACTTCTTCCGGAGAAAGAACTGCTCCGTCCATGTAACCGCCCTTGGCGCTGAGTTTGTCGTTCTTCTTGCCGTATTCGACCAGCAGTTTGGCAACCGCACTGCAATCCCCCTTGCCGCAGACCATTGCGGTCCCCAGCGTGAGGTCGATCGTATCGAGCCCGTTGATCTGAAGCGACTCACCGGCCTTTTTAATCAGCGTATTTTTCAACACATGACAGGTCGCATTCTGCGCCGCCAGCTGATTGCGAAGCTCCGAAAGCTCCTTGACCTTGAGTCCCGAGTAAGTGACGAAATAAACGTAATCGGCTCCGCCGATCATCTCGCTGATCTGTTTGACCAGAAAATGTTTTTCGCTTCTCATTCTTTCGCCCTCACCAGTTCCTTGACGTTCACCTTGATTCCGGGCGTCATCGTCGCCGAAATCGTGCAGGAAAGAATGTAGGCTCCCTTCGCGGAGGTCGGTTTCGCCTTGTTGAGCGCATCGACGATCACATCGAAATTCTCCTTCAATGCATCCGCCTCAAACGACAGCTTGCCGAAAGGCACGTGAACACAGCCACCACGATCCGTACGAAATTCCGCACGACCGCCCTTGGCCTCACGCACCGCACTGCCGACCTGATCGGTCACCGTACCGGTTTTCGGGTTCGGCATCAGGCCGCGCGGACCAAGCTGACGCCCCAGAGGACGAACCAGACGCATCGCATCCGGCGTCGCAATCAGAATATCAAACTCCTGCCAGCCGTCCTTGATCCGCTGCACAATATCTTCAAACCCGACAACATCAGCTCCGGCTTCCTTCGCCTCCGCCGCGGCATTCCCATCGGCAACAACCGCGACCCGAACCGTCTTGCCGGTTCCACGCGGCAGCGCAACCGCTCCACGCACCGTCTGATCCGACTTGCGCGGATCCACGCCGAGTTTGAACGCGACTTCCGCCGTCTGATCGAATTTGACGCTCGGAAGCGTCTTCAACAGGGCGATTGCCTCCGCAACACCGTAACGCTGCTGCAGATCAAGTCCTTCGGTCGCAACCTGCTTCCTGTAAAGTTTACTCCTACGCATCGACCACCTCGATTCCCATGCTGCGCGCGGTTCCTTCGATGATGCGCATTGCCGCTTCCTCGTCCCGGGCGTTGATGTCATCCTTCTTGATCTGAACGATTTCACGAATCTGCGCACGGGTGACCTTGCCGGCCTTTTCCGTGCCCGGCTTCTTCGCCGCGGACGCCACGCCCGCCGCCTTCTTGATCAGAACGGCAGCCGGGGGCGACTTGCAGATGAACGTGAACGACCGGTCCTGATAGACCGTGATCACAACCGGAATAATCGTACCGCTCTGAGCCTGAGTGGCGGCATTGAACTGCTTACAGAACTCCATGATGTTGCAGCCGGCCGAACCAAGAGCCGGGCCGATCGGCGGTGCCGGATTGGCCGCGCCAGCCGGAATCTGCAACCGGATCAAGCCTGTAACCTTCTTTGCCATGATTACTCTTCCTTTTCCGACTCAAAGGTGGTCCGGACCGGCAGGTATCCCGCCACCATTGAATCTTTACAACAAATGCACAAAAACTTCGAACCCACTTAAACTGTGCGCTCGACCTGCCAGAATTCCAACTCCACCGGCGTGGAACGACCGAATATCGATACCATCAACTTCAGTTTTCCACGTTCGTTGTCTATCTCCTGGATCGACCCTTCGAAATTCTCGAAGGCGCCATCCTTGATCCTCACCACTTCGCCGAGCTCAAATGCAATCTTCGGCTTTACCTCCGGTTCCCCTTCCTGCGCCGGACGAATCAGATCATCCACCTCGGACTGCGAAAGCGGCGTCGGCCGGTTCGCTCCACCAAGAAACCCCAGCACCCCCTGGACGTTCCGGACAAAATACCACGCCTTCTCGTTAATCGCACCCTCTTCATCATAGAGATCCATCCGGACCAGAATGTAACCCGGAAAAAATTTGCGCCGCGACGGAATCTTCTTCCCCTGACGTACCTCCACCACCTTCTCCGTCGGAATGTACGCCTCGTAAACCGGAACCTGATCCCCTATCTGCAACTGGCGCAGAATCGTGTCGCGAACCTTGTTCTCGTGCCCCGACAACGTATGCACCACAAACCATTGTCCGCGATTCTCGCACCCGGTTTCGACAGATTCGCTCATTTTTCCTCGCTCTTCCTTCAAATACTTAACCCAGCGTGATCCAGCGGATCAGCAAACCGGCAATCCAGTCCACCCCGGCCACAAAAATCGCCAGTACCGCTATCGCCACCACAACCAGCACCGTGGACTCGAACAACTGCTGCCGATTCGGCCAGGTACAACGACCGAGCTCAGCCATCGTATCCGATACAAAGCGCCTGATTTTTCCTGTCACCGAATCAAAGCCCGCGGCAACTCCGGGAAGTGATTTGCGCTTCTGACTGTTCTCCATTTTTCACTTATACCTGGTTGCTGTTAAATGACTGGCAGGAGAGGTGAGGCTCGAACTCACGACCTGCGGTTTTGGAGACCGCCGCTCTAGCCAACTGAGCTACTCTCCTGTCACACTTTTTTCTCGTTCTGATGCCGTCTATTCACGACCCGGAATATCAGCGCGTCTCCTTATGGATCGTGTGCTTACGCTCGAATTTGCAGTACTTCTTCTTTTCCAAGCGTTCCGGCGTGTTCCGCTTTTCCTTCATCGACGTATAATTACGCCGCTTGCACTCTGTGCATTCCAGAATAATTAATTCACGCGCCATTTTTCAATTTACCTGACTTGTTATACAATAGATTTCCCGGACCGCCTCTTACAAGCGGCCCGGGATCACCATTCGAGCCGGAAAATCCGTTATTTCAGAATTTCCGTAACCCGGCCGGAGGCAACCGTGCGGCCGCCTTCACGAATCGCGAAACGAAGTCCTTTCTCCATCGCGATCGGAGCGATCAGTTCAACTTTGATCGTCGTATTGTCGCCCGGCATCACCATCTCGGTGCCTTCCTTCAGCGTGATCGTACCGGTCACGTCAGTCGTACGGAAGTAGAACTGAGGACGATAGTTGTTGAAGAACGGAGTGTGACGACCACCTTCCTCCTTGCTCAGAACATAGATCTCACCCTGAAACTCGGTGTGCGGCGTCACGCTGCCCGGCTTCGCCAGCACCTGACCGCGCTCAACGTCTTCCTTCTTCGTCCCGCGCAGCAGGCAGCCGATATTGTCGCCGGCCTGACCCTGATCCAGAAGCTTGCGGAACATTTCAATTCCAGTAACCGTCGTCTTCACCGTCGGACGGATACCGACGATTTCAACTTCATCATTCAACTTGATGATTCCGCGCTCAACACGACCGGTCACCACCGTACCACGACCTTCGATCGAGAACACGTCTTCGATCGGCATCAGGAACGGCTGGTCCACATCACGAACCGGCTCGGGAATATAGTTGTCAACCGCATCCATCAGCTCGATGATGCACTGCGACGCCGGATTGTCCAGATCACCTTCCGCCTCCACCGCCTTCAGCGCGGATCCCTTGATGATCGGAATGTCATCACCGGGATAATCATAGCTGCTGAGCAGCTCACGGATTTCCATCTCAACGAGTTCGAGCAGCTCCGGATCGTCCAGCTGGTCAACCTTGTTCAGAAACACCACGATCGCCGGCACTCCCACCTGACGGGCCAGCAGCACGTGCTCACGAGTCTGCGCCATCGGGCCGTCCGTCGCGGCAATCACCAGAATCGCACCGTCCATCTGCGCGGCACCCGTGATCATGTTCTTCACATAGTCGGCGTGTCCGGGGCAGTCAACGTGCGCGTAGTGACGCTTCGCCGTCTGATATTCAACGTGCGACGTATTGATCGTGATTCCACGCTCCTTCTCTTCAGGAGCATTGTCGATCTCATCATACTTGCGGACTTCTCCGCCGAACTTCTTATTCAACACCATCGTGATCGCAGCGGTAAGAGTCGTCTTGCCGTGGTCAACGTGACCGATCGTACCGATGTTAACGTGCGGCTTGGTTCTTTCGAATTTTTCCTTAGCCATTTTTCCCTCCTGAAAGGTTTAGAGTTCTCTTCCTGCCAAAATTCTTTATCTAAAAATATATGGAGCCTACAACCGGACTTGAACCGGTGACCTCATCCTTACCAAGGATGTGCTCTACCGACTGAGCTATGTAGGCGCACTTTCCACTTCGACGATCACGACTCGCTCCCGCCTCTCCCACGGCGCCCCGATCTTCTCAGCACTGCTCCCGCAGTTTTTTTTCAAAATGGTACTCGGGGGGGGACTTGAACCCCCAAGGATTACTCCATATGGACCTCAACCATACGCGTCTGCCAATTCCGCCACCCGAGCGCACAATCAACCTGTTTCGCATTTTTAAAGCGACAACAAGTCCATAATATATTCACTTCTTTTCACTTTGCAAATCAAAAAACGCCTTTTTCCGCTTTTTTATCGTTTTTTTTCCACATCTCAACAGCCGGAAGCCTTACTCGCCAACCAGTTTGCCGTTGTCTATCGCCGCTTTCCGGCGCGAATACGTCGGAATATCAAGATCCTCGTTCTTCCAATACACCGGCGTCGTCTTCTCCATGATTCCCTTCGATTCCTGCTCCAGCGGCAACGGCAGCTGCTCAGCCCCCTCACCCGACAGCACTCCCGAATTTGCACGCCCTTCTCGCGTCCGACGCGGTGTTCGCGAAGCGGCCTTCTGCATGACTTCCACCACCTCGTTCTCCGCGTCAAATTTCACCGTTATCGCACAAAGCAGAAGCCGCGTCCGCCACTCCTCACCCGTCGCGGCCCCAACCACAACATTCGTCTCCGGCCCGCACTGCCGCGTGGCCAGCTCCAGCAACCGCCGAGATTCCCCTATCGTCAACTCCGGTCCGCCCAGCAATGAAAAAATCACCGCATCGGCATTCGAAAAACGATCCGCTCCGCCCAGCAGCGGCGAATACAGCAATCGTTCCATCGCCAGATCCCCACGGGAAATCCCCGTTTCTTCGCCGTCTGACGCAATCCCAACTCCAATACTGCAATAACTCTTCTTCTTCCGCAACACCATCGAAAGATCACTGAAATCCGCAGCCAGCAGATTTCCATGCAGCAAAACACTCGTCAGCGCCAGCACCGTCCGCGAGATCTCACGATCCGCCAGTTCAAACGCCGCCTGCAGCGGCGTCGTCGGCTCCAGCACAGAAAACAACAGATCATTCGGCAGGCAGATTACGGCGTCCGCTATCGTAAGAAGTTCATTTTTGACCGTCTCTTCAGCAATCTTACGCTTGCTGTGCCCTTCCAGTGTAAACGGCAGCGTCAGCAGAAAAACCGTCGGAATCTCCAGTTTCCGCGCCACGCTCATCACCACCGCCACGCCGCCGGAAGCGGTTCCGCCGCCCAGCCCCCCGAGCACCAGCAGCATCCGACTATCCGAAAGCATCTTCTCCAGCTGCATCCGTTCGTGCGCCACCGCCCGCTGCCCGTCCAGCGCGTTGCCGCCGCAACCGCGACCGTTCCGCCAGCGCGCCCCCGCCAGCAGTCGATCCGACTCCGGCACGCCGGATTCCGCCAACGCGTCCTGGTCGGTGTCTACCGCCATCAAACGCAACCGTTCCGCCAGAACATCTCCGGCGATCTTCCGCATGACCCGGCAACCCGCGCCGCCGATGGCCAGAACACTGATGACCTTTTCCGACATCGTCACTCCCCCTCACAAACGGAATGAACCGCGCAGATTCTGCCACGTCCGCCGGGTTCGATTCAGAAACCCGTCCACTGCATCCAGCAACCCGCCGACCGCTCCGCGATTGCCACGGACGGAATTCAATTCATTATAATAGGCCGCGATCTTCAACGCTCCCCAGATCATGCTGTAACGCGGATTCTCAACTCCCGTCACGGCTCCGCCCGCCTCCAGCGGCTGCCCGATCCGGCACCCCATCTCGAACACCTCGCGGAACAAAACCGCACTCCGGTCGAACAACGCCCCCCCTCCGGTAAGCACCCCGCCGGCATCGAGATTGTTCAACGCCCCCTTCGCCGCCAACGATTCACGGACGATCTCAAATATCTCACGCAAACGCAGGTCTATGATCGTTTCAAATGAGGCAACCGGTATTTTGCGAACCTTTCCCGTGGAACGGGGAAATTCCAGATATTCGCGATGTTCACGGATCGCCGCACTCAATGTCCCGTCCGTCGTCAGCTTCCGGCAGACGTCGATGTGCAGATCCAGGCCGATCGCCAGATCGTTACACACATGCTCGAATCCCACCTGAATCACCCCGGACGCCTGAACTCCGGTATTGTATTCAACCACATATTCCGTCGTCCCGGCGCCGATGTCGATCAGCACCACGCCGTTCTCCCGTTCCTCGTCCGAGAGAATTCCGAAATCCGCCGCCAGCGGACTGAACACCACTTCCACCATCGTGTCTTCAAATCCCGACTCCCGCACGATCGAACGGAAATTTTCCAGCCGCGCCCCGATCGCGTGCACCACATGAACGTACGCATCGAGCTTCCGGGCGTTTTGATTGATCGGGTTGCGGACCCGCCGGTCGTCGATCATGAAATACGATTCACTGCTGTTGATGATCTCACGATCCGGCGCAAGATGCTGAATCCGGGCGTTTTCGTGCGCTTCAATGCGTTCCTTTTCCGTCACCTTGTGCATCTCGTTCTTCACGAAAACCGTCCCGACGCCGCAGTGCGAATCGATTCCGCAGCCGGTCACCGCCACCACAACCACCCGGCTGTTGCCAAGTTCCCGGTCTGAACTGCGGTCGGCATCCTCCAGCGCCAGCGACAACTGTTCGAACGCCTTCTCCATGTTGTCGATCTCACCCTTGATGATCGAACCGGCACTGGGCGCCACACCTCGGCCGATGATATTGACCCGCCCATCCGGACCGGCTTCCCCAACCAGCACGCAGATCTTCGAACTGCCGAGCTCGATTGCCGTTACGATTTCCCTGGTATTGAACATCTTTCTCTGCCTTTCAGCCGGTCTGCACGTCTCAATACACGAACAGCATTTCCCGATATTTCGGCAACGGCCACAAACTGTCGTCTACCAGCTTCTCCAGACGATCCACCAGCACACGCAACGCTTCCAGCCGTCCGCGAATCAATTCGGAATCATTTCCCCGCAACTCCGACTCCAGCGCACGTTCCGCCCGCAGCATCGCACTGAAAAGCGACGCCACATCACGAACCGCGTCTCCCGCTTCCGGAATCGTCAACCCGATTCCCGCAAGCTTCTCAACCGTTCCGGACGCATCGCTGAGATGCCGCGACACCGCAGGAGAAAGAATCGTACGTGACATCGTCAGCGCCAGCTCCCCCTCGATCCGGGTCCGCGTGCGGTACTCTGCCAGATATACTTCATGCCGGGAATGCAACTCCGCTGCGGTGAATACTCCGTATTTCTCAAACATCTCCATATTTTCCGGACGCAGCAACGTATTCAACGCCTCCTCCACCGTCCGTAGAATCGGCAGCCCCCGCCGTTCCGCCTCGGTCACCCATTCCCGACTGTAATTATCCCCGTTGAACACGATCCGACGGTGCTGTTTAATGAGCCGGCGCAGAATGCGCTGGAGCCCCTCCTGAAATTCCGCCCGCGGCAACGTCTCCAGTTCGCTCAGAATCTCATCGAGCGATTCGGCCACAATCGTATTGAGCACCACATTCGGCCCCGCGCACGACTGACTCGCGCCCGGAGAACGGAATTCAAATTTATTCCCGGTATAAGCGAACGGGCTCGTCCGGTTGCGGTCCGTCGCGTCCTGCGGCAGCGGCGGCAGTGTGTCGATCATGATCTGCATCGACGATCCCTTCCGCGCGGGCGACGGCACGCCCGATTCGATCTGATCGATCACGCCGGTCAACTGATCGCCAAGGTAAATGGAGATGATCGGCGGCGGAGCCTCGTTTCCCCCCAGACGATAACCATTCCCACTGCTCGCGGTAGCCATCCTCAACAGATCTCCGTGACGATCCACCCCCTGAATCACTGCGCAGATCGCCGTAAGAAACATCGCGTTTCCAAGCGGATCGCGCCCCGGATTGAGCAAATTGATCCGGCTCGTTCCGAACGACCAGTTGTTGTGCTTGCCCGAACCGTTGACTCCGGCGAAGGGCTTCTCATGCATCAGACAGACGAAGCCGTGTTTATCCGCGGTTTCGCGCAGCACATCCATCGTGATCATATTGTGATCGTTGGCCAGATTGAGCTCCTCGAAGACCAGCGCGATTTCGAACTGCGCCGGCGCCGCTTCGTTGTGCCGGGTCTTCGCCGGAATTCCAAGACGCCAGAGCTTGTGATCGACTTCGCTCATGAACGCCAGCACCCGCGGCTTGATCGCTCCGTAATAGTGATCGTCAAGCTGCTGATGTTTCGGCGGCGGCGCCCCGAAAAGCGTCCGTCCGGTCTGGATCAGATCCGGGCGGCAGAGATAAAGATGTTTGTCGATCAGAAAATATTCCTGTTCCGCGCCCAGCGTCACCTCCGGCTCTCCCGGATTCTCCACGCCGAACACCTTCATCATCCGATCGATTTGTCTGCTCAGCGCACGGATGGAACGCAGCAACGGCGTCTTCTTGTCCAGCGCTTCTCCGGTGTAACTGCAGAATGCCGTCGGAATGCAGAGCGTCGAACCTGCCGCGCTGCGCTTGATGAAGGCCGGACTGGTCGGATCCCATGCGGTATAACCGCGCGCCTCGAACGTCGAACGCAAACCGCCGGACGGGAAACTCGACGCATCGGATTCGCCGACCACCAGATTTTTTCCGGAAAATTTCAGAATCACCTCGCCGCCGGACGGTTCCAGAAAGGAGTCGTGTTTCTCCGCCGTCGCTCCGGTCAGCGGCTGAAACCAGTGTGTGTAATGTGTCGCGCCCTTGCCGATCGCCCACATTTTCATTGCGGAAGCGACATCATCGGCAATTTCCGGATCCAGCGGCGCCCGCGACCGGATCGTCTTCCACAACTTTTCAAACACTTCGCTCGAAAGATACTCCCGCATCGAAGCGAGATTGAACACATCCTCGCCGAAATTTCCGACCACGTCTTTCTCGATGTCCAAATCCCGCGTCGATTCTTCCGTCACCGGTATTTCCGAAATGTCACGGATCGCCTGCCGCCTGGATTCGCTGCTCATAAATTCCGCCTGTCTTTGCTGTTGCCTGTAATTTTAAAAATATATCACCATATACATTGGTTTTCAAGAAATTCAACCTCTCTTCGGGGGATTTTCCCCATCCGGAAACTCGCCTCATGAGCGGCAACGTAAAAACCCGCCGCGCGAACTGCATCCGCACCGACGGGTCTTCTTTCTCACTCATCCGACATGCATTTCCACGCAACCGGACGCTCCACTCTCAATTCAATTATTTATAGGAAGGCAAACCGGGCAGTGTAATCTCCGTTCCCTGGTACAAATTCAAATACTGCACCGTCGAAATCACCGCCGTCGCCGCCACCATCAGCAACGTCACCGCTGCAAGAATCGTATAAAGCATCGAAGGCCGAGCTACGGTCGCTTCCATTTCCACGCCTTCGGACTCTCCGGCAGTCGCGACCCCCGTTTCGGCGGCCGACTGCTCTCCGGAAGACTCAATACCGGCTTCTTCCTTCACCGGCAGCAACGTATCCTCCTCTGCAATCGGAATCTTCCCCTCCGAAATCGGCTTCTTTGATTCAACAGGCGGAGCCTCCCTGGTCAACGACGGGGTCTTCTGTTCCGCAGCAGGAGCCTCCTTGACCGGAGACGGTCCCTTTGTTTCCTGAGGCGCTGTCGCCTCTTTCGTCAAATTCATCGTCGTTTTCACCGGGGTCGGACGCGGCGGCACCATCGGCTTGCGCACCGGACGCTGAATTCGAATGGTTGCATCTCCTTCCACATTCGAAGTCGGCGGGGCGGCCGGACCGTCACTCAACGCACCCGGATCAAGCGCAACGGTGTTTTTGTTCAAATTCAGCACGGGCTTCCCCGGGATGTTCGTCTTCACACGCCCCACTTTAATCGTGTCGGAATTCATATCATTCCCGGGCTGCAACGCACCCGGTTCCAGCATCACAGTCTGCTTGGAATCACCTGCCGGGGCAACCGGGGCAACCGGATGTGGAGCAACCGTCGCCGCCTGTGCCGGTTTGATCGCCGGCCGGATCGGACGGGAAACCTTGATCGTGTCGGAATTCATATCATCCGCAGCGGGTGCGGGAGCCGCCGCAGGTTCCACCGGAACCGACGCCGGAACCGCGCTCGGACGCAACACAACGGTTTTCCGCGTCTGCGTATTCTGGCCGTCCACATTGATTGCGCCTGCCGGCGCGACCGACGGACGAAGAACCACCGTCCGTCGCGTCTGCGTATTTGCGCCGTCAGCCACGGGCGCCGCGGCTCCGGGTTCAATCGCAATAGGCTGCGGCGCCGGACGCGGCGACTGCGGTGCGATCGGTTTGAGTTTCACCGTCCGCCGCGTCTGCGTATCGGCCAACACCTCCAGATTGCCGGTATCGGTATCGCGGCCGGTCAAAGGGTCCGCGATCGGCACATTGCCGCCCGCCGAAGGCAATTTAATCGCCGTCGGAGTCGCCACCGACGGTTTCAGACGAACTGTCTTACGGGTCTTGGTATCATCCCCCTCCGGGATATTGACGTTTTTATCATTCTCCAACTCGGCCATGATTCGCCCTTTCCAGCTCACTGGTAATTCGGTTATATTCCATCGTTGAAGAATTTAGCGCCGGTGCGTCAAAAATTCAACAGCTTTTTCGCTTTTTCTCGATTTTTATTTGATTTTTCCTCAGGTTTCCCTCTGTTTTTCCGTGAAATTCATCATTTCGAGTGTATAATAACTTCATCGCACAATATTTCCCTTTCTTCAAATTCGCAGGAGCTGGAACGAACATGAATGAAGCGGTCTTCTACATCGCCGCCGCCTCGCCCGAACCCGCGGGCGGCATCTATCAATATGAAATGCAATCTTCCGGGACTCCTGTCCAGACCGGATTTTATCATCTTCCCAATGCGAGTTATTTCGCCTTCTCCTCCGACGCCGACTTCTTTTACTCCACCTGCACCGTCGGAAATTCCGGCGGGGTCGCCGCCTTCCGGATGCGGCCGGACGGCGCGCTGGAATACCTCAACGCCTGCGCTTCCGAAGGAGTCAGCACCTGTCATCTGGCGCCGTCACCCGAAGGGAACTACCTCTACGCGGCCAATTACAGCAGCGGCAATTTCGCGGAATTCAAACTTGAAGGCGGCGCCATTGCGGAACGCATCAGGATCATTCCCCACATCGGGCGCGGCGTCAATGTCAAACGCCAGGAGATGGCTCATCCGCATTTCACGAAATTCACGCCGGACGGTCGGTTTCTCTGCGTCATCGACCTCGGTATCGACACGGTTCGGCTCTACCCGTTCGACCCGGAACGCGGTATCGACGCCGGACACCCGGTCGACTGTAAAATTGAACCGGCCGGCTCCGGGCCTCGGCATCTGATCTTCGATGCCTCGGGAAAATATGCCTATCTCCTCAACGAACTGGGCAATTCGGTCGCCCCTCTCCAATATGACGGAACGAAATTCATTCAAATCGGCTGTGCTGCCACGCTGCCGCGTTTCGCCGGCGACGTCGCGACCAAGGCTGCGGCGATCCGCCTCTCCGCCGACGGCAGATTTCTCTTCGCCTCCAACCGGGGATACGATTCGATCGCGGTCTTCGAAATCGACGAACCGGGAAAACTTCGACTTTGCGACATGGTGCTTTCCGGCGGCAGCAGTCCGCGCGACATCAATTTCCTGCCCGGAGAAAAATTCTTCGCCGCCGCCAACGAATTTTCCGATAACGTCATGGGATTCGATTTCGATCCGGCAACCGGGAAACTCACGCCGAACGGCTGGCTTCTCACTCACATGCCGCGGCCGCTCTGCATCGCGCATCTCAAACAACGGTGAAATCAGAAGCTCCGTCCGAGGGGAGGATTTCATCCCCCCTCTCCGGGTTCGAAAACCAGCATCCGCTGTTCCATTCAGTCGGCGTCGTTCAGACGCCAGACCCGGCGGTTGCCCGCTTCGCAGACGCCGGGGAAATAACGGACGAATTCGGCGACGATCCGGTACCACCACGGATAAAACAACTCCCGTTTCCGGCGTTGCCAGGCCCGGTATACACGCGCGGCAAAACGGGTCGCGCTCGACGCCCGCCGTCCCGGCGTTTCCGGAACCGTCCGCCCGCCGAGCGCCCGGGTCGAAAATCCCGTATCGATCCGCCCCGGACAGACGTTCAGCACGTGAATGCCGCGGCCGCGCACTTCCATCTGCAATGTCAGGGAAAACATCCGCAGCGCCGCCTTGGCCGCATTGTACGCTCCCATGCAGGCGACCGGAACCCACGCCGCCGCACTGGAAATATTGATGACCGTTCCCCGCGCCGCCGCCACTTCCGGCAGCAACGCCCGCGTCAGCGCCACCGGGGCAAAAAAATCGATCTCGAACTCCCGCCGCAGATCCGCATCGCTCAACTCCTCCCACTTCGCATACGAACCAATTCCGGCGTTGTTGATCAAAACATCGATGCCGTGAGCGGCTTTCCGCACAGCTTCCACCGCGTTGCGCAATTGTACCGGCTCGCTCAAATCAGCAGGAATGAATTCATCGCACACATCCTCTCCGGGCCGCCGGCGGCTGATCGCGATCACCCGGAATCCGTGCGAACGGAATTCCCGCGCCAGGGCACAGCCCAGCCCGCTGGAGGCGCCGGTAATGACGACCGTCCGAATTGAACTCTTCGAACCGGCTTCGCCGCAATCCTGCGCTTCCGCCGCAGCATTTATCCTGGATGAGTTCGAACACGTCATGGGGAAATAAAGCCTCTCGTTTTCCTTCCGGCTTCCATCAGAATCCGGCCAGACTCTTCCGCAGTTCCGCCGGACGATATCCGACCGTCACTTCGCCGCGCGCATTGATTTCGATCTTGCGAACCGTATCGTTGAAACGGCGGAAATTCTTATCCTCTTTCTGCTGCGCAATCCAATCGCGCACCGCCTTCTCCACGAGGCGCGGCGGCAACGAAATCCGTCCGAGGCGGAGATGAGGAAATTCCAGTCGAAGATCGTCCCCCTCCTTATGCGGGACAACCCGTCCGCGCAACACCAGCACTCCGCCGAAGAGCCAGCGCCATTCGCTGTCGTATGCCGGAACGACAAAATCAAATCCACCGTCCCGGTAATTGACCTCATAAGAATTCCCTCCGTCACCAGAATCGCCCCCCTTCGCCATCCCGGCGATCAATGCGCCGTTGGCGGCCACACGCAGCAATGATTCGGTTTCCGCAGGCGTGAGCACAATTCGGGAATCGTCCGTCCGGCCGCTCCACAATTCGGACATCAACTGCCCGAGCAACCGGTTCTGTACGGCAAAATCACGCGCCTCAAGCATCGGCACCGGAAACGACGGCAGCGGGGAAAACAATAAATACGAAATCACCCCCGCCAGAACCAGCAGCAACAGAATTCCGCCACCGCCGATCCACAGCAGCAGCTTCCAACCGGTGGACAACTTCTTCTTTTTTTTCCGGGCATTGCTCATGCGTTTACAGGTGCGGTAAACACCGCCGGTCGAATATACACAAGATCTGTAAGATCGCCGTCAAATTTCCGATAGCGCGCCGCCGCCAACGCCGAATAATGCGGCACCGCCACACGCCGGATACGCGCCATTAACTCCTCCGGCAGCAGTTTCGCCAACGCCGGACATTCCCCTTCCCACGCAATCAAACCGGAAAAATCCGCATCGGCGGCGCGCAACATTTCCACAGCACGCGCACCGTCGTAAACCGCCCCCCGCCCGGCGGGCACCCATTCGCCCGAATTCCATTGCAGCGGAAAATAAATCAATTCGCGGTTGCGTCCGTCGAAGAGACAACCGATTTTTTCTCCTTCCACCGTTCCCGCCCCGGCGGCCGCCGCCAGCGCGACGGCAGTCGGCACGCACCGTCTCCGGATTTCCGGTTTGCCGAAACTCCATCCCGAAACCAGCGCCGCCGCCAGCCGCATCCCGGTGAAACTCCCCGGCCCCGCGCCGACGGTCCATTCACTGATCTCCTCCAGCGTCAAACCGTGCTGCTGCAGTTCGTCAAGCACCCACGCCGCCAGCCGGGCGGATTCACGCCCCCGCATCGGGGTGGCCAGGTCGAAGAGCGCCGCGCCGTCCTTCAGCACGGCGAAACCGGCCAGAGTTCCCGCCAGATCGAGCGCCGCAGCATATTTCGCACCGCTCATGACTCCATCTCCTCCAGGATCATTCCGGCCAGCTGTGCATTGCTCAACCCGCGCCGGCGGGCAATCACCCGGCCATTCGAAACCACCACTTCCGGCGGCATCGGCCGAAGATTGTAAACGCCGCCCATCGAATAACAATACGCTCCGGCGTTTTCGATGCTCAGAATGTCGTATTCCCGGATCTCCGGCAGCATGCGCTGTTCGGCGAAACGGTCGCCGGTCTCGCAGATGTTGCCGCAGACATCGTAGAGCTGCGGAGCGCCGGAGGGGTTGCTTAAATTCCGGATGTGATGGTACGCACCGTACATCACCGGGCGGATCAGCTGCGGGAAACCCGAATTGCAGCCGGCGATGGTCCGGGTTCGATTATGCTTGATCGTATTGACCTCGACCAGAAGATGACCGCATTCGGCAACCATGTATTTACCCGGTTCGAAGAGCATGTCCAGTTCGCGGCCGTAACCGCGGCAGAAGGCATTGAAACGCGCGACGATCTCCGCGCCCATCGCGTAATAATCGACCCGTTTCTCATCGGGTTTGTACGGCACCTTGAACCCGCCGCCGAAATCGAGGAATTCCAGATCGGGGAAATTCTCCGGAGTTGCGATCCGCATCAGATTTTCCATGCTCCGGAACACCGATTCCGTATGCTGCAGCCCGCTGCCGGTGTGCTCGTGCAGTCCGACCACCTTCAAATTGCCGGAACGAACCAGGGAGCACACTTCATCGACCGCATCAAGGAGGATGCCGAACTTCGTCAGATCTCCGCCGGTCATCGTTCCGGCGCTGTCGCCGTCGCAGACGTCCGGATTGAACCGCAGACAAATCCGGCTGCCCGGAAACTCCCGCGCAACTTTCGCCAATCGGGAGAGCGAACCGATGTTCATCACCACGCCGGTCTCGCGCACGGCGCGGAACTCCGCATCGGTCATATTGTTGGCCGTATAGATGATCCGTTCGCGGGGAAACCCGAGACGCAACGCCAGCTCCACCTCGCCCGGACTTACGGTGTCCAGTCCGGCGCCGGCATTCCGCAGCAAACCGAGCAGTCCCGGATTGTAGTTCGCCTTCAGCGCATACTGAATCCGCAGCCGCGGATACGGAATATAATTGAACAGCGCCTTGTAACGCTCCACAACCATATCACCGTCGTAAACAAAAAGCGGCGTGCCGTATTCGCCCGCCAGCTTCAACAGAAATTCATCACTCAACATCGATTCCGTTCCCTCGCGCACCATATTCAATCAATACGTTCCGATCACCGCCACCAGCTCCAGCGTCTCATCTCCGATGCACCGGATCGCGTGACCGGCGCCGTCGCCGGTGAGAAGCGTGTCTCCGACGCCAAGTTCGACGATCCGGCCGTTGTCATCCGCTTCGGCCCGACCGCGGACCACAACGAAAATCTCCTCTTCGCCGTCGTGAGGATGAAAACCGATCGAACTGCCCGGCTCGAGCGTCAGGCGAGCGAACATGCGCGTATGGGAATGCATTTCGCTCTTCGGTTCCCAGAAATGCTCGATTTTCACCTCGCCCGAACCGCCGCGCATTTCGCGGCGCACCTCACTGCGGTATTCTCCATTGCGACGAATCACGATTTCTGCCCCCTTTCCCCGGGAAAACATTGCGGTCGGCTTGCTCAACCGTTGAGCCGCCCGAAAATATTACCGTATTTCTTCTCGTTGAGCGCCTCGACGTAGGCGCTGATCTTCGTTTCCGTGCTGCACGGATCGATCGTGGTGTCAACGCAGTCGCCGTCGAGCACCAGAAGCGGAATCGCCGCGCGATTGAGTTCTTCGCGCAGGTGCTTGACAAAGGAACTGTCCGACATTGAACAGCGGCCGAACCCGTGATTGTACAGCAGGCAGCCGTTGTAACGAATCTTCTTCGCCTCCTCGAGAATCGTCTTCACCCGCAGCGCAGGATCCATGAAACCGACCGTCATGAGCTTGCGCGCCAGCGACCGGTAGGGATCCATCGGATCGAGTTCCTGCCAGCCGACGAAGTTCACCTCCTCGAAGATGATCGGCGCCTTGCAGTGCACCTCCACATAATCAAGCAGCGATGTGTCGTAAAACGGCGGCAGATGCAGCCAGAGCAGCCGGTGCGTGTCTTCGATCCGCACCGAATCGCCGATCTCCTCGCGGATCTGCTGAAGTTCCTCGTAGAGTTTCTTCTGGATCGCAGTCAGCTCCGGGCGCCCCCAGAGCTGCGAGAAGATCGAAGCAAAATAAATCGCCTGGCCGCCGCGGATCAGCGGCGGACTGTTGTAACGCAGTTCATTGCACAGACGCGAATAATGACGCGATTCATTCGAGTGTTCGCACGCCTCGCGCAACCGGGCGGGATCCATCTTCAATCCGGTGGCCTCCTCCATCAGACGCACGGCGCGTTCAAGTTCCTCGGCGAGATGTTCGACCGACATCTCGAACCCGTCGGCGGTCGCCGGCGTCTGAAGCGAAAAGAAACGCTTCTCCAATCCGTAGGTTCGCCCGAGATCGCGGAATATCCGTTCCCCCTGCTGACACGGCTGCGAAGTCGAAACCCCGAACGCAGGCTTCGGCAGTTCGACGCCTTCGAGCACCCGCAGGAAGGAGCAGGTTTCGCCGGAGAATCCCTTGCAGGCCGCCTTGTCGAACGCCTTCTTCACCTTGTGCTGGCTGCGCGCAAAGAGCGCCGCATAGGTCTCCAGCGTCAGAGAACGCACCCCGAGGGCATTGAGCACTTCCGTCGGGAAGAAGAGATTGCGCCACACCAGCGGAGCGCTGCTCTTCCCGAGAAAATCGCGCCGGGTCGCCTTCGCCCGCAGCGAGATCGATTCCAGATGACGCACCGGCGGCGGAAGCCCGGCCTCCATATCGAGTTTCCCCTTGAGGCTGGAGAACTGCAGTGCGAGACACGCCGCTCCGAGTGCGCCCATCACGCCATGAAATTCCGGAATTACGATTTCGTTGCCGGTGATCTCCCGCAGATAATATGCGACCGCCCGGTTGTAGGCGACGCCCCCCTGGAAGATGATCGGCCCGCGATAACCGAGGAACAGTTCGCCGACGCCGGACATGATCGTCCGCGCCTGGGCGCGACATGCGCCACCGATGATATCCCCCATCGGGAAACGGTTCTTGAATTTATTGATCGACGTCGCCGACAACACCGCGCAGACCGACGAAAACTCCAGATTGCTGTCGTAATTGACCCGTTCGGCCATCTCTTCGACCGGGACGTTGAGCTTGACTGCCACGCTGTCGAGAAACGCGCCGGTTCCGGCGGCGCAGATGCCGCTCATCTTGTAGTTCCACATCTGCATGCGGTCGTTGAAGACCATCGCCTTGCTGTCCTGACCGCCGACGTCCAGAATCGCCTTGCATTCCGGATGATAATGGCGCGCTCCCGCCACATGCGCGGTCACCTCGCTCACCCGGAAATCGTAAGGCACGAAATCCGCGGTATCCTCCACGATCTGACTGCCGGTCACCACCGTGCAGCTGATATCGCCCAATCCGGTCAAGCCGGCGTCGAGCAGAAATTTATCCACCGTCTGACGCAATCTTCCGAAATTGCACGCTCCGCATTTGGCACAGACTCCAGAGCAGCGCACCCGCCCGGTATCGACGGGACGCGTCCGCTGATAAAGGGTCTGCCGCACTTTACCGCGTTCATTGAGCAGCACCGCCTTGAATGTGGTCGAACCTATGTCGATCCCCAAATACATCTTTTCCATGTTGAACCGGTCATCTTTCATTATCATAATAAATCGTAATGATTACTATACACCGCATTTTCTTTTTTTTCCACTTCCAGCCGGAATTTAACTGGAAAAACTTCAAAAGAGCGATTATGTTAATAGGCTTTCGTATCTCCAATAAAGAGGAATTATGAAGAAAAGTTTCGAAGACCGCCTCAGTGAACTGGCCGGACCTCCCGTGCTCAAGGAGGCAAAAGCGCTGCTCAAGAGCGGCGCTCTTACCGGTGCATGGCGCGACCGGGAAGGTCGTCTGCACGCCCGGTTTCATGCCGCAGCCGGACCGATTTCGGTTTGCGTCAGAACCGGAGAGACGCCGGAGGCATGGTGCGACTGCCGGAGACTGGAGAAGGGGTTGTGCGCCCATGCGGTCGCATTGATCCTTTACGGCGGCAGATTCAATCCGAAGTTCGCGGCTGTTCCGGAGGAGGAGAAAGCCAGTTATTACGGCGGTCTGAAGCAGGAGTCCCTCCCGATGCTCGCGAACCGGGCCCGCACCCCGCTGGCAACGTTGACGATCGATGCCGCAGGCGCGTTCCCGCACGTGCCGAGCAAATGGGAGAACGCCGTGCTCTCGGTCAAGCTGCACACCCCGGGTCGCGAATATCTCGGCAACCTCAACAATCTGCGACAGCTCTATTTCGACAAATCCTTGACCGTGACGCTCAAGCTGGAACATTTCTCTTTGCACGAACAGCAGATCATCCGGTTTCTCGCCATCAACGGCGAAGCGGAAAACTCCCAGATTTTGCTGAACGCCGAAGCGACCGCGGAATTTTTTCACTGCCTGGTCGGGTTCCCGCGTTTCACCCGCTCCGGACGACAGCTCCATGTGCGCGGCGGGTTCGCCGAAGCGGTGCTGCTGCGCCGGAACGACGGCAAACTCTGTCCCGGCATCCGGGTCGACGGCGCCGCGCTGCCGACCGCCGGCGCCAAGGTCATCACCGGACGCGCCGGATGCTGGATCGGACGGGAAGGGGAATATTTCTTCGTGCCGGCAACCTGTGAAATAAGCTGGCTGCGGAATTTTTTCCGTTCAACGGTTCAATCTCCGCCGGAAGGAATGACCTCGGAACAATTTCTCGCGTCGTTTCCGCTGCCGGTGATCGACGTCCGGGATTTCAGCATTCCCGGACGCGACCTCGGCATCCGGCTCGACGGAACCTTCCCGGAACCGAACCGTTTTGAACTGCGAATTGAATATCTTTATCGTCACGAAGGCCATCTGACCAGATTCGCGCCGGAATCCGGGCGACTGGTCGCCGAGGCAGGCCGGTTCTGGAAACGCGATGAGGCTGCGGAACGGATGTTCGAAAACGAACTCGCCCTCTTCGGATTCTCACACGAAAACAATGCGTACACCATCGACGGCGCGGCGCGGATCGGCACCTTCCTCGACCTGACGCTCCCCTGCTGGATGGAACGGATGCCCGCTCTCTCGCTGGCCGGACGGCTCGCCGCCAGACTGCGCGGTGCGGACGGGGTTCCCCCTGTCGAACTCCGTTGCCGGCTGCTCGCAATCAAGCAGGATGGTTACGCGGTCGGGTTCGAGCTCGCCGCCGGCCGGGAACCGGCCGATTGGAAAAGCTGTATCGACGCGGCCCGCTCCGGGGAAAATTATCTGGTGCTGCCGGGCGCGGGGCCGGTCAAGATTCCGACGCCGCTCTCGCTCTTTCTCTCCGCGTCCGGAACCTTTCTGCGCCGCATCGATCCGGTCGGGCGCACTTTCGAAGTGCCGTTCTTCGCGGCGGCGTACTACACGCATCTCACGCGCAACATTCCCGGCGCGATGATTCCGGAAATCGCCGCCGGCCCCGAGTGCCCGATCCGGACTGAAGCCGGACCGCCGTACAAACTTCACGCGGTTCTGCGCAACTATCAGCGCGAAGGCGTCCGCTTCCTCCAATCCCTCGTCGACCGCAACTTCAATGCGGTTCTGGCCGATGAAATGGGACTGGGGAAAACCGTTCAGCTTCTGGCGCTGCTCGCTTCACGCAAGGAACGCAGCGGGCCGCCGGCTCTGATCGTCTGTCCCGCGTCGCTGGTCGACAACTGGGTGCGCGAAGCGAACCGGTTCGTTCCGGAATTCCGGGTCGCGGCTCCGCGCGGCAATGAACGCGACGCCGTCTGGAAGAGCATGACGCAATACGATCTGGTCATTCTCTCCTACGCCGCCGCCCGGCTGAGCGCGCCCCAGCTGCGGAAATTCCACTTCAGTTTTCTGGTGCTCGACGAAGCGCAGCATATCAAAAACCCCGGATCGTCCAATGCGAAGAACTGCAAAAGCATCGAAGCGGCTCACCGGATTGTGCTGACCGGTACTCCGCTGGAAAATTCCCCGGAGGATCTCTGGAGCATCATGGATTTCCTGCAGCCGGGCTTGCTCGGGACGCTTCCGGCGTTCCGTCGTTATTACGCGGAGATCCGGGAACGGGCTGATTTGCGCGACGATCTGGCCGCCCGGATCGGACCGTTCATCAAGCGCCGAACCAAACGCGAGGTCGCCGCTGATCTGCCGCCGAAGACCGAACGGACCGTCTTCTGCGAAATGGAACCGGAACAGCGGGCGCTCTATGAAAAAATCCGCCGCGAAGGACTCGAACAGCTCGCCGGCATCGCCCCCGGAGATACCCGCGGCAATGCGGCGGTATTCAATACGCTGCTGCGGCTGCGCCAGATCTGCTGTCACCCCGCGCTGCTGCCGGGCGAGGTCGGGAAAGGGATTCCGTCGGCCAAGACCGAACTGCTCCTCGAACTGCTGCACGAACATTTCGACAGCGGTCACAAGGTATTGCTTTTCAGTCAATTCACGAGTCTTCTCGCGCTGACGATTCCGGAACTGGAAACCAATCAGATTCCCTTCGAATATCTCGACGGGTCCACCCGCAACCGGCAGCAGCGCGTGGATCACTTCAACCGTTCGCCGGAGATTCCGCTCTTTCTTCTGAGTTTGAAAGCCGGCGGAACCGGATTGAATCTCACCAGCGCCGACACGGTGATCATCTACGACCCGTGGTGGAATCCGGCGGTGGAACTTCAGGCCGCCGACCGCACCCACCGCATCGGCCAGACGAAACCGGTCACCAGTTTGAAACTGGTGGTCAAAGATTCCATCGAGGAGAAGATTCTCGAATTGCAGGAACGCAAACAGCAGATGTTCGACGCCGTGATCGACAATCCGGAGGCAGCGGCGGCGTTTTCGATCGAAGAGCTGCGTTTCCTGCTGGAAGAGCGCGAAGGCGCGTGATATATTATTCATAATATTATTTTAAAGAGAAGATCAGACTGTTTTTACACGAAGGAGATCAACATCATGGCCAGAGGCACAGTCGTTCAGAAAATCATCGACGCCCATTTCGTGGAGGGGAGCCGGGAAACCGGAAAGCCCGTCGCCATCCGCATCGACCAGACCCTGACACAGGACGCCACCGGAACGATGGCGTACCTCGAACTTGAGGCGATGAACGTCCCCCGGGTCAAAACCGAACTCTCGGTCTCCTACGTCGACCACAATATGATGCAGAACGGACCGGAAAACCGCAACGACCACCTCTATCTGCAGAGCGTCGCCTCGAACAAGGGCGTGCTCTTTTCGCCTCCGGGCAACGGCATCTGCCATCAGGTGCATCTGGAGCGGTTCGGCGCGCCGGGCAAAACCCTGATCGGGTCGGATTCGCACACCCCGACCGGCGGCGGCATCGGCATGCTCGCCATCGGCGCAGGCGGCCTCGACGTGGCGCTGGCGATGGCCGGAAAACCCTTCCGCATCCCCTATCCCAAGGTGATCGGAATCCGCCTCACGGGAAAACTTCAGCCGTGGTGCGCGGCCAAAGATGTGATTTTAAAAGTGCTCTCGATCCTGACGACCAAGGGGAACGTCGGTTCGGTCGCCGAATATTTCGGTCCCGGCGTCGCCACGCTCTCGGTGCCGCAGCGCGCAACGATCACCAACATGGGCGCCGAACTCGGTGTGACCACCAGCGTATTCCCCTCGGATGAATCGACGAAACGTTTCCTCACCGCCCAGGGGCGCGCGGATGTCTTCGTGCCGCTGGCCGCCGATGACGACGCCGAATACGATCAGCTCATCGAAATCGACCTCGCCGAAATCCAGCCGCTCGCGGCCTGCCCCTCCAGTCCAGACAACATCAAAACGGTCGAATCGCTCGGCGACATCAAGGTCGATCAGGTGATCATCGGCAGCTGCACCAACAGCAGTTACCGCGATCTGGCGATGGTGGCGCAGACGCTCCGCGGCCGCAGAATCGCCCCGAGTGTCACATTGGCAATCGCCCCCGGCAGCCGTCAGGTGCTGGAAATGCTCGCCCGCAATGGAATGCTCGCCGACATCATCGGCGCCGGCGCCCGGATTCTCGAGAGCGGCTGCGGCCCCTGCATCGGTCAGGGCCAGAGCCCGGCCGACGACACGGTGAGCGTGCGGACGTTCAACCGCAACTTCGCCGGACGCACCGGCACCAGGGGCGATCAGGCGTACCTGGTCAGCCCGGAAACCGCGGTCGCGGTCGCGCTGACCGGAAAATTCACCGATCCGCGCACGCTCGGAATCGAATATCCCGTCGTCGCCGAACCGGAGAAGTTCCTGATCGACGACGGCATGATCCGCCATCCGGCGGGCACCGGAGAGATCATCCGCAAACGCACCATCGGACAACCGCCGGTCAACACGCCGCTGCCGGAAGAACTCGACGGCGTCGTGGTCATCAAGGTCGGCGACAAGATCACCACCGATCACATCATGCCGGCGGGAATTCACCTGAAACTGCGCAGCAACATCCCGGCCTATTCGAAGGTCGTCTTCGAATGCTTCTCCGAACCCGGCAAACCGACCTTCGCCGAACGGGCGGCGGCCGTGCGCGATTCCGGCCGGGCCGGTGTCATCATCGGGCGCGACAGTTACGGGCAGGGTTCGAGCCGCGAACATGCGGCGATCTGCCCGATGTACCTCGGAGTGAAGGTGGTCGCGGCGCTGGCGATCGAACGCATTCACAGTGCGAACCTGGTCAACTTCGGCATCGTGCCGCTGCTCTTCTCCGACGTCGCGGATTACGATGCCATTGAGGAAGGTGATTCGCTGCAGTTCCACAATCTTCGCGAACAGCTTGCCGCGGGCGGCGCGGTGAAGGGTGAACTCCGCAAACAGGACGGCACGACGCGGGAGATCGTCTTCAAACACCGGCTTTCGGCGGAAGACATCCGAATCATTCTCGCCGGCGGGATGCTCAATTTGTGAGTTACGCAGAGCAACTTCCGCCGGAATGGCGCGCCTTTCTCAAGTTCGATGTCCCGCGGGAGATCCTCGACGCGCTGGAACGGGAACGGAGCTCGGCGACGGTTTTCCCGCCGCCGGGGATGGTGTTCAACGCCTTCGCGCTCACGCCGCCCGGGAAGGTGCGGATCGTGCTGCTCGGGCAGGATCCCTATCACGACGACGGTCAGGCGGAGGGGTTGGCGTTCTCGGTGCCTGAGGGGGTGAAGTTTCCGCCAAGTTTGCGCAACATCTTCAAGGAGTATGCCGCCGACCTCAACCGGGCCATTCCCGATTCCGGTTCGCTGCGCAACTGGGCCCGCGGCGGCGTCCTGCTGCTCAACAGCGTCCTGACCGTCCGCGCCCACCACCCGGGCAGTCATCGCGCCCTCGGCTGGGAGGCGTTCACCGACCGGGTGATCGAACAAATCTCCCGGGAAAACGCTCCCACGGCATTTCTGCTCTGGGGAAACTGGGCGCAGACCAAACGGCGTCTGATCGATACGGAACGGCATTTCGTGCTGGAGAGTGCCCATCCGTCGCCGCTCTCGGCACGACGGGGTTTCTTCGGGAGCCGTCCCTTTTCACGAACGGAGGCGTTTCTCAAGGCTCCGTGGCCGGAGCTTTAAAAAAAATCGAAGCTGCGGAATTTTCCATCGCCTCACTCCAGCGACAGATATTCCGGATCGAACAAGTGTTCCGCCCGGATCTTCGAGAGCGAATGAAGCATCTGACTGCGCAGATTCGGGATCTCCTTTCCGAGGCGTTCGATCAGTTCCCGGAAACGCTCCCGGTCGCCGGTCTTGAGCGTTTCCTCATAAGGACACATCCCGGCGGACGGCAGTTCCCAGCCGTCACGGCAGGCGACGATCAGCGATTCCGGCACGAAAGCGAGCGGCCGGATGACGTGCAGCGCCTTCCCGCGGGTTTGAACCGGCACATTCGGTCCCATCGTCCCCAGCCCCTGACCGCGGCAGAAACTCATCAGAAACGACGCGGCAATATCGTCGAAATGCTGCCCGAGCGCAAGGCGTGAACACCCCTCCTCGACCGCCAGCCCGTAAAGTTTTCCGCGCCGCAGCCGCGAACAGAGGACGCAGGGCATCACGGTTCCGGCACGTTTCTCCGCAGCCTTTTCCCGGAGAATTTCCGCCATCGGCAGCGCCACGACCCGGTGAGACCAGTTCATCTTCCGGCAATAAGCGGCAATTCCATCGACGTTGAACTGGGGGAATCCGGGATCGAATGTCGCGGCGATCACGTCGAACCGCACCGGCGCCCGCCGGCGCAGTTCGTGAAGCACGTGCAGCAACGCGAAACTGTCCTTCCCCCCCGAGAGGCCGACAAGAATGCGGTCGCCGTCACCGATCATGCGGTATTTCACCACCGCCTCGCCCGTCAGACGGCACAACTCCCGGAAGGGTTCCATCGCCATTACTTCGCTCCGCGACGAAACGCGGCAAGCGCCGCCGGGAACGGCGAAAGCACCCGTTCGAGTACATCGTGGCAGAAGCTGATCGTCATGCCGTAATTGGTCACCGGTACGCCCGCCTGCCGGGCAAGTTCGATGCGGCGGAGGGTTTCGCGCCGGTTGAGCATGCAGCTGCCGCAGTGGACGACAAGTTTATATTCGCGCAGATCCGCCGGATAATCGCGCCCGGCAGTCACGGAAATGCGAAGCGGACCGCCGACCTTCCCGCCGAGCCATTTCGGAATCTTGACGCGCCCGATGTCTTCATCGCAGGCATGATGGGTACACGCCTCGGCAATCAGCACCGGATCGCCGGGTTTCAACCCCCGGATGCTTCCCGCTCCTGCGGCAAGCGCTTCCATATCCCCCTTGAGCCGGGCGAAGAGAATCGAAAAGGTCGTACAGGGAACTTCAGGCGGTGTTTCACGCACCATCAATCCGACCACTTGAGAGTCGCAGATCACCAGATCGGGCCGGACCGCGAGTTTGCGCAATGTTTCGGCATAACGGTTCTCCTTCACGACCAACGTCATCGCGTCATGATCGAGCACGTCGCGGATCGCCTGCACCTGCGGCAGAATCAACCGCCCCTTGGGCGCCTGCGTATCGACCGGAACGATCATGACGACGACACCGCCGGGCGGGACCAGGTCGCCGAGCAGAGGCGGCGTGTGCAGAAAATCTTCCGGACACGCGGCAAGCAGTGCATCTTTGAGCAGCGGGAGAACCCGTTCGCGTTCGGCGGGGCCGCCGGTGGAATTGACCGTAAGCGGAGCGAAGGAGCTCTTCTCCCGGAGGAATTCGAGAAACTCCGGGGCGGGTGGATACAAATCGATTTTATTGACGACCGGAACGAGTGCGATTTTCCGTTCGCGCGCTGCGGCGAGCAGCCGTTCCTCGGGTTCTCCCCAGGCGCCGGCCTCCACCGCAAGCAAAATCACGTCGGCGCGGTCGATCGCCCGGAAACTGCGCCCGACACGCCGGTCACCCAGCGCGGTATGATCGTCGATTCCGGCGGTGTCAAGAAAGAGCACCGGCCCGATCGGCAGAAGTTCCATCGCCTTTTCGACGACGTCGGTCGTGGTCCCCGGCTGCGGAGAAACAATCGCGGCATCCTGCCCGACGACCAGATTGAGAAAACTGGACTTCCCGGCGTTGGTGCGGCCGGCGACGGCGATCTGCAAATGGAGCGAACGAGGGGATTTTTCCATGGCTGTGAACTCCTTCATGGCTTACCGAAACGGAATTTTTCATAAAATACCACATTCAGAAGCCAAAGTAAAGCCCGGAAAGATTGCATTTTCACGATTTTGCGGTTATAGTTCATAGTGGTCGAGCGCTCTCGCCGGGAGGATTCCGACCGGCAATGACGAAAAATGACGGATCGTACAGCATGAATGAACAATTGAAAAACGCCGCGACGCGACGGCGCATCGGCGAAACGATCCGCTATTATTATTTGAAACTGATGCGAACCCGCGGATCGCCGGAATATATCGCCCGGGGCGTCGCGCTCGGGCTTTTCATCGGCTTTTTCATTCCGCTCTTCTGTCAGCTCGTGATCGTCATTCCGCTGGCGTTCGTACTGCGGGCGGCGAAGGTGCCGGCGATCGCCTTCACCTTTGTGTCGAACCATTTCTCCGTGTTCCTGATCTATCCGCTTCAATGCTGGCTCGGCAGTTATCTGATCTTCCGTCCGTTCCGTTACGCCGAACTGCATGCGCGACTGCAGGCTCTCCTGACCACTCCGAGTTTCGAAGCATTCCGTTCGCTGGGGACGGATGTGGCGCTCTCATTTTTCACCGGCGGACTGCTTCTGGGGTTGCTGAGTGCGATTCCGGCGTATTTCATCACCATTGAACTGGTAAAAAAATACCGGAAGCGGCGCGACGGACGCAGATCGCACCGAAACAATGCTTGAAGCGGTTGCATTTGTGTTGATTGCGCACTATATTACCCGGACGGAGTGATTTTTCAGTTATTTCCACGGAAAGGCGATATTGATGATGACGTTGACTCGATATGGGATCCGCGAATGGGGCACCGGCGGCCTCATCGCACTGCTGCTGATCGTTGCCGGGATCTGGCTGGCTCGTTCAGGCTGCCCGCGCAGCGGCATCAGCATCGCGGTTGTCGCCTTGATTCTGTGGACGGCGCTGGCGGCGTTTTTCCGCTCGCCGTCGCGAAAAATTCCGACGGCTCCGGAACTTGTCCTCGCGCCGGCCGACGGCGTGGTCCGGGATATCGAAGTGGTTCACGATTTCGACTTTCCGCCGTTCAAAGGGGATGCACTGCGGATCGGCATCTTTCTTTCCGTACTCAATGTCCACGTCAACCGCGCCCCGGCGGAATTCCACGTCACCGGGAAATTCTACCGCGAAGGCGAATATCTCGATGCGCGACACCCCGAATGCGGACAACGCAATGAGGCGATGACCATTATCGGCACCGGTTATGCCGCCGGCGCGGAATTCCCGCTGGCGGTGCGCCAGATCTCCGGTGCGATCGCCCGCCGGATCGTCTGCCCGGTCGAACCGGGACGCAAACTGGTCAAAGGAGAAATTTACGGCATGATCAAATTCGGATCGCGCACCGAACTCTATCTGCCGCCCGAAGGATTCGAACTCAAAATCAAAGTCGGCGACCGGGTTCGAGCCGGAGAAACCATCATGGCGGTTGCTGGAAAGCTGGCGGAAAAATGAAACAGCGTTTTCGTAATCTACTCCAAACCCGACGCTGGCTCAAATATGTGCCGAATACCTTAACATTGTGCAATTCCCTCTGCGGATTCGCGGCGATTCTCTGGACGTTGCGCGCGTATGAGAGAGGCATGCAGCAGCCGGAAAACGCGCTTGGGGTATTTGCCGTCAGTGCGCTGGTCATCTGTTTTGCAATGGTGTTCGATGCGCTCGACGGTTTTGCGGCGCGGCTCTTCAACGCGGCGAGCATGCACGGGCTGCAGATGGATTCGCTCTCCGACATGGTAACATTCGGAGTGGCGCCCGCGACGCTGGTGGCGATCATGACCCACAGTTTGCGCGATTGGGAACTTAAAACCGCGCAGGAGATCATGGTTTACAGTCTCTGTTCGATTTACCTCGGCTGCGCCGCGCTGCGGTTGGCCACCTACAATGTCCATGCGATTCTGGAGCGGAAGAGCAGCGAAAAATTTTCCGGACTGCCCTCGCCCGGCGCGGCGGCGGCGATCTGCATTACGGTGCTTTACGCCCAGAACTGTTCGTGGGATCTGTACCGTCTGGCATTCTGGCTGCCGGTCTACGCGGCGGTGCTCGGATTGCTGATGGTTTCCCCGCTCCCCTATTTCCACGTCGGAAAATGGCTGCTCTCCACCCGGCGCAACCGGAAACGGCTGACTCTGCTGCTCACGATGCTGGTGTTGATCGCCATATTTCAGGTGAATGCACTGGCATTGCTGATTTCACTGTACATTCTTTCCGGTCCGGCAGCGGGCATCTGGCATAAGATTCACAACAGCGCCGGAGGGAATACGATTCAGGCGTCATAATCATTATTTCATCATATCAAGGAACCAATCACTCATGCGTCATCTGATCACCGGCGGGGCCGGATTCATCGGCAGCCATCTGACGGAATCGTTTCTGGCGGACGGCGACGAAGTGGTCGTCATCGACAATTTTTCGACCGGGTCGCGCGAAAATCTCAAAAATGTCGCAGGCCATCCGAACCTCACCGTGATCGAAGCGGATGTACTCGACGCCGAAGCGCTCATTCAACGCGAAGTCGCCGCGGCGGATTCGGTGTTTCATCTGGCGGCGGCGGTCGGCGTCGAGCTGGTGGTGCACGATCCGGTCCGCACGATCACCACCAATGTGCACGGTACGGAAAATCTGCTCAAGGCGGCGGCAAAACATCATCGCCGGATCATTCTCGCCTCCACCAGCGAAGTTTACGGCAAATCCACCCGGGAAATGTTTCACGAAGGCGACGACCTTCTGATCGGTTCGCCCTATAATTCCCGGTGGTGCTACGCCTGCAGCAAGTTGCTGGACGAATTCTACCTGATGGCCTTCCACCGCGGCAACGCCCTGCCGGGAACGGTGGTCCGCTTCTTCAACACGGTCGGCCCGCGCCAGACCGGACGCTACGGCATGGTGGTGCCGCGTTTCGTCGGGCGGGCGCTGGCGGGCGAACCGCTTCAGGTTTACGGCGACGGCAATCAGTCCCGCTGTTTCTGCCATGTGCTGGACGTGGTGCGGGCGCTGCGGGCGCTGCTGCCCAGAGAGGAATCTTTCGGCAAAATCTACAATATCGGCAGCCAGCGTCTGGTCACGATCCGGGAACTCGCCGAACTGGTGATCGCCCGGACCGGAAGCAGTTCGACCATCGAAGAAGTTTCATATGAGAAAGCCTACGAAAAAGGGTTCGAGGATATGCGGCGCAGAAAACCGGATATCGCCGCCATCCGGGAGTTGACCAACTGGAGTCCGGAGCGTTCGCTGGAGGAGATCATCGACGACGTGAAGGAGTCCTTACTGCGGAGGAGAGCATGAAAAGTTATCGAAAAGAGCTGTTTTTCAACATTCCCGCCCGGCGCGGATTCCTCAATATCACCCCGCAAGTTGAAGACGCGCTGCGGGAGTCCGGCATTCGCGAAGGGCTTCTGCTCTGCAACGCCATGCATATTACCGCCTCGGTTTTCATCAACGACGATGAATCCGGACTGCATGCGGATTTCGAACGCTGGCTGGAGAAGCTCGCGCCCGAACAGCCCCACAGCCAATATCATCACAACGGCTTCGAGGACAATGCCGACGCCCATCTGAAGCGTCAGATCATGGGGCGCGAGGTGGTCGTCGCCGTCACCGCCGGGAAACTGGACTTCGGCCCGTGGGAACAGATTTTCTACGGCGAATTCGACGGGCGCCGCTCCAAGCGGGTGCTGATCAAGATCATCGGGGAGTAATAATCACAATTTCAAACTGTGAGGGACGATATGCCGCTTGATGTACAATGGTTTATTTTCGCGCTGGTCAGCAACGGGGCAATGACCCGCGCCGAAGCCGAACAACTCTTCCGTTCCCTGGGCTCGCCCGACCTGACCGGTTATGCGCAAGCCGTGCTCGACAAACTCGTAGAAGGCCTCTCGGAGGAGGATGCGCAATCCGTGCTCGATCAGATTCAACAGGTGATCGATTACGCCGTTTCTCAGGCCGATATGGGCATCGGGCCGGAATTCCCGCAGGAGAGCCACACCGGGACCACATCGCAACAGCCTGCGGCAGGCGACGGCGAGGATGACGATGAATTCGGGGAAAAGAAGAAAAAACGGGAACGGCGTGGTATCGTTCAAGACTCCGCGACCCGTTTTGACGCGGTGGACATCGACCCGAATTCCATTCAATCCTACGAGGATCTGCCGAGCCTGCGGGGCGTTTCCCAGATGACCGACGCCCAGGTCGCCGAAGTGATGATCACGCTTCTCACCTGTCTGCGCGCCCTCGGCTGCAGCGATTTGCACATCTCTGCCGGCAGCGCGCCGTTCGTCCGCCGGATGCTGGAGATCGAACGGATCGATGATTACATTATTCCCGCGGAAGATGCGGAGCGGCTCAATACCGTGTTGCTCTCGCCGGAACGCAAGCAGGCGTTCAAGGACGATCTGGACATCAACTTCGCGCTGGAAGTCGGCCGCGACCGGTTCCGCGTCTGTCTGATGTATCACAAGGACGGCGTCGAAGGCAGTTACCGGCTGGTGCCGGATCACATCTGCTCCCTGGAGGAGCTCGGATTTCTCGATCACGACATCGTCACCATCCGGCGGATGCTCGATTATCACAACGGCCTCGTGCTGGTCACCGGGCCGATCGGTTCAGGTAAAACCACCACGCTCGCTTCGATGGTCGACATCATCAACAACAAGCGTACCGACCACATCATCACCGTGGAAGACCCGATCGAAATCCTTCAGGAACCCAAGGGGTGCCAGGTCAATCAGCGTGAAATCGGCAAACACACCATCAGTTACCGGACCGCGTTGAAGGCGGCTTTGCGCGAAGACCCCGACATCATCGTCATCGGCGAACTGCATGACCTCGAAACCATCGAAAATGCCATCACCGCTTCCGAGACCGGACACCTGGTGATCGGCACACTGCACACCAGCGACGCGGCGAACACGCTGAACCGGCTGCTGGACGTATTTCCGCCGACCCAGCAGCCGCAGATCCGCGCGATGACCGCGGGCAGTCTGCGCGGAATCGTCTGCCAGAGATTGATCCCGGACGGCATGGGCGGTCTGACGCTGGCGTATGAGATTCTGACCAACGTCATGGCGGTAAGCAATATCATCAACGAGGGCAAATCCTTCAAACTGAAGTCGACCATGCAGATCGGCGCCAAACAGGGCATGTGCACGCTTGATCAGTGTCTGCTGGAAAAATACAAACGCAATCTCATCACGCACGAAATCGCCCGCAGTTACATGCGCGATCAGGCGATTCTCGCGCAGCTGCAGCAGGAGTGGGCCACGCGCGAAGCCCGGAAACTGCAGGCCGCCAGAAACGCGAAATAGAAGAGGAGTCAAAATCAACCATGGCGAACGAACCACAAATCAATCGTTATCTCCGCAAAATGCTCAGCCTGGGCGGTTCGGACCTTCACCTTGCGATCGACGGGCCGGCCAAGGCCCGTATTCACGGCAACATTCAGGTGCTCGACGAAGAGATCATCACGGCAGAACGAATGGAGTCACTGCTCAAGGAGATCTGTCTGCCCCCCAGGCGCTGGGATCACTTCATGGCGACCCACGACCTCGATTTCGCCCACGAAATTCCGGGGCTGGCCCGTTTCCGCGTGAATTATCTCTACAATTACCACGGCATGGGTTGCGTCATGCGTCAGATTCCGAGCAAAATTCTGACGCTGGAGGAGCTGAAGCTCCCCGAACAGCTCAAGGAGATCTGCAAATACAAATCCGGACTCGTCCTGGTTACCGGCCCGACCGGTTCGGGGAAATCGACGACGCTTGCCGCGATGATCGACTACATCAACGACAACATGCAGCGCCATATCATCACCATCGAGGACCCGATCGAATTCGTACATCAAAACAAACTCTGCACGATCGTTCACCGGGAAGTGGGCATCCACAGCGAATCGTTTCCGCGCGCACTGCGCGGTGCAATGCGTTCCGACCCGGACATCGTTCTGATCGGAGAAATGCGTGAAAACGAAACGATCCGTCTCGGCTTGACCTGCGCCGCCATGGGAATGCTCGTCTTCGCGACGCTGCACACCAACAACGCCCCGAAAACCGTCGACCGTATCATCGACGCATTCCCCGCCAACGAACAGGCGCAGATCAGAACCATGCTCGCCGAATGTCTTCAGGCGATCGTCTCCCAGCTCCTCTGCCGCAAGAAAAACGGCGGTCGCGTGGCGGTTCACGAAATCCTCCTCTGGGCGGACGGCTTGCCCAACACGATTCGGGAAGGAAAAATTTCCAACATCCGCACCATCATCGACGCCGGCGGCGACCGCGGCATGATGGCGATGGACAGTTCCATCCAGAAACAATTCGACGCCGGCAACATCTCCGCAGAGGAAGCCTATATGAAGGCAAGCGACAAGACCCGGTTTCTCGAAGCTCTTGAGGAAGAGGAAGCCGCAGCGCGCGAAGCGGCAGCCGCTGCCGCCCAGGCGCAGCAGCAATAACGCGTTCCTCATGTCCCGGCAGCAGCATCTCTTTTGCCGGAAAGGAAAAACAAAACCGGCGAAGTTCCGAACGGAAACTTCGCCGGTTTATTTTCCGCCGCCTCCCTTCGAAAACGGATATTCCGCTTCCGGAGTGCGACCATTGACCCTTATTTTTCGCGCTTCTCCTCGTCATGTTCCGGCAGCGAACAAATCCGGCAATGGCGGCAGTCGAGTCCTTCCGGCGGCACATAGAGTTTCCCCGCCTTGATCGCGGCGCGGCGATTGAAGTAATTCTTCAGCGCCAGAATCGTCCCAACGATGATGAACGCCCCCGGCGCGGCCGACGGCAGCAGGAAATCAGTCGTCCACGCGGTGATCACCTTCACCTCGAACACCGAACCGGTGCTGAGCATCTCCCGGATGATCCCGAGCATCGTCAACGTCAGCGTGAATCCCAGTCCCATGCCGAGACCGTCCAGAATCGAATGAATGGGGCCGTTCTTCGACGCGAACGCCTCCGCCCGTCCCAGCACAATGCAGTTCACCACAATCAACGGAATGAATATTCCGAGCGCCGCATACAATGCCGGCGGCGCATACGCCTTCATCAACAGATCGATCACCGTCACAAACGTCGCAATCACCACGATGTAAACCGGAATCCGAATCTTCTTGGGCACGATTCCGGCGATCAACGAGATCACCAGATTGCTCCCCACCAGCACGAACGTCGTCGCCATCCCCATGCCGAAACCATTGGTGGCGCTGGTGGTCAAGGCCAGCGTCGGACAGGTGCCGAGCAACAGCACCAGTACCGGGTTCTCCTTCCAGATGCCCCGGGTGAAATCTTTGAGCAGACTCATAGCTTATTTCCCCTCCTGCGAATTCAAGGCTCCAATGATCTCCGCCTTGTTGGCCAGATAGCAGCGATCCAGTTCACTGACAAGTTCCGTCACCGCCCGGCTGGTCACGGTTGCGCCGGTGATGTATTTCATCGAACCGCCGTCCTTGCGAACCTTCCAGTTCGCGGCAACCCTGGCGGTTTTGCCGTCAAACTGATCCAGGAAACTATTCGGCGGCAGCCCCTCAGGTTTCGGTTCGAACAAATTGAAGATCGTCTTCTGGAACTTCCGTTCGCAGACGTAGGAACCAAGTCCCGGGGTTTCGTTATGCCGGGTAATGAGCACGGCGCGAATCGATCCATCGGGATTCAAACCGACCATGGCATGCACCAGTCCGGCATATCCGGCATTCGCTCCGATCGCCGCCAATGCGACCAGCCGCCCGTCTTTGAATGCGCCCATGAAGGTGTATTCCGAACCGTTTTCCGCCTTGATCTTCACTGATGTCCGAGACGGCTGATTGTCGAAGGGCGGGAGTATCTGCTGCAACGCCTGATTCGTACTGCGCAGTTCGGCGGCGGCGATCGGTTCCTTGACCAGATCGGAGAAAATCGCGAGCACCAGTGCCGAAATCAATCCGGTTATCCCGAGAAACAATCCGAGAATCCAGAGGTTTTCCGTTTCCTTGAGTTTCGTCATTTCGCCACCTCGCGTTTCACGGTGTAGCCGAAGGGACGCTGACCGCACCAGCGATCAATCAGCGGCACCAGAGCATTCATGAAAAGAATCGAGAAACTGACTCCTTCCGGATAATTTCCCCAGATCCGGATTACGCTGGTAATAATCCCGCAGCCGATCGCGAAAACGATGCAGCCGGTCGGAGTAATCGGCGACGTGACCATATCCGTGGCCATGAAGAACGCGCCAAGCACCAGCCCGCCGGTCAGAATATGAAAGAGCGGCGTCGGCGTAACTCCCGGAAAGAAGTAGTTCACCAACCCGGTGAACACCGCCACCGTGCCGATGTAGCAGATCGGCACCCGCCAGTTGATCAATTTGAACGCAATCAGCAGAATGCCGCCGATCAGCAATGCAAGAATGCTGGTCTCTCCGATGCAGCCGCCCTTGATCCCAAGAAAGTAGCGCCACAACATCTCATTATTGTCCACCGCCTGAAAATTTTGCTGCGCCTCGAAGGATTTATCGAGAATCTTCGGCGTGGTGCCGACTACACCCAGCGGAGTTGCACAAGTCACGCTGTCGAGCTCCGTCGCATGCGTCACACTGTCAAGCCCCACCTTTTTCCCCTGGAGCTTATGAAGCGTCGACGGGCTGTAGAATTCCGCCGCCGCCGGAGAATCGGCGCCCATCCCGCGCGGCGGCGTCCACGTCGTCATCGCCGCAGGCAGCGCAATCAGCAACCCCACCCGCGCAACCAGCGCCGGATTGAACGGATTGTTCCCGAGACCGCCGAACACCTGTTTCCCCAGCCAGATCGCCAGAAACGCGCCGACCAGACAGATCCAGAACGGAATTTCCGGCGGCAGGTTCAGCGCCAGCAGCACGCCGGTCAACGCCGCACTGCCGTCGGCAATCGTTCCGAGAACCGGTTTCCCGGCGATCCGGCACCAGAGCGCTTCGGCTCCGATGCAGAACAGCGCCGTCACCACGATCACCGCAAGCGCGCGCCAGCCGAAAAACCAGATTCCGGCAACGCACGCGGGGATCAACGCCAGCAACACCTTGTACATGATCCGCCGGACACTGTCCGCCGCGGAAAGATGGGGAGACACGCTCAACACCAGGTCTGACCCGGTGGGGAGCATCACTTCAGTTGTTTTTTCACCGTCACTCATGATATGCTCTCAATTGCTTTCACTTTTTCCGCTTGCGAATTTCCGCCTTCGCCCGACGCATATGCTGAACCAGCGGCCGATGGGCCGGACAAACATAAGCGCATGAACCGCACTCCAGACAGTCCATCACATGATTCTGCGCGGCAAGATCAAACCGTTCGGCCTCGACCGCGTTGCCGAGCGCGCACGGCACCAGATTCATCGGGCAACCCGCCACACACCGGCCGCACCGGATGCAGGGACTTGAACCGTAGGTCACCGCCACCGTCCGCGGCAGCAGTAAAATACCGGAGGTGTTTTTCGTCACGGTCACATCGAAACTTTTCTGAGCAAAGCCCATCATCGGTCCGCCGAGAATCAGTTTCCCCGGCTCCTCGGTGACGCCGCCGGCCCATTCAACAACCCGGATCACCGGGGTGCCGATCTTCAACAGCCAGTTCCCGGGATGCGCAACCACTTCGCCGGTCACGGTGACGATCCGCTCCACCAGCGGGATTCCCCGGATGACCGCATCGGCCAGCGCCGCGGCGGTCCCGACATTCTGAACGACACATCCGGCATCCATCGGCAGTCCGCCGGCCGGCACCTTCCGACCGGTGATCGCAAAAATCAACTGTTTTTCCGAACCCTGCGGGTATTGCACCTTGAGCGGCACAACTTCGATTCCGAACTCCGCTGCATGAGCGTTGAGTGCATCGATCGCATCAGCTTTGTTGATCTCCACGCCGATGTAAATCTTCGTCACGCCGAGGATCCGCGCTGAAATCGCCGCGCCTTCCAGCACCGCTTCAGGCTGTTCCACCATCAGACGATGGTCGGCGGTCAGATACGGTTCGCATTCGGCGCCGTTGAGCACCAGCACGTCGACCTTCTTCTCCGGCGGCGGCGACAACTTCACGTGAGTCGGAAACGCCGCTCCGCCCATGCCGACCAGCCCGGCTTCTTCGACTCGTTTGCGCAACAACGCCACATCGCAGTTCCGCCAGTCGAGCGCCGGAAGGAGCTCGCCCGCTTCATCCGCCCCATCCGCTTCGATTTCAATCGCCTGGACCGGCACCCCCATCGCCCCCGGCACCTCGACGATACCGGTGACCCGACCGCTGGTCGGAGCATGCAAATTGGCGGAGACGAAACCGTCGGCCGCGGCGATCAACTGATATTTCTTGACACATGCTCCAGCTTCGACCACCGGTTTGGGCGGTTTGCCGACATTTTCGGAAATCACCACCCGGTACTTGTCGAGCAACGGCGCGCGCTGCACCGAAACCCCATTCGACAGCGACTTGCCGTCACAGGCAGGATGGATTCCGCCGTGAAATGTTTTGACGTTCTTATTCATCTTTTCCCGCGCTCCATTCGGGTTCGTTCATTTCAATACGCAGATGCTCTTCGGCGGTAAGCAGACAGCCGGTCGGACAGCCGATCTTCTGAACATCCTCCGCCGTCGGCAATTCCGGCGCCTGATAATTGACTTCGGCACGGAACCCGTTGACCGTGAACTTTCCTTCCGCCGCCCGGACGCACTTCCGGCAGCCGAGGCACGGCACGCGGCAGACCTGCTTCTTGGCCGGTCCCTTCGCCGGGGAATTGCAGTAGACGTGAACCTCCGCCTCCGCCGGAACCAGTTTGATGACATTGCGCGGACAGACCGCCACGCAGGTGCCGCAGCCGACGCAGAGCTCCTTGTGAATGACCGCCAGGCCGTTGATGATCTCTATCGCGCCGAACGGGCACTTCCGTGCACAGGTTCCCATCCCGAGACAACCGTAGGCGCACCCCTTCGGCCCGCCCGCAACCAGCGAGGCGGAAACACAGTCGAGCACGCCGTTGTAATTCGCCAGCCGGAGCGTCTGCTCCCGGTCGCCGCCGCAGCAGACCACCGCCTTTTTCGCGAACGATTCTCCTGCGTCGATCCCCAGCGCCAGCGCGATCGCCGTCACCTGTTCCTTGCTCGAAACCGGACATTTGCTCGGCGGATTCTCTCCGGAAACCACCGACTTGGCAAAATCGGAGCAGCCCGCCTTCCCGCAACCGCCGCAATTGGCGCCCGGCAACAATTCCGTTACCAGTTCGACGCGCGCGTCGCTTTTCACCTGAAACAATTTTGCGAAGAATCCGATCACCACGCCGAGCGCGAGACCGATGCCCGCCATCACCATTACCGCCGCCGTCAATGTACCCATCTTTTTCTGAATCCTTGATTTATCAGCAGAGGCCGGAGAATCCGACGAACGCCATTGCGAGAATCCCGGCCGTGATCAATGCGATCGCGGTCCCCTTGAACGGCGCAGGCACGGCCGCAAGATCGAGCCGTTCGCGCAGACTTGCGAAAAGCAGCAGCGCCAACGCGAATCCGACACCGGAGAAAAAGCCGAAAACCGTCGCCTCCAGCACCGTGTAATTGTTGTTTGCATTGATCGTCGCCGCCCCGAGAACCGCACAGTTGGTCGTGATGAGCGGGAGATAAATTCCCAGCGCCTGATAGAGCATCGGGCTGAGTTTCTGAAGCATGATCTCAATCAACTGCACCAGACCGGCAATCACCAGAATGAAAAGCAGCACCTGAAGAAATCCGATATCCACCGTCCGCCCGTCATATTCGAAACGCAGCACATGCCGGTAGAGCAACGAGGTGATGAACGACGCCAGCGTCATCACGAAAATCACCGCCCCCGACATACCCATGGCCGTACCGAGCCGTTTCGAGACTCCCAGGAACGGACAGATTCCCAGGAAACGGGAGAGCACGAAGTTGTATACCAACACCGCCCCCACCGTCAGTTCCAGATATTTCATTTTCCCTCGCCCTTGTTGAAATATGGTGAAATATTGAAATAATGAAAAAATACTGAACGTTTAATTTAATCATATTACCGGATTTTTCAAGGAATTCCGGAAAACTTTGAAGTTTTTTCCCTGCCGCACCTTGCAGAATCGCCGACACGGTGTTATGTTTCTCCTTACCATGAACGGGTTTGTGCAAATCATTCAACGGTGTGCCGTTCTCCTGTTGACGACCGCTTCCGTCCTGACGGCGGACGCGGCTGAAAAACAGTATACCTTGATGCTGCCGTGGAAACCGCAGGCGCAGTTCGCAGGTTACTACTACGCCGCAGAACACGGCATCTTCAGTCGCCGCGGACTTGACGTGGAAGTGCGCCACACCTCCCCCGGAAATTCGGTCTTCGACGCGTTGCGGAAGTCGGAATGCGACTTCCTGGTCGCTCCGCTGCTTGCGGCGATCGAAGCGACGAACTCCGGTCTCGAACCGGTCAACATCGCCCAGCTCAGCTGCAACTCCTCGATTCTCCTCGTCGGCAGACGCCGCGCCGGAATCGGCAGAGAGGCCGAAACGCTGCAACGCTTCGGCCCCGACCTCCGGTGTGCCGTGTGGAGCGGCGATTCGGGACTGCTTCCTGAACTTTTCCTGCAACGTTTCGCCCCCGCCGCCACAAGGATTCCGATCAACGACGGGATTGCTCTCTTTCTCTGGGAGGGAGCTGAATTCATTTCGGTAATGGAGTATAACGAATATTACCTGCTGCTTGCCGCGGGAATTTCGCCTGGAGAGCTGATTTGCTTCCGGATGCGGAATTTCAGCTTGAACATTCCGGAAGACGGGCTCTATGCCGACGCCGGCACCGTCCGCCGAAATCCCGACGTCTGCCGGGCGATGCGCGCCGCGGTTCTGGAGGGGTGGCGCGAAGCGCTCCGCAATCCGGCGGAAGCGTTGCGCCTGGTCCGTCGCGAATGCCGGAAACTCGATTATCCGTTCGACCCGGCACATCAATCATGGATGCTCCGGCACTTCGGCGCAGATCTCGAACTGAACGACCCGCGACGAAACGGCACGCTGGAACAGAGAAACTACACCGACGCCGTCCAGTTATTGAAGCGCAGCGGCAGAATCCGGACGGCGCCCGATTTTAAAACGTTCGCGCCGCTCCAGGTTGAGGAGGCGCCGTAACATGCATATCCGTCCGTTTCGCGACTGGAGCCTGGCCGCCAGAGGAAGCGCGATCACCGTGTTTCTGCTGGTCGTGATCCTCGGCAGCGTATTCGTCCTGATTCATTACCGGTTCTGCCGCATCGCCGACGCCGAACTCAACCGGACCGCGCTTATGGCAGTGGAACTCGCCGCCGAACGGATCAATCAGAATTTCCCCGCAATCATGAGCGCGGCTGACGAATTCGCCGTCGCACTCCGGAACGGCCCCGGATGCGATGAAGATGAACTCATGGAATTTCTCGCCGAGAGTTTCGAACACCTCCACGAAGCGATTCCCCCCCTGTGCGCCATCAGCATCGCCTACGACTACCGCTGTTTCAATGAAAATACCGATTACTTCATGATCTACGTTTATCAGGATGCCGACGGGAAACTCCGAAAAGTCCGCCGCGGCGGCCCTGCCGACCGCTACACCGGATTCGACTGGTTCGTCATTCCGAAACTGCGCGGTCAATCCGTCTGGAGCGAACCCTATTTCGACCGGGTCGCCGATACGATGATGACCACCTATTCACAAATTCTCCGGGATCGACAGGGGAGGTTCATCGGGATTGCCGGATTCGATCTCTCGCTCGAACGGCTCAATCGTCTGGCGGAACGCGCCGACGTCTTCGGCTACGGTCAGGAGATGATCCTCTCCCGGTTCGGACGAATTATCGCCTATCCGGAAAATCCGGAGGAAGATCATTCCGATCCGGAATTTCGCGCCGACGTCATGGATTCAACCATCTTCAGTTATGCCGACACCCTTGAAAAACGTCTCTTCACCGAAAACAGGGGAGCGCGCCTGCTCCGCGACATCGGCCGGGCCATGCTCGCAGGTCAGAAGGGGATGGCGTCATTTTCGCAGCTTTCTCCGCTCACAGACGGACGCGAACGTCTCTATTACGCTCCGATTCCGACCACCGGCTGGAGCCTTGCGGTCACTTATCCGGAAGAACAGCTCACGGCCAATCTTCACGCATTGGAACACAATCTGCGACTGATCTCCCTCCTCGGCATCCTGCTGATGCTTCTGGCCGTGGTGGTCATCGCCCGTCGCCAGTCGGCGCCGTTGATCAGACTGACGCGGGCGGCCCGCGAAATCGGCGGAGGAAATTTCCACGTCGAACTGCCCCCCGTCCGCGGGCAGAACGAGATCGGCCAGCTCACTCATGCCTTCGGGTCCATGCAGCAGGCGCTCGCACGCCACACCCGCGAACTTCAGGCGAACGCCGCCGCCCGGCAGAAGATCGAAAGCGAACTTCAGGTCGCCCGGGAAATTCAGACGGACATCCTGCCCCGGATGCTGCCGCCGCTGCCGGAGACGGAGGCGTTTTCACTCTATGCATCGTTGAATCCGGCCCGGGCGGTGGGGGGAGATCTCTACGACTTCTTTTATCCGGACGAAAATCACTTCTGTTTCGTGATCGGCGACGTTTCCGGCAAAGGCATTCCCGCGGCGCTCTTCATGTCGATGACGCAGACTCTGCAGCGAAGCGAAGCGGAACGGGCAACGACTCCGGCAGAATTGACCGCCCGGATCAACACCCTGCTCGCCGACAACAACGATTCCCTGATGTTCGTAACCTATTTCATCGGCGTCCTCGACTGCCGTACGGGAAGCATAACGTTCTGCAACGCCGGTCACAATCCTCCCCGCGTGCTGCGCGCCGACGGTGCCCTTGAATCCCTTGCCGAATGCCACGGCCCGGCTCTCGGCATCATCAAAGACCAGTCGTACGGCGAAGCGACGGTCACATTAAATGACGGGGACATGATCGTACTTTACACCGACGGCGTGACCGAGGCGCTCAATCCGGAGAAAAATGAATTCGGCGGCGCGGCGTTCGATGAACTGCTCCTTCATTCCGTCGGCCGAAGCCCTTCGGAAACCGGCGCGGCAATTCTCGCGGCGGTGAAGGAGTTCGTCCGCGGCGCGGAACAGGCCGACGACATTACGCTGTTACTGCTTAAATTCAACCGGAAAGGAAAAGTTCGATAAAAATATCCTTAAAATAAATATTTTTGGAGGAAGTTTGTTGAAAAAATCAAAGTGCAGCTATATTGTAAAGAAAAATATTGTTTTCAGCAGACAGGAAGGCGCCGCGCGTTCCGGCTATCGAGCGCCGGATGCGGTTGCGAAAGGATTTTGACGGAGAAAAAAATGAAGTATTATTTTACGCAGTTCGTCACCAAGGACTCGGTCATGTCGCTCGACGGGCACAACAAACTGGAGGTCATGGATCAACTGATCACCCGCGCCGCGGATCTGACCAAGCTCAGCCGCGACATGATCTTCCGGCTGACCTGGAAACGCGAGCAGATGATGACCACCGGCGTCGGCGGCATGCTGGCGCTGCCGCACATCCGCGTCAACGACATCACCCATCCCTTCGTGATCGTCGGCGTCTGCGAAAACCCGGTCGAAGACTACCAGAGCCAGGATGACCAGCCTGTGCGTGTAATCGTCTTCACCGTCGCACCTGATGAAAATCAGGAAAATTATCTGCAGCTTCTGGGCAGCATCTCGCGCAAACTGCGGAATCCGGCGCTGATTTCCGAACTCATTGAAAATGCCGGCGCTCCGGCAAAGATTCTCGAAATCATTCAACGCGACGACGCTTGATGCGGCAGGAAGGATGCGAAATCCATTATGAAGAACAACGCCAATGAGCTCGGCGCCAAAGCGCAGATCGATTTTCATTGTTTTGATCCGGAATGTGACGGCATCGTCAAATTCAACCTGGCCGACGTCGCCCGGGACGATTTTCAGGCGGTCTGCCCGAAGTGCCATCACTCCTACGCGCTGGACGCCAGGCTTCGCGACAAGCTCAGCAGAATGCTCGAACTGGTGATCGCCATCCGTCGGGCGGAGGACATTCTCGGCGACAGCAACGTTTCCGTCAACGTCGCGGGCGGCGAAGTGAAGATTCCCTATGCGCTGCTGCTGACCCGGTTGAATACGCTCATCACGCTGGAGGCCGGTGACCGCAAAGTGGATTTCCATCTCTGGATCGAACCGTCCTCGCCGGATACCTTCCGGTAAGGGCAGACGACAATCGGCCGCTTCAGGCGTCGACCGCGGTCGGCGGAGTCGGAGAGAACGCCTCCGATCCGGCGGCGGGGCCGGCGCCTCGCTGCTTTTGAGAGAAGAGTGGAATGGATGGATTTTTTTGACAATAAGGAGTCGAATCATGACAGAAAAGGAAATTATTGGAATTCTGGAACAGTCCGGGGCGTTGCTTTCCGGCCATTTCCAGCTCCGCAGCGGATTGCACAGCAACCGTTTTTTCCAGGCGGCATTGCTGCTGCAATACCCGGACAAGGCGGAAATCGTCTGCCGCCATCTGGCCGAGGCCTTCCGGAACACTCCGGTTGACGCGGTGATCTCTCCGGCGGTCGGCGGACTGATCGTCGGTCAGGAAGTGGCCCGCGCCCTCGGTTGCCGGGCGATTTTCGCGGACAAGGAGGATGGGCAGCTGGTGCTCAAGCGCGGATTTTCGATCCGACCCGGCGAAAAAATTCTGGTCGCGGAGGACGTCGTCACCAAGGGCGGGCGCGTCCAGCAGACGATCGATCTGGTGCGCGCAAAGGGGGGCGACGTAGTCGGAGTGGCGGTCATCGTCGACCGTTCCGGAGGCGACGCGAAATTCGATGTGCCGTTTCACAGTGTACTTAAACTGACGCTGCCGACCTACGATCCGGCGGAGTGCCCGCTCTGCCGCCAGGGGTTGCCGATCGACCGTCCGGGATCGAAATAATTATGATTACAGCGATTCTCAAGGCAATTTTCGGAACCAAATCCCAGCGCGACCTCAAGAAAATGCGCCCGCTGGTTCGCCGGATCAATGAAATCGAAGAACAGTATCAGCTCCTGAGCGACGAGGAACTGCAGGGCAAAACCGCCGAATTCCGTCAGCGTCTCGCCAACGGCGAAACTCTTGACGACCTCATGTGCGAAGCCTACGCCACGGTGAAGAACGCCTGCCGCCGGCTGGTCGGACGCGAGGTTGAAGTGTGCGGACAGTCGATGGTCTGGGATATGGTTCCATTCGACGTCCAGCTCATGGGAGGCATCGCGCTGCACCGCGGCGGGATCGCGGAAATGGCCACCGGAGAAGGGAAAACGCTGGTCGCGACGCTGCCGCTCTATCTGAACGCCCTCACGGGACGCAACTGCCAGCTGGTGACGGTCAACGATTATCTGGCGCTGCGCGACTCGCAGTGGATGGGAACGGTCTTCCGGTTTCTCGGATTGACGGTCGGCTGTCTGCAGAACATGCAGCGCCCGGATGAACGGCGCATTCAGTACGGCTGCGACATCACCTACGGAACCAACAGCGAATTCGGATTCGATTATCTGCGCGACATGGGCATGGCCACGGAGGCGTCCCAGCTGGTTCAGCGCGATCATTATTTCGCCATCATCGACGAAATCGACAGCATCCTGATCGACGAAGCGCGCACGCCGTTGATCATTTCCGGTCCGGTGCCGATGTCGACTCACCAGTTCGACAAAATTCAGCCCAAGGTGGCCGATCTCTACAACCGGCAGAATTTGCTCTGCTCCCGGCTGGTGCGCGAAGCGCGGGCCGAACTTGCAAAACCGGATCTCACTCCGGACGGCCGCGAAGCGGCGCTCTTGAAACTGCTCCAGGTCAAACTGGGGCTGCCGACCCACAAACAGCTGCTGCACGTGCTTGAAGACGGCGAAATCGTCAAGGATCTTGAAAAACTCGAGAACCGGGTACGGAGCGATTCCAACCGCGGCATGCTGCAGGAAGTGCAGGAGATTCTCTATTTCTCGATCGACGAAAAAACCAATGAGGCTGATTTGACGGCTCTCGGGCGCAAAACGATTTCGCCGGACGATCCCGACGCCTTCATCATGCCGGATCTGCTCACCGAGATCAACCGGATCGACACCGACGAGACGCTCTCCGACACCGAAAAGGTCGAACGGCGCAACGCCTTCCAGGAAGAGTTCGCGGCGAAAAGCGAGCGGCTGCACGATCTTTCGCAGCTGTTGAAGGCGTACTGCCTCTTTGAAAAGGATGTTCATTACGTCGTTCAGGACCGCAAGGTGATGATCGTCGACGAACATACCGGCCGTCTGATGCCGGGACGACGTTTCTCCGACGGACTCCATCAGGCGCTGGAAGCGAAGGAAGGCGTGCCGATCGAACAGGAAACGCAGACGATGGCGACGATCACCATCCAGAATTATTTCCGGATGTACGAAAAACTCGCCGGCATGACCGGTACCGCCGAAACCGAGGCGAACGAGTTCCATCAGATCTATAAATTGAACGTCACCGTCGTTCCGACCAACCGTCCGTGCATCCGCAAGGATGAGAACGACTCCATCTTCAAGACGAAACGGGAAAAGTTCAACGCGATTCTCGAAGACGTCATGGCCCGGCACGCCAAGGGGCAGCCGGTGCTGCTCGGCACGATTTCGGTCGAAGACTCTGAAATTCTTTCGCGGATGCTCAAGATGCGCAACATCCCGCACAATGTCCTCAACGCCAAAAATCACCAGCACGAAGCCGAAATCGTCGCCCGCGCAGGACAGATCGGCGCCGTCACCGTCGCGACCAACATGGCCGGCCGCGGCACCGACATCAAACTCGGGCCCGGCGTTGCGGAACTGGGCGGTCTCCATGTGATCGGCAGTTCGCGTCACGATTCGCGCCGGATCGACCGGCAGCTGCGCGGGCGGTGTTCGCGTCAGGGGGATCCGGGGTCGTCGAAATTCTTCGTTTCGCTGGAAGACAACCTCATGCGTTTGTTCGGGTCCGACCGGATCGTCAAGATTTTCGACAAATTCGGTCTCGAAGAGGGCGACGAACTGCAGCACCCGTGGTTGAATAAATCGATCGAAACCGCGCAGAAACGGGTCGAGCAGCACCATTTTTCGATCCGGAAACGGACGCTCGATTTCGACGATGTGATGAACAAACAGCGGGAGATCATTTACGGGCTGCGTAAGGAGGCGCTGCTGTCGGAAACTCCGCACGACGTGTTGTTCGGCATCATTGAACAGGTCGTCGAAGCGGAGATCGTCAACGCCTCCCAGGCCGACCAGAAGAAGGAGGAGACCGACGAATCGTTCCATCTGGAACGGCTGATCGCGTATTTGAATCTGACGTTCCAGCTCAACTTCAAACCGGAAGAGCTCACCGAAGGCATCCAGAACGGCCGGGTCGTCGATCCCGACAAGCTCACGCTTCAGATCGTCGACCGCATTGAAAGCGCCTACGCCGACCGCAACGCCGGCATGCCGGAGGAGCAAATTCAATACCTGGAACGGCACACGGTGCTCGAAGCGATCGACCGGCTCTGGCAGGAACATCTCTATGCGATGGATAATCTGCGTTCAAGCATGTCGCTGCGGGTTTACGCGCAGAAGGATCCGCTGGTCGAATACAAGCAGGAGGCCTACAAAATCTTCAAGACGATGATGGATCAGATCTATCACGACATCGCGCACAACCTCTTCCGGATGACGGTGAACCGGTTGATGAGCTTCGAAGAGCTTCTGGCTCAGATGCCGCAGGAGATGCGTCATCAGATTCTCGCCCAGTTCGAAGCCGGCGGGCCGATCACGATTTCGTCGCCGCAGTTCGCTCCGCTTCCGACCGCACCGGCCGAACCGGAAGTGCCGCAGCAGGAGGAGAAGCCGGAGGTGACGGTCTCCTTCCACCGAACCACGCCAAAGGTCGGCAGAAACGACGACTGTCCCTGCGGCAGCGGCAAAAAATACAAGAAATGCTGCGGACGGGGTGAATAGCCTCGTGTTCCGGAATGGAAATCCCCGATGTACCGTGATAAGTGTGGCGCATCGGGGATTTTTCCATTCAGCCCGGCTGCGAGACGCGGAAAACACTGAAGGGAACGGCGGAACATGAAATTTTATTTCCTGATCATTTATCTATTGTACACGGTTGTATTTCCGCTCGGCTGCTGCCTGGCGAACGAATTTTATCCAGCGCTGCGCTTCCGGAAACATCCGGTATTGTGGATCGTGGGCGGCGGGCTTTTTTCCTGGGGATTCACCAACGCGGCCATCTGGGGGCCGATCACACTGAACGGGTACATTCCACGCGGGCCGGAAGTGGTGTTCGCCCTTTATTTCGGCTGGTGTTATCTTTTTGTGTCGTCGCTTCCGGTGCTCGTGGTGTATTTTTGCATCAAAATTCTGTACCATCTTGTGCGATGCAAAGAGTAGGCCGGCCGCCGCGCGTTCCGTTTTTCCGCACGTCAGGATAACGGAATACGGGTTGTTTTGGCGCGAAAGTGTGCTATATTGGATATGGAAATCTTCAGGGCGGGGTGAAATTCCCCACCGGCGGTGACAGTCCGCGACTCCCCCGTTAACGGGGACTGATCCCGGTGAAATTCCGGAACCGACGGTGAGAGTCCGGATGAGAGAGGATGGCGCGGCGGAACGGCGGCATGGGGCTCCGTTCCGTACTGTTTCAGGCGCGGCCGATCCGCCTTGAGTCAGAGTCACACTCAGGAGGTGGAAGATGTTCGAATCGATTCCGGAGGCCGTTGCCGCATTGGCGGCGGGTGAAGTGATCGTCCTGACCGACGATGAATCCCGGGAAAATGAGGGCGACCTCATCTGTGCGGGAATCCATGCGACACCCGGCAATGTCAATTTCATGGTTTCATACGGGCGCGGCGTGCTCTGCGTTCCGGTGAACGGCGGAATTGCGACACGATTGCAGCTGCATGTTCCGGCAGGGAGACACGATCCGCGCGGAACGGCATTCAGTCAAAGTCTCGATGCCGTGAGCGGCACGACGACCGGAGTCTCCGCCTTTGACCGCGCCGAAACGATCCGCCGGATTCTGGATCCCGATTCCCGACTGGAGGATTTTTATTCACCGGGACACGTTTATCCGCTGCTTGCACGTGCGGGGGGCGTATTGGAACGCGCCGGTCACACCGAAGGGGTGATTGATCTTCTGAAGCTGGGGAATCTGCCGCCGGTCGGAGTGCTCTGCGAAATTCTCAACGACGACGGCACGATGGCCCGGATGCCGGATCTGGAAAAATTCTGCTCCCGGCACAAGCTCAAGCACTGCACGATCGCCGCGCTTCAGGCGTATTTGCGTAATCATTCGAAATGAACGGAACTCATTTCGCGCGTGGATGCGCCTCCTTGTAAACCGCCTTCAACCGTTCGGCGCTGACGTGGGTATAGATCTGTGTCGTGCTCAAATTCTCATGACCGAGGAGTTCCTGGACGCTGCGCAGATCAGCCCCTGCGTCGAGCAGGTGGGTGGCAAATGAATGGCGCAGTTTATGCGGCGTCAGATCCGGCGGCAGTCCGGCGGCGAGCAGATAGTTTTTGAGATTGCGCTGAAAGGAGCGCGCCGTCAACCGCCCGCCGGACTGATTGAGAAAGAGCGGAGCTTCCGGAGAACGGGCGCCGCCGAACGCGGTGCGCAATTTCAAATAAGCACGCAACGCCTTCCGGGCGGGAGCGCCGAGCAACCCCAGACGCTCTTTCTTGCCCTTGCCGCGCACCCGGACGGAACCGCCGATCAAATCGAGGTCGCCGACATTCAAATTGACCGTTTCGCCGATCCGAAGTCCACCGGAATAGATGGTTTCGACCATCGCCAGATCGCGGGCAGCGGAGAATTCGGCGCCGTCGATCGATTTGGCGGTGCCGCCTGCGGCCATCTGCACCCAGAACTCCTGAACCGCGGCGGTGAGCAGATCGATCTGGGGGACACTCAAAATCCGCGGCAGCGGATGATCGCTCTTCAATGGCGGCAGTTTGAGGAAAGGATTGGCGTTCACCCGTCCGCAGCGCACCATGTAACGGAAGAAGGAACGGAGCGCCGAGAGCTTGCGCTGAATCGAACGTTTCGAATCTCCCGCCTCGTGCAGCGCATAAACGAAACGGCGCGCATGATCGGTTTCAATGGTATCCCAGGCGGAAAAGGCGGCTTGCCCGTCCAGCACGCGCGTGACGAATTCCGTGATGTCGCGCTGATAGGCGGCCACGGTATGTTCACTGGCATTCCGTTCGGTCCGCAGATACTGTAAAAAAGAATTGAAATCATCCGATGGCATGGCGTTTTCTCCCGGAAACCGGAATATATCACCGGAGAAGATTTTTTGCAACCCGGTGAAAAGAGAAAAAATTGCGGAAACGGGTTGCTTTTGCTTTCGGAACGATGTAAGTTATGTTGGAATGAAGGTATTTCATAAATTTCGCGCAACCATAAGGAGGATCTGGAAATGAATTTATGCCGTGATATCACGCTCGCCGCACTGCTGGGAGCCGGATTTGTCGCCGGAGCGGGCGTTCCCGGAACCGTGAACGCCGATCTGCTCAACGTGCGCCTGGCCCCCGAATTGAAGGCTCCGGTCGTCGTCAAACTGCGTTCCGGCGATGCGGTGGATGTCGAAAAGGAGGTGGGGCAGTTCTACGAAATCAACGCGCCGAAAAAAACGCCGGTTTACGTATCCGGAGTTTACATCCGCAACGGCAGGACAACCCGGACACTTAAAATGTATGCGGACATGAGCGCCTCATCCCCTCTGCTCGGCGAACTTCCGGCCGGCACCGAACTCAAGGTCGTCCGCGAAACCCGTTACGGCTGGACGCAGATCGAACCGCCCGCCGGCATCCGGCTTTACACGGCAAAATTATACATCAATCTGACCGCCCCGCTGCCGGAAGAAACCGCGACGGCGGCCGAAGAGGCCGTTCCGGAAAAGAAAGCCGATGCAGCAGTTTCCGCGGAGAAGGAGAGCGCCGCGCCGGCGACGGCCATCATTGTGGTGAAGGATGAAGCCGCCCCCGCCCCCACATCCGCCACACCGGAAGCAAAAGAAGAAGCGCCCGCGGTCGTTGCCGTCCCCGAAAAAACAGAAAATGCGACAGCCGCCGAAGCTGCCGAAGTAAAAGAAACTCCAACTCCGGCCCCGGCGTCCACCACGACCGTCAGTGCGGAGACGACGGCGGAAAAGAGTGCCGCAGCCGTTGGAGCGTCCGCCTCCTCCGCTCCGGCGCAGCAAGCCGCTGCGGAAACGCCTCAGGAACAGAAAACAACGTTCACTCCGGAATACCTCAAGGAACTCGCCGCGCTTGGAGTCGCCCCGAGCGAAGGCGAACAGAAAAAAGTGACCGGTTACGTGCTACCCTTGAGCTCGACCACGACCGATACGGTGCAATATGCGCTGCTGCGGCGGGATGGGAACCGCTACGTCACGGAATATTTTCTGAGTTCCGGCTCGCTTGATCTGGAAGAGTTTGTCGAGAAGACGGTTCAGTTCGACGGCGTCGTCTGCAAGGTCCCGGATTGGAAGACGCCGCTCTTCGTGGCGGTACGCGCAGAGGTTGAAAAATAACCCTTTTGACAAAAAAAATCACAATTACACTTGAATAAGTCGAAAACGGATGTATTTTAAGAATTCCGTAATTTGATGAATTTTGTATCAAGCAACAATTCTGAATGATAAGGAACAGGAAAAATGAAAAGAACATTCCAGCCGTCGAACCGGCGCCGCAAGCGCAGAATCGGATTCATGGCCCGCATGGCGACCAAAGCCGGCCGCCTGGTCATCAAACGTCGCCGTCAGAAAGGCCGTGCCCGCCTGACCGCGTAATTCATTCCGAAAAAATCCATCATTTCCGGTCCGGAGCCGTGCTGTTCCGGATCGTTTTTCCAACTCAGGCGTACCTTTGAAAAAACGGCTGCGAAAACCGGATAAACTGCGGTTCAAATCGGAATTTGATCAGGTTCGCCTCAACGGGAAAAAACTGGTGGGGCGCGGTATGGTTGCAGTCTGCGCCCCGCCGCCGGATGAAAGCGTGCGCTGCGGAGTGATATGCGGCAGGAAATACAGTCTTCTGGCCGTCAGACGCAACCGGGCGCGGCGGTTGATGTGGGAAAGTTACCGGCTTCTGAAGGGATATCTCCCGCCGTGCCGGCTGATACTGATTCCGCGTCGCCGCCTGGAAAAATACAAGCGCCAGGAGGCGACGCGGGAACTGGCGGGACTGCTGGCCGAAGCGGGGTTGCTTGCACCGGAAACGGCGGCCTCGCCGCCGGAGTGTTGATTGGCATCATCAAAGTTTATCAGTGGACGATCTCGCCCTGGCTGCCGAACTGCTGCCGATTTGAACCGACGTGTTCGCATTATGCAGTGGAGGCGCTCCGGCTTCACGGTTTCTGGAAAGGAAGTCTGCTGATGTTGTGGAGGCTGGCACGTTGTCAGCCGTTCTGTAAGGGGGGGCTGGACCCGGTTCCGCCGCCCCGCAAGGGGAAACGCCCCGCCGACGCACCGGAATCCGCGTCGGATGTGAGGCGTCAATAACGATCCGGATTAAGGTTTACAACGTGAAATTCGATAAGGAAACGCTGATTGCATTCGTCATCTGTCTGGTGATTTTATTCGGCTGGGATCCGCTCTGCAGATACATGGGCTGGTATCAGCCGGTACCCGCCGCAAGCGCCGTCACGGCAACGGAAGGTTCAACCACAGCCACTGCCGATGGCGGTAATGCGGTTTCCTCCGCAGAAAACGCCTCCGCGCCGCAGGCAAATGCCACTCCGGAACCGGGCGGAACAACCGCAGCGCCGTCCGCGGCAAAACCGCTTGAACCGCTTCCGCTTCAGACCCTGCACAATGAGAAACTGGCGCTGACGCTGGATCCGCTGGCCGGGTTCGTGGAATCGATCACGCTCAAACAATATCTCGACGCCTCCCGTACCGCGCCGGTCACCATCGATCAGACGAGCAACGCCTCCGTCGGAGCGCTGGGGATCCGCGATCTTCTGAACATCTGGCACCCTGTTCAAGTGTTGAAGAATCAGCTTGACGGCAACGTTTACACGCTGATCCGGCTTATGCGGACGGCGGACGGCCGACAGTTTGAACTGGAACAACGGTTCGAGCTGGACAAGGCTTACACGACAAAAGTATATTACACCTTCCGGAACCGTTCCGCCACGCCATTGAGTTTTGAACGTCTGGTGGTCAACGGCGGGGATGTGGCTCCGTGGATGGCGGTCTCCGGAGACAAGGTGCGAATTCCCTCGCATCGGATGGACTTCCTGACTGCGGATGACGAATTCTTTGATGTGAAAGCGGACGCCAAAGATGCGAAGTTCTTTCAGAATCCGCCGCCGCAAGTGATCTGGGCGGGAGCTGGGAACAAATATTTCGTAAGTCTGCTGGCCTCGGACAAACCCTTCACGCTTTATCAGGAACGCGGTTCACGCGTCTTAAACAACCGCAACGATTCGACGACGATTCTCACGGTCGGAGCGCAGCAGAAACTTGAGCTTGCTGTCGGAGCAGAAAAAACTCTGGCCTTCCGTTTTTACGCCGGCCCCAAGGTGATCGGTCTTCTGGATGATTTCGCTCCGGAAGCAGGACGGGTAATGCATCTGGCGTGGGGACCGCTGGATTATCTGGCGCGGCTGCTGCTCTGGGCGCTGGTTGGGCTGCACGGCTGGTGCCATTCCTACGGAGTGAGCATCATCATTTTAACGCTGCTGGTTCGGATTCTCTTCTACCCGGCGACGGCCAAGGCGAATGCGTCGATGAAACGCATGCAGGCCGTGCAGCCGAAACTGCAGGAGCTGCGCGAGAAATACAAGGATAATCCGCAATTATTGAGTGCGAAGACCATGGAGCTGTATCGGACGGAAAAAATCAATCCGTTCGGCGGCTGTCTGCCGATTCTGTTGCAGATACCGGTATTTTTCGCGCTGTATGCCACATTGGATGGAGCGGTGGAGCTGCGACAGGTTCCGTTTCTGTGGGCGCACGACCTGGCTGCGGCGGACACGGTGATGCGCATTCCGCTTTATTTCTTCACGTTACCGATCAACCCCCTGGTATTGATCATGACCGCGCTGATGATCGTTCAGCAGCGAATGACGCCGATGGCGATGGATCCGATGCAGAAAAAGATGATGATGGCGATGCCGATCGTCATGTTGATTTTCCTCTACGATCTGCCGTCGGGGCTGACGTTGTACTGGACTGTCAGCAATATTTTCAGCATCATTCAGTTGCGTTTGCAGCGGCGCAACGGAGGGCACGCAGCGGCTCCCGCAGCAAAGAAGCAATAAGGGCGCGCACACCAGGAAAGCCCACTGTAATGAAGGCGACGAATTTTTTAAGCAAAGGGAACACAAATGGCAGAGAACGCGAATTTCGAAGAACAGAAGGCTAAAATCGTCAAGACGTTGAACACTATGTTCGATTATCTGAACTTGAGTGCCACATTCCGGGTGGAGGAGAAAGGCACGAAGCTCTCAGTCAAACTGAGTTCCGATGATGCGGGGCGTATCATCGGCCGGAAGGGGCAGACGCTGGAAAGTCTGCAATTGATTTTGAATCGGATCATGTTCAAGGAAGACGAGAACTGTCCGCACATTCTGCTGGACATTGATGGCTACGCCAAAGGAGAACGTGCGGAACGGAGCAACGGCGGCGACAAGGAAGAGTCCTCTGGTGAAAACGACAATGGAGAGGGTGCCGAACGCCGTGCCCCGCGGGAACGGCGGGAACGTCGTTCCGGACGGCGGGAAGATGGTCCGAGAGCCACGCAGGAGCAACTTGAACAGCAGGCGCTGGACGCGGCCAAAGAGGTGAAGCGCTGGGGCGAACCGATGACGTTGCCGGCGATGAATGCGCGTGATCGGCGGGTTATTCACGTGACGTTGCAGAACGATCCGGAATTGACGACGGAGTCGATTGGCGAAGGCGCGTTCAAGAAAGTTGTGATTTCTCTGAAAAAAGATTAAATTTGAGCTTGCTTTTCCCGGATAGTGGACTATATTATACCACAATTGAGCGACAGGAGATATTCCTGATCGTTCAATAACCGGAATCGGGGTGTGGCTCAGTCTGGCTAGAGCGCTGCGTTCGGGACGCAGAGGCCGGAGGTTCAAATCCTCTCACCCCGACCATTTCTTTTTTCAACTCCTTTCTTTCAATCGGTTATACCGGATTTTCCCGGCTGTTTCATGTCTTTGCGTGGACCACGCAGTGGACCACAACCAGGGGAAAAACTCCGATGGCAATCGAAATCCCGAATCTCGTCAGGCGCAACGGTATTTACTACTTCCGATGCCGCATCCCGGCAAGTCTTACCAGCGGTCGTGCCCGTGAAATAAAGATTTCCCTGAGAACAGGAAATTTGAATTCGAGCCTCCTTGATGTTATAATAAAGGTGTCTGATTACTCACGACGGGTAATCGCAAAAGCACAACAAACATTCAACAAAGGAGGTGCACATGATATGAATATTGTTCCCGAAATAAGAAACAGAATCATAAAGTACATCGAAACCAGTTTCATCGACCAGGATATTTATAATTGTGAATATGGGGCCACCTGCGACGCATCCAGAGCCGAAGGCAGAAAAATGATGCTGAATCTGTGCGGCAATGTGGAAAATGCGTTGAACAGCGGCGAAATTCCCGGATGGGCGACTGCCACAACCGATGATATACTCCAAGAGATGGATGTTCCGGAATGTTATCGCAAATTTGCCGAAAAGGAGTTCCTGAAGGGATTTCTCTACTGTGCCAGAGTCCAGCGCGAACGTCTGGAAGGTCGGCGATATGTCTCGGAATATTCCCCGGAAGACTATCATCGTACTCTGGGCGGAGATTATCCTTCCGCTCAAACAATACTTGACGGGGAAAAGTTTGATGCTCTTGGAGATTTGGTCGAAACTTACCTTGCCTCTCCGCACGGCAGCGATGCAAAGTATCAGGCGGATATCGCAAATACCCTGAACTTGCTTTGTGAGTGGTTCGGCCCGGGAAAAGACATCCGTCAACTCTCCCGGCGGGAAATGAGGAATTTCCGCGACAATGTGCTGCGCAGACTTCCGGCGAACCGCAGGAAGTCTCCGTCTCTGCGCAACAAGAGTCTGGCGGAACACCTGGCGGATACCGCAAACAAAAAGATTTCCGTCCAGTCGGTGAATCATCATCTTGCCCGTTTAAGCGGTTTCTTCTCCTGGTGCGTTGATGGTGAATACATTGCCACCAATCCGGTTTCCGGCATGAGCGTTGAACGCACGTCGAGAGCATCGGAGGAAAGAGAAACCTACAGCCGGGAAGAGCTGGAAAAGATTATCGCCAATCTTCTTCCGGGAACTCTCCACGCATGGGCCCCGTACAAGTTCTGGATTCCGCTCATCATGCTTTATTGCGGCTGCAGACAGAATGAGGCTTGCCAGCTTTATGTCTCGGACATTGTGGAAGTGGATGGGGTGTTGTGTTTCAGTTTTTCCGAAAACGAAGAGACCGGTGCGAGAGTAAAAAACCGCAGCAGCGTCAGAACGACGCCGATTCACCCGGTATTGCTTCAAATGGGCTTTCTGGAGTACGTGAAGCAGAGGATAAGGAGTGCCGCCACATCGGATACCCGGAAAATACAACTCTGGCCGGAATGCACGTTTGACAAGATGAATGGCTATGCCGGAGCATTCAGGAGATTTTTCGAGCGTTTCAACCGTCGATATATTACCAGGAATCCCAAACGGACCTGTTACAGCTTGCGTCACAACTTCATCGACAATCTGAAACAGAAAGAGGTTCCGGAGAATATCGTTTCGGAAATAGCCGGACACGCCAATGGCAGCATTACTTATCGCCGTTACGGAAAGGCATTGAACGCCACGGTAAAACGGGACGCGATGCTCAAACTGGATTTTGGTTTCAACATCTTCGATATAACCGGTCGTTCTCTCAGAAATGATGCTGAAATCGCCGCGGACTCAACCGTCATACTGCAGAGTAACTCCGAGTCAGCTTGAAAAACAGACATTCGGTGTTATATTAGAGTAGACAGGAGCTGTCATCGTGGCAGCTCCGTTTTCATATCAAGGGAAAGATGCAGGAGAAGTGTGCTCTTCCCATCAAATGATTGAGGTGGAAAATCTTTCCTCGTGTTATGCGAACCGGTATGGTTCACTGAAAAACAGGAGGATACACCATGGCCCCCAAAAAAAGTCTGAGCCAGGCCGAACTCGTTCAGGAGTTGCTCAATCTTATTACCGATGACCAATTGGCAAATCTGGAATCACTGTGTCCCCGGGTCTCGCCCGGCGTCAGGAAGCAACTGGGAAAACACATAAAGACCCGAAAACTGTTGCCGCTGCGCCAACTGGCTGAAAAATGCAATGTTGCGGGAGGGATTGTCCCATGACGGAATTCCTCTTTCATTCTTTGCTGTTCGATTCGTTCAGATGGGGTGAGCATCGTGAACTGCAGGAACTTTCCAACCGGATGCTGGCCGAAATTCCCGGGGGCGGTTTTAAGCGGAAGACGGTTGAAAAACTGGAAAATCATCTGAGGTTGTTTCTGTGCAACCTCTATCTTGCCTATTATTACCGCAAGCCCGTCGCCATATCGCTGAAAGCGGAAAGATTCTCCCATGGGAGGTATCATGATTTACACTTGAAAAGAATACCGTTTACCGCCGTTTACAAATACCTCAGGGAGGCCGGTTGGATTGAGTACAAACCCGGATATAAGCCATTCTCTTCAGAAGAGAATGAAGTGGATTTTCCCGGCAGCGTGACCCGCATCTGGCCCTCCAGTAAACTGGAGGCTGAATTTGCCGGACTGGGAAACTATTTCCCGGAGTCGGCGGAACGTGACTGCATTGTCATCAGAGATGAGGGAAAAAAAGATATCCCATTTGAAGATAATGATTTTACAATGTTTCTGAGAAGTGAACTCAGTTCCATCAACAGAGTATTATCTTCTCATTATTTCTCCTATAACTCTTCCGGGGTATTTTCCCGGTTATCAGTAAATCCATTCTTCCACAATAATCATTCCAACAGCTCCTGTACGCCATCAGATATTCCATTGTCCTCATTACGGGAACCGAATGAAATTTTCAGGAGATTCAGGCCTCAGGTAAAAGTGGTGTTTTCAAACGGTGATTTTGCGTGCGGTGGCAGAATCTATCATGCGGGGATTGGGGATTGGCAGTCGATGCCGCAGTCACAAAGGGCAACTATCCGTATCGACAACTGTCGCACCGTCGAACTGGATTTCAGTTCGTTTCACATTTCCATGCTTTATGCTCTGGAAGGAAGGCAAATCTCCGGAGACCCGTATAATGCCGTGCCTCCGACTTCCCTTCGGCCGGTGGTCAAGAAACTTTTACTGACGGTGTTGAATGCATCGAGTACCGGAGAAGCGGCGAATTCGATGACGAATCAGGTTTTGAGTCTGAAGCGGCGTCCTTTTCTGAAAGCACGTGATTTGAAGTTCCTGCGCGCCTGTGATGCTCACCGTCCTGACTGGCATGATTTGATAAGCCGTTTGAAAGAGGCTCATCCGGCAATAGAAAAATACTTTTGTTCCGGAGCCGGACTTTATCTGCAGCGAGTCGATTCGGAAATCATGCGTAACGTATTGGTCAGGCTGGCCGCAGAAAACATCCCCTGTCTTCCGGTTCACGACAGTGCCGTCGTGCAGTATTTCCGGGAAGCAGCTTTGCGTAGAGAGATGGAGCAAGCTTACCAGAAACTGTTCCCCGGTTTTCATTGTAAAATAGAACGCAAATAAGTATGCCGGAAGGCGGTCTGCCGTTCCTGATATTGTCGGATTTGAGGGAAAAATTCCTTGAATTGGTCAGAACGACAGTTTTTGTGTTTCGACACCCCCTGTCGGTACGGCATCGGACCACTGTCGGAAGATTTTTCGGCAAAACGGCGTTTTCTACTGTCGTTTGCTTCAGAAGGACAGCAGATACAGTAGATAAAAGTGAACAAAGCGGATGACGCCCGGCTGGTATGCATGGGGCAGCCACCGGATGATTTCAGCTCAGACGACGGGGATTTTTTAGAAGGCCTCGACCGAAAATCGGACATTTTCCACTGGTGTGAGTTCAACACTTAACCAATGGAGATGTCCGGATGAACAACACCTGCCGCCTCTGCGGGGAATCGGCAAACCTGATTCCAGTCACGATTGACCATGAAACCATTCACCTTTGCCCGGAATGCCGGGAGGAACACCTGAAACAGTGTTCCGATTGCGATGAATACTTCCTCGACGATGAAAATGATTATGCGGTGGACCGGAACGGGGATGTCTACTGTGAATCCTGCCGGGAAAATCTTTCTTTCTGTGAACGTTGCGAAGAGTATTCCGACGGCGACGGATTTGTCCACATTGCCGATTTGGATGAATGGTGGTGTGATTCCTGCGCGGAAAATCACGCTTATCGCTGCGATTCCTGCGGAGAGTGGAGCTCGGAAAATCACGGTGATTCGGATACGATACTTTGTCGGGGGTGTTTCGAATCGGACTATTACATCTGCGACGACTGCGGCGAACTGATTCACTGTTCCGACGCCATAACCGACGACCACGGAGCTTATTGCCGCTCCTGTTATGAATCGAATCACTCCAGCGACATTCACAATTACGGCTATGAACCTTCCCTGAACTTTCAATGCGCAGATGATGAAAACGGCGAAAAGTTTCTGCCGTATCTGGGATTCGAACTCGAAGCCGGGGGACTTTCATCCGCTTCGGAACGAAACGATGTCGCAGAAACCATCTCCGACGGCGAGAAGACATTTTACCTGAAGGAGGACGGTTCCATTCCCGATTACGGATTCGAGCTTGTTTCCCATCCGATAACCCTGAAGTGCCATAGGGAGCTTGACTGGGAAACCATCCTCAAAACAATGTCCGGCAACGGCATGAGGTCTCATGATTTGGGCGAATCCTCCTGCGGGCTTCATGTGCATGTGTCGCGGAATTGCCTCACTTCCTACAAGTGGCTGCTGATTGACTGGTTCATCTCGAAATATCAGGACAAATTCGAAACCATCGCCCGCCGCAGGGAAACGCACTGGGCGCGGTTCAAAAAGTCAAACGGCCTTCCGGTGAAGGACGTTTACGGAAAATCCAGCGGCACGCGTTATCAGGCGGTCAACTTCGAAAACCGGAATACCGTTGAATTCCGCCTCTTCCGGGGAACGCTGAAATACTCCACCTTCATGGCGACGCTGGAAATCGTCGATGCTCTGGTTCACTGGGCGCGACAACTTTCCATCAGCGACATTCTCGCCTCGAAAGACGCCTTCCGGAACTTTGCGGATTACATCCGCGCGAACGGGCTTTACGGGAACGCCGTACACTATCTCAAGGCAAAGGAGCTGATTTAAGATGTGCGTGGCAGTCTACAAACCTGCGAATGTGAAAACGCCGTCACTGGACACGCTGAAACGATGCTGGGACGCGAATCCCGACGGGGCGGGCTTCGCCCTGCGGACCGGCGGCGACGAATACGCGATTGAGATTCACAAGGGTTACATGACATGGAAACAATTCAAGGCCGCATTTGAAAAATACCGCCTTGCCGACTTTGCCGGGAATCTGCTGCTGCATTTCCGAATCGCGACGCACGGCGGCATATCTCCGGGGAATACCCATCCCTTCAGCTTGACCGGGGACGTAAAACTACTGAAGCACACCAACGTAAGGACGAATTACGCCCTGATTCATAACGGAATGCTTCCCATCAATCCGGAGGGCGATATTTCCGACACGATGGAATTCTGCCGGAAACTGGCCCCCTTATGCCGGGACGTTCCTGCGGTTTTCCATCTGCTCGAAGACATGGCCGGAAACAACAGAATCGCCGTCATGACCAGAGATAACGTTCACCTGTTCGGCCACTGGGAATGCGTCGAAGGCGTGTACTTCTCAAACCTGTATTGGGACCGGCGGGAGGAGTTTCGACTTTTCCGCCGGAATTCTTTCCCGCATTGCGGAAGAGCCGTCATTCCGGAAGACGACCTGTTCCCCTGTTTCGAATGTAATAACACGCGGAGGCAATCATGACCATCGATGAAAACACGGTGAGAGACATTCGTTTCATCCTGCGCCGAATCGTGGACTGTCCGGCAAAGCGCCGGATTCTCGAAGCCATCCGAAAAGCTGAAAATACCGGTACTGCGACAGTACTGAATGAAAACGGGAACAGCCGGTAAGAGAAGCCCGGAAACTCTGTCCATCTCATATCAGACAGTTTCCCCGTTCACAAATCGTTCTCGAAAATCAGGCTGTTTCACCGCTCAAAACAGTTCGGCTTTCAGCCGTTCTCCAAACGAACGTTTTATAACCGGCGGCAACGCGCCGCTTCGGAGTGCAATTATGAAATGCATCATTTACAGCCGCGTATCGACCGCGGACCAGACCACCGAAAATCAAATCCTGCAATTACGCGAATATGCCGCTGGACAGGGCTGGGAGGTTTTCACCGTAAAGACCGACATCTGTTCCGGCAGCAAAGCCGCCGACGAACGTTCCGGGCTCCGGGAGGTGTTCGACCTTGCCCGAAGAAGGCGTTTCGACGTGCTCTTGTTCTGGAGCCTCGACCGCCTCAGCCGGGAAGGAACGCGAAAGACGCTGGAATACCTCTCGCGTCTGGACAGTTACAAGGTCAAATGGCACTCCTACAGCGAAGAATACATCTCCTCACTGGGAATCTTCGCCGATGCCGTCATTGCTTTGATGTCCTGTCTTGCGAAACAGGAGCGTCTTCGAATTTCCGACCGCACGAAAGCCGGATTGCGACGTGCCGTCTCGCCGGGAAAAACATTGGGACGACCGAAGCTCAATCCTGCCATCGGGCAACAGGCAATCGAGCTCAGAAAGCAGGGCTGTTCCTATTCCGGAATCGCCCGTAAACTCAACATCTCGAAGACACACGCCTATAAACTCTGCCGAAAAACCATCTGAACACAGGAAGAACAGACCATGAACAGTGCAGCTTTTCAATTCAATCATGATGATTACGCCATTGAAATGGGAACCGGCAACATCTTTCAGACGATTCTGGAAGACTATGAAAAGCTGGGAGTGGTCGGAGAAGACCACAATAAACTCATGTGCTATCTGGCGGCCACCTCCCGGTTGATGGACAATCCCCTGAACATCCTTGTTTTGAGCTCATCCGGAGCCGGGAAATCCACCTTGCAGGATAAAACTTTGAAACTGATGCCTCCGGAAGATGTTATCCGTACATCTGCAATCAGCGATAAGGCACTGTTTTACCAGAAGAGCTTGAAGGGAAAAATTCTGGCGCTGGAAGAGGCATCGGGGATGAGAGATACCTATGCGATACGGACGCTCATTTCGGAGGGATATCTGATGCAGGAATCAGTCGTTGGATGCCGGAGTGTTTCCCGCCATGTGGAGGGAGGTTGTTCCATCTTTCAGACAACGACCAATCCCGAAATCAACCCGGAAACAAAGTCCCGTTTCTTCATACTGGGTGTGGATGAATCCCGCGAACAGACCCGCAGGATATTGGCAATGCAGCGCAAATCTCACACCTTGGAGGGGCTGAAAGACCAATCCGACAAAGAAGGAATCATTCGTAAACATCACTCTTTCCAGCGTCTGTTGGAACCCTGTGCAATCGTAAACCCCTACGCCGAAGAACTCTTCTACGAAGACGACCGTTTACAGGCTCGAAGAGACCAGCCGAAATTCCTGAACTTGTGCAAGGCCGTGGCCTTCCTCAACCAGATGAAAAAGCCTCTGAAAAACTACAATGGCATTGACTACATCGAAGTTTCAAGGGAGGATATCCAACAGGCGACCGAGCTCGCCAGTGAGTTACTGGGAATTTCCCTCGATGATTTATCGCTCCCCGCCCGAAACCTCCTCCAGCTCCTGTTGGAGATGGACCGGAAGACCTTTACCCGAAAAGAAGTGATGAACCACACCGGCTGGACCAAGACCCGCTTGCACATCCACCTCACAGAGCTAATCGAAATGGAACTGGTCCTCCCCGAATCCACAAAGAAGAACCAGCTCCAGACCTACAAACTCCTCTACAACGGCGAAGGCCAGGACGGAAGAAGGTTTTTACTCGGTCTTCGTCCCTGATTCACCCTATGTTTATCCTTAATTCACCCATAAGTCATATGGCGGCATGTGCGATAAAATTATTTATTTAAAAGAGAATCCAAAAACGTGTAAGGTTTTGGCTGTTCGGTTTTTCTTAGTTGTATTCTTAATATTTTAGCAATTTCTGATTTTCTTAGTTTTTCAGCATATTTAAGAGGTGTTAGATTGTCGCCATTCTTCAATATTATATCTGCCCCATATTCTAACAATAAATTCATCTCCGTCTATCAAATCAATGGGCGGAAAACCGGCCTCAACAGCAGCTCGCCGGGCTCCTGCGGAAAATCTTTCCGTTGTAACCAGAAGGCCTTTATCGGCATGAGGCCCCATTGCCCTACGCGATTCCCGTATCAGATTGGGTCCGATGGTTCTTGTCTGGTTGCGTTTGATGGTCAAAACCCAACAAGGCCGTCAAATCACTAAACTCGGCCTTCAACACCTCGGCCGCGAACTCCCCCCAACAGATTCCTCAAGGCCTGACAAACGTCAGCAATTTTTCCATGCTACAGAAATCGGAGAAAAAAGGGAAATATCTGCAATTGTGGGAAGGAAGAATCACTGATTGTTGAAATAACTTTGTTACGTCGAAATAATCGACTTGAGTTTTTGACATAAGGGAGCTATTGTATCAACATTATCATAATATTGGTTTTCAGAGGAAAAAAATGGATTGGAAATCTGAGCTTGTTCATGGAATATATGAGAGTGTAATTACGCATTCTCTTCAGGAAAAAATTGAACGGCTGCAGGATACTTTTGATATCGAGCAAAAATCCTTAGATTCCGATGAAAGTCATTTTTCTCTGGCATTACACCTTGCCAAACTGATTGCGTCCACTCTGGCAAGTATGAAGGGTGATGACAAGAAGTCACGTCAGGCGCAATTTTGCAACCAGCTCCTCGAAGTAATTGGGAAGAATGACCATACTTTTCCGGTGGATGCTGAGCGGATAGTGGAAGATTTGATGTATCTCTTAAAGGTGCAAGACCGGGGGCGCAAGCCTCTCGACCGCCCAGAAACTCCTTTGACGAATGCCTGTCTTTTCACCGGGACCCAATCCGACCTCAGTTTAGAATCGCAGCTGGTCAAGGAAATTCGTACTGCAGACCGTATCGACATTATTTGTTCCTTCATTAAATGGAGTGGCATCCGACTTTTAAAGCAGGATTTGGAGGATTTCACGTCTCGACCTGATGCACGCTTACGGATTATAACGACTTCCTATCTCGGCGCGACTGACCTCAAAGCGATTGAATTTCTGGAGCAATTGCCAAATGCAGAATTATTGGTATCGTATGACACGGAACGAACAAGGCTTCATGCGAAATCCTATATTTTCCATCGTGATACTGGATTCGGTTCCGCTTATATCGGTTCTTCCAATATTTCCAATCCAGCGCTTACCAGCGGACTTGAGTGGAATTTAAAAATCAGTCAATTTGAATCGCCATACCTTTGGGAAAAAGTTTGTGCAACTTTTGAAACCTACCAGAATGCAAAGGATTTTTCCAAATATGACGTCAGTTCTCATGACCGTCTGAAACAAGCTCTTGAATTTGAACGGCATTCGACGGTAGAAGAAGATAACTTCATGACATTCATGGATGTTCACCCCTATCCGTATCAAGAGGAAATTCTAGACAAACTTCGTGCAGAACGAGAAATCCATGGACGTACCCGAAATCTAGTCGTTGCGGCTACTGGAACTGGAAAAACCGTGATTGCTGCCTTTGATTACAAGCGTATTTTGCGTGAGATTCCCCATGCAAAATTCCTCTTCGTGGTTCATCGAGAAGAAATTCTGAAGCAAAGCCGGGGGACTTTTCGCAATATTCTTCGCAATCAGAACTTTGGAGAATTATTGGTCGGCAATTATCGCCCGGAAGGTCTTGAACATCTTTTTGTGTCGATTCAGAGTTTGAATTCTCAGCAGCTTTGGGAAATATTACCACCCGACTACTATGATTATATCGTCGTGGATGAATTTCATCATTCCGCGTCAAGTAGCTATCAAAAACTTTTGCGCTATTTTCAGCCGAAATACCTGCTGGCATTGACTGCGACGCCGGAACGACATGACGGGTTGGATATTCTCTCCTATTTCGACTACCACATTGCCGCTGAAATCCGGTTGCCGGACGCCATCAACCGCAAACTCTTGGCTCCATTCCAATATTTCGGAGTCACCGATACTGTCGATTTGAGTCGAGTGGGCTGGAGTTCCGGGCATTATGATACCCGGGAATTGAATCGACTCTTCAACGGAAATCTGCAACGGGCTCAACTAATCTTACAGAAAATGCACGAATTATTGCTGGATATCCGGCAGTGTCGCGCGTTATGTTTCTGCGTCAGTCAGGAACATGCGAGATTTATGAATCAGTTTTTCAATGAACATGGCGTGAGTTCCGCTTTGTTGACTGCCGAAAGTTCTTCAGACGAACGTAATTCTGTCCAGTATCGTCTGGTGAATTGTGAAATCAATGTGATTTGTGTCGTTGATATTTACAACGAAGGAGTCGATATTCCGGCAGTAGATACCGTACTTTTCCTCCGCCCGACAGAGAGTTTAACCGTATTTTTGCAGCAACTCGGCCGCGGGCTTCGTCTTCATGACGAAAAAGAGTGTTTGACAGTTCTCGATTTTGTCGGCAATGCCAATAAGAACTTCAATTTTGAATATCGTTTTCGGGCGATGCTTGGCAGCAATGGCAAGAATGTCGCAGACGAAATTGAAAATGGCTTTCCCCATCTTCCTGCCGGATGCCACATCCAACTGGAAAAGCAAGCACAGCGTTATATTCTCGAAAACATTCGCAACAGCATTTACAATGGGCGAGTTTCCCAGTTGGTCAGTCGGCTTGTCACCTTCACCAACGAAAGCGGATTGCCTCTGACGCTGGCCAATTTCGTTGATTACCACCATTTGACATTGCACGATATCTATAAACGAGATTCCTTTGCCCGTTTAACGGTGAAAGCAAAATTGCGGCCGGATTTTGAGGCGCCTGACGAAAAACGTCTAACCACAGGTTTACAACGTATTCTTCACATGAATTCGGCTTATCAGCTTCAAACGTTGTTGCGAATATTGCAAAAACCGTTGGAGAATCTTTCTTCACAAGAAGAACGTTTGTTGACCATGCTTCATTTCTCATTGTGGGGAAAAGGCAGTGGAATTCCGACATTGAAAGCAAGTGTAGAAAAATTAAAAGCCAATGGACCATTTTTCGAAGAGCTGCTGGATATTTTGCATTATATGTATGAGCATACGGATATCGTGACGAAACAACCGGAATTGCCATACCGCTGTCCGTTGGAACTTCATGCGAATTATACGCGAGATGAGATTCTCGCAGCTCTTGGTAATTGGACTCTCTCTGCTGCGCCGGAGTGTCGGGAAGGAGTTAAATTTCTGCCGGAACTGAAAACGGATATTTTCATGATTACTCTCAACAAGGCAGAGAAACAGTATTCGCCGACAACGATGTATTTAGATTACGCCATCAGTGATGAACTTTTTCATTGGCAGTCCCAAAGTACAACTTCCGTAGAATCTCCGACCGGTCAACGGTATTTGAATCATCGTAAAACAGGGAATACGATTTTGCTCTTTGTGCGTGAAAATAAGAGTAGCAATGGCCAAAGCACTCCTTACTGCTTCCTAGGTCCGGCAGAATACGTCTGCCATAATGGCAGCCGTCCCATTAACATAGAATGGAAGCTCAAATACAAAATGCCAGCCCGCCTTTGCCGCATGACAGAACGCATGGCAACAGCATAAAATGTACTACTCTGATTTTTCAAGAGTTGGATGTCTTTACTAGAGTAATTAATCGAGCATGGACGATTTTCTCCGAAAGCAAAATAGCTCCCCCGACCAATTCCTCTATAACGGCGAAGGCAAGGACGGGGGGCTGAAGTAATGCCCAGCGAAAATGATATTTTGTAACCGAGTATCCACATCTTATCGTAGATTATTTATCTTTAAGGCGCCTTAAAGGTCCTTCAAAATCATGAATCAGCTTATATAAAGGTTCTGCCCCTTCAAAAAAAACTTTTTGGTCAAATCCTCTATCGGGAGTCAATCCAAGGGCCTTTAAGGCCTCTTTAAAGGCTTTTTGATTAATTTGTTTTTTCCAACCCGGAAAACCTATTTGAAGAACCCTATCAAGGGATTCTTCTTTGAAGATAACGCCTCTCTCGATTGTTTTGTAGACGTTGATATAATTACCACTTGGATTAGCGAGACAACACTTGTATCGCTTCAAAATTGCATTAAATTCAAAGAAAGTTAATGGTTTATAACTTGAGTCTAGGTTACGAGTATTCCGTTTTAAAAAATCTGCAATGAAATATACAGCAGAATCTTCTTTTTTTTGTTCTACCCGGCAAAAGGATTTGTAATTAGGATATCTTTCTAATGCCGATTCTGCAACTCGGACTGTTAACGTTTCAAAGTCTTTTTGAGGAACATTAGGAATGCGCTTATTTTGTTGTAATTGATATAGCAAGGAAAGTAACGCAGTACGCTTATTCCCATCATAAAATGGATGATTCTTTACTAATCCAAAAAATAAGGTCGCACAATACTCATATAAATTTTTCCACTTTTCATGTCCTCCAAAAGAGGTTTTTTGTCTCCCGATTGCAGACCCCAAAAGAGTAAGGTCTCTAACTCCATAAACAGATGTTTGTTGATAATTTGTCTCAAAGTAATCACATATTAAATAATGCGCCTTTAAAATATCGTCATAATCAAGAAAAGGTCTAGTAAAATTATTTTCAGCAGGAATCTGATTCTTAAATCTTTGGTAATCTTGTTTTAAGTGTAATGGCAAATCATTCATAAAATTTCACCTCATTTATTGCAACATTATCTTTCGTTCTCTTTATAAGCCTAAATAAATTTAACTCTTCTTGGTCAAATGCACGCTAAATTATAAAAATTTGACGTTAATAATTATTGTCCGAAACTGAATTTCCGGTAATCAGATTTGTAGAGCGTTGGCAAGTTCGGCCTCTATTATCATCATAATTCACTGTATCTCCCATTTGATATTCTATCGCGAATATACTATATCTTTAGTAAAAAGCAAATAAAAAATTAATATATTTATTATTTTTTTGATATCAAGTATTCCAACTAACACTTCAATCTAAAGATGCGGCGCAAACAGTTTTGCATTCGCGTTAAACGAAATTCACTCGACTATTTCCACTAGATATCGTCTCAAGTGAAACATGAATCAAGGTAGTGTTTATCTGCATCGGATGAGAACGGACGGGGCCCTTCAAGCATGGGGGGAGAGCGCCGCTTTTCTGCGGATGAACGTGTAACTGTCCATACCGCCCCGCTTCATCACATGTTCCTGAAAATCAAACAGCCCGGCACCTTGATATCACGCTTGTCGGAAAACTTTCTTTTTGCTACTGTATCTACTGCGACCATGACTTCAGGGACTGGTGCTCTGCTCTGGATTGGATTGTCCGGAATATTCTCCATGAAGTTCCTCTGATGGATGGACATCGTGAAGCCCAGCTTTACACGCACTGTCCAGACATCGACTGGTTGCAGAATACCTGGAAATGCGTCTCCGACCTTGGCTGTGCCAATCAGGAGTTGACGGCATATCAGGTTGCAGAATGCTGTGACTGCGCAGATATGGAACTTCCCGGAGCACAGGGGATGCCGCTGAATGAGTTGAATGAAAGTGGAATCAGACAGGTTTGTTCTCAAATCGGTCGCCGTTTCAACAAGCTCTTCAGTGATTTGGGGGAAGATGATGAGATTCGTCTGAGCGCCTTCTCTCTGGTGCGGGAAAGTAAAAAGTTCCGTTATAAATCCGGCAAATCGGATATGGCGACGTTCTACAGTTTCCTGCCCGTTGCATGAGGTAGAGTTTTTTTCATCCTGATTCGGTTGTTCAGCGTTCCGGGCCCTCTTCGGAGGGCTTTTTCATTTTCGCTTGACTTTTGTTGAGAGTGCGTTATATTCAACAAGTCGAAGGAACAATAACTGGACCACAGAGTGGACCACACAAGAAAGTGTGCAACAGCAGACAACGCCCTTTGAAATCAAGGTGTTGCAAATAGAAAAGTCGGGAATCCTCTCACCCCGACCATTTTTTGATTCTCCTCCGACCGGTCTTCTGGTCGGCGTTTTCATTTCTGGGGGTAATTTGAGCTCAACTCCCGTTTTGCCCGAAAGCGGAGAATCTCCTCGTTTCCCTTATGAAGGTGTGTTTCAGACCCGCTCCCGGTAAATTCTCCGGGGGAGTAAAAACCGGTCTTTGGGGCCTGAGAGCATTTTTTGACGCTCCCCAAGCCGCCCTTTGATCGTCAACCTCTTCCTGTCTGGATTCCATTTTGCAATTTTATTTTAAGTAACACACTGGTAGTCAATGCATAAATAAAAGATGCCCGCAAAGGGCATGTGTTCGAAAAATCAAGAGGTCGGTTACCTTATATTCGCCCAAATCATAACAAAAAGCCCGTCGATTCAGAGAATTTTTCGAGTTTTGCGGAATTCGCGTTTCAGAACAAACGACCTTTACTTAAAAAAAGGAGCAAGTCTTTGCAAGAAAATACTTTGCTCCATTTCTTCAGTGTTTACGCCCTCCTCCGGAAGCGACGGTCAATTTTCAGCCATCACTCATATTTTTGGGGTTTGCAATCAGAATTCTTCATGCTATTTTATTCTTGTTGACAGAATATGATGCATTGTTACATCTTATTGACTGGAAACTTATTAACATGGAGAAGAATCTCTGTTGTTTTTTACTGAAAAACAGAACCATTTATTTCCACACATGACATATTCTAAACACAATTACGTGGAGCAATAAATGTCGGCACTTGGATATTTAAAATCATTTGTGCATTTTTCGTTCTCAGGGCGTGCTTCCGCTAAAGAATACACCATAATAAATCTTGGTGGTATTACTCTGCTTTTATGTTCATATATTTTATTTGGGCCTCTCGGCATAGTTGCATTATCATTGTATCTTGTCCCTTTAATGAATTCTGCAGCAGTACGACGTTCACATGATATGGAAAGTAAGAATATTAATATATTTAATCGCGGAAATTGGGGCAAACTATACTATGTTGAATCTGATGAAGGCTGCAATAAGTATGGACCGGAACCCGCGGATTCGAAAAGGAATTTGAGAATTGCACAAAACCAGAAAGATATTGAAAAGCTATTGACCTTGAATAGAAACAGCAAGAAAAGAGATAAAGAATTAAATGCTGTTATTAAACGTTTAAGTATTGTTGATAACGACAGATTATCATTGGATTTACTGGCTTTTTTATTTGATGATCGTATTGTTATGTGTCGTGATCAACGAGATATCACCATTGGAGATGTTTGCTTGTATGTAATGATTTTACAATTGCTTCCTCCCCAATGTTACTGGGATAAGGAAGCGTTTCGATCACCATATCGAACAGGCAAGGATGGCAAAGAACATCTACGGCCATTCACATTCAATGATGACTTTGAATTTTCATTATTCACCCCAATTGAATTCAGGAAGTTCATTGAGGAAAATAAATCAACAGAATTACATATGCTACGGCAAAAAGTAATCAAAAGAATCATCGATATGGAAACACGGATTGGTTTTATGAATGATGTCAATGAACGAGCTATCATGGAACCGCTTAAACACATCTCAAGTATATCAATGTTGTAATAATCCACCAACACTGGATAACGTCCGGAAAACTGCGCACATTTTGAGAGAGGACACTTGAAAAGGAATCTGTTTTCTGATTGATTATAGTGACCAAACTCTAACCAACGAAAGGGAAACAGGGCATGGGAAATCCAGTGCAAGAAATGAAGGGGGCAATCTCCGGAACGATTAAAATCGACGAAAAAGAGATTCGGATGCATCTTCCTTGCAGACTGGGTCGGCAGTCCTTCGAAGATACGTTGAATGCGCTCTTGAATCCTGCGTTAACTTGAAGGAGCGCGAACCAGAAAGAGTGTAGATAAAACGTTGTCCTATATGAATTTACTGTATGAGAATCGAAGCAGATTTCGGACAAATAACGGTCTTGAACGCATCATGAAGGAGATCCGCCACCGTCCCCGCGCGATCGGCCGTTTTCCGGATGTGAAAACTCGGCTATGATGTTGTTTTCGGCCGGACTCATGCCTATTTCCAGAACCAAACAGAGAACTTTCAGTACATAAAGGTGCCTGCAAACTTTACGATGGTGATGTAATGTAACTACGACAGCTCACGTTGCTCCGTTGAAATCGCGCAGAGACAAATGTGCGCAAATTTGCGGCCACCACCCGCATGACCAGCGATGCAGAACCCTCTTTGAAATTTGATTATTCCAGTCTATTACAAAATTTTTCCTCTCCCGCATCTACAACTGTTGTGAAAATCTTTTGGACAATAGCCTTAATGGTACATCCATAACTTGAATATAAGTAAAAAATATATTTTCCTGAATAAACTCCAAAACGAATTTTAACACCATCTGCTTCCTTAACGAAAATTTTATCAAAATCATCTCGTGAAATATTTTTTAATTCAAATATCTCAATATCCAAGATAATATTTCCTTCCTTGAGTTCTGAACAATAGAAATATTGAACATCAATCAGATGGATATTGTATAACCTGGGTGTTTCCGTAAAACATTCTGAAAACGAAAGAGTAATTTTCTTTGACGACAGGTGAATATTGTATAAATTGTAATCATGCAGGAAGCCATGCAGTTCCATTGTAACGTCTCCCCTTTTTCAAGTTTAATCTAATGTAATGCACCCTGTTTTTCAAAGGCGGCATTACAAGTTGGTTCTTCTGCGCTTTGTGTGAAAACTGAAAGAGTATATCCGAAATTCCTCTACAAGTAGACTTCCTGTCCGGCATCTCATTCCTCCTGACCGAATTTCTCCCGGGCCCGCTCCAGAAAAAGTTCCGCGGCAGCAGAGAACACCTGATACTTTTTCCATACCAAATTCATTCCGGATTTCACTCCCGGCTTCAGAGGACGAAAGCAGAGCCTGCTGTGGTTGGTTATATTAACCAATCGATCCAGAGCAATCGCATAGCCCACCCCCTCTTCCACCATCAATGCAGCATTGTATATCAAATTATATGTCGCAACAATATTCACTTTTTCTCCGATCGCGCCGAACCAGTCGGAATACTCATTTTTCTGCCCCAGGCGCTGTACCACCTGCCGCGAACAGATCAGCGGCAAACCCAGAAGATCCTCTTGCGTGACACTTCGTTTTCCCGCCAGAGGAGAATCCTTCCGCATGACGACCCCCCAGGTGACCTTATCCGGCAGATCGATACTGTCGTACTTCAAAATATCAACCGGTTGTATCAGCAGCCCGAAATCCAGAATGCCTTTGTCAAGACGCTCGGTCACATCTTCCGCATTGCCGCTGAAAATGTGAAACCGCACCTCCGGATAATCTCTTCGGATTTCCCGGGTTAAACGTGCAATCTGCCGCATCGCCTCAGTTTCGCCGCCGCCGATATAAATCTCCCCTGCAATCGTTTCCCCCATGGAACTGAACTCCGATTCCGTTTTGTGTACCATGGCCAGAATCTCCTCCGCACGCTTACGAAGCAACATCCCTTCCGCTGTCAACCTCAGAGCATGACTGCCGCGAATAAAAAGTTGCCGGCCAAGTTCATCTTCCAATTCCTGCAACTGTCGTGACAGCGTCGGCTGAGTGACATGCAGCGTTCTGCCCGCTCCGGTCATGCTTCCCTCACGTGCAACGGCAAGAAAATAACGCAATACTCTAAGTTCCATGATATTCTCCCGGGTTCCAAAAGAAGATAACCGCTTATGATATACTTTTCAAGCATATCATGTAATAATAAATAAGTATTTGCTATTTGTAGACAAACAATTATATTGAAATGTAACAGGAGGTGGCGGTAATGAATGACACGGTGGATTTTCAGCTGCTCCGGAACTTGCGAGACGCCGGTTGCAATTCACTGGAGATAGACAGGTTCTTCCAGTTTCGGACGGACGGCAGACTTCGGGAACAGCTTCAACTGCTCCGGCAACACCGGCTGTTCCTGTTGGAACAACTGCACGCAGCTCAGCAGAAAATCGATTCTCTTGATTTTCTGCTCTATTCGATGAAAAACGGCGAGTCGCCACGCCTGGCGGGGAAGCGAATTTCAAGACAGAACATGATCGGCAATCAAACGCATTTGAAAGGGAGAACAAATGAAAAATAATGCATTGTGGAGATCTCTTGTGATTGTGAACATGCTTTTCTGTGTCACAATTCCCGCCGCAGAGAAACTGCCGGGTGATGCCGATAACTTTTACCGGAGCAGTCGGGTGACGGCACAAGAGGTGAGTTTTAAGAATCAATACAAAATGAAGATCGCGGGTAATCTTATCATTCCAAAACAGCGCCAGGAAGAACAGAAACTTCCGGCGATTATCGTCGGGCACCCCATGGGCGCAGTCAAGGAGCAGAGCGCCAACCTTTATGCGATGAAGATGGCGGAGTATGGATTCATCACTCTGGCGATCGACTTGAGTTTCTGGGGCGGCAGCGAGGGAGAGCCGCGCAATGCGGTTTCGCCGGATTTGTATGCCGAATCATTCAGCGCCGCGGCGGACTATCTGCGAACTCTTCCGTTTGTGGAAAAGGATAAGATCGGCGTGATTGGCATCTGCGGCAGCGGCAGCTTTGCAATCAGCGCAGCGAAGATTGATCCACGACTCAAGGCGATTGCAACCGTCAGTATGTACGACATGGGACAGGCGAATCGCAACGCTCTTCACAAATCACTGACGTTGGAACAGCGGAAAAAAGTGATCGCGGAAGCCGCTCTTCAGCGCGATGTGGAGTTCTCCGGAGGAGCCGTAAAATATACCAGCGGAACCGTTCATAAGCTGACTGAAAAATCCACTCCGGTTGAAATTGAATTTTTTGAATTCTACCGGACTTCTCGCGGAGAATTCACTCCGCCAGGAGCCTCCCCCCTGACCACAACGCACCCGACTCTTACCGGCAATGTCAAATTCATGAATTTTTACCCGTTCGAGGATATGGATATGATTTCGCCGCGGCCGCTGTTGTTCATTACCGGAACTGAAGCTCATTCGCGGGAGTTCAGCGAGGACGCCTACAGGCGCGCTTCGGAACCGAAAGAACTCTATCTTGTCCCCAATGCCGGGCATGTGGATCTTTACGACCGGGTCGGGCTGATCCCGTTTGACAAGCTGAATCAATTTTTTACAAAGTATCTGAAACAGGAAAAGACAGGAGTCTGACCGTGAAACGGAAAGATTTGACTTTCACCACGGCGGCCATTTCAATTGCCTTGGCGTTGACTGCCGCTGCAAACACAGGTAAAGTAAGGGGGGGCCTGCCATGAAACAACCCATCATACTCACGGTGAATGCAAGAGAATTCATCATTGATCTCGAAGAGAACGCGTCGGCCGCGGCTTTCCGGGAAAAGTTGCCGATGACTTTCCGGATGAACGAGCTTAACGGAAATGAAAAATATTTCGACCTGGAAAGGACGCTTCCCGCAGACGCTTCGCGGCCGGGAAAGATCAAATGCGGCGATCTGATGCTTTACGGGAGTTCCACCGTTGTACTGTTCTATCAGAATTTTTCCAGTTCGTACCGCTATACCAGACTCGGAAAAATCCGGAATCCGGACGGGTTGCAGGAAGCGCTGGGACAAGGTAATCCCACCGTGAGATTTTCCGTGGAGCAGGAGAATCCCGGAAAGTAAACAACTTCGCAGACATCACATCATGCAGCGTGAAAATCGGAATCTTCCGATGCGTGCGGTTGAGGAAGGCACACGGATCAGCATCCATCTCGGGAATCCGATGATTCCCGTAAACCTGATTGACGGAGCCATCGAAGAAGATTACATGGAGGAAATGAAAATGGAAATGACGGGAAAAGTTGTTCTGGTCGCCGGAGCCACAAGCGGAATCGGCAAGGCAACGGCGGAAATGTTTGCAAAAAACGGCGCA
>CALXNS010000069.1 GCA_944389815.1 uncultured Victivallis sp. | reverse complement strand
ACGATGGAGTGTCTGTATCGCGAAATGACCGAAGGGCGGCGGAAAGGACAGAAATCCATTCACGTCTGCACCTCCGACCGTTGGAACGGCATTCCGGTTCAACAGAGTTTCGGCTGGGATACGTTCGACCGCTTCGACCGGCATTTGAGAGAGTGTGGCCGCGAGGGGTTGAAAGGCAGAACCCGCAGTGCAATTTCGAAGGAGATCCGCACTGAATATTTCCGCGAGTGGCAGGAGTTCCTGATGTGGGAGTATGCGCGGAAAACGCAGGAAACCCGGAAGATGTTCGAAGCGGCCGGGATCACCTTTTCGATGGAAACCCATGCCAGTTTCCCGCTGACCGGCGGCGAACTCGGCCGGCTGCTGGGCGAAACCCACCTCGGCGTCGGAACCGATCTCTTCTGGGAACTGCGCAATCAGGATCTTTACTGGAGTCTGGGAACGAGGTTTGCGATCGTCGCGGCGAATCCGGATCTCCGGAGCGGGCTTTACAAACAGTGGGGCTGGGTGAACACCGAATCGAATCCGGTCTGGTTTTCCAACAACAGTTCCGTGGAACCGGCACGGCGGCAATGGTACAACACTTACTTCATCGGTCGGGTTGATTCCAACGGAAAATTTCTGCCCTATCATGTGTACGGTTACAGTCTGCAGGGGGGGATTTCAACCCGGTTTTATCCGCATGAGCTCAAGGAATATGCGCGGGTCTTCAACTTCACGCGTCTGATTCGTCCGGAGAAAGCCGCAGGATACGGTTTTGTCGTATCGTGGGGCGCAACAGAAAAACGGATCGGCAAGTCCGGCAACCGGATGGGGTTCGGGATTTATACCTCCGGCAACAATAAGGATCAGCTCGAACACCGCATGGGTAAACTTTATGAACCCCTGGTGAAGAACGGTCTTCCGATCGGCTTCGTGACCTCCGCCCACGCGCTGGCGAAATGGGACGGGAAAAATCCGCTCATTTTACTCGACGCCACCGACTGGACAGAGACCGAAGTGGAACATGTCCGCCGTTTGAGCGACGCCGGTGCGCCGGTGATCGGATTCGGCGGGGATGACGTTTCCGAAAGCGCACGGGAGTTCTGGACGAAAGGCGCGAACCGGGAAAACGTGGACGGAATTGAACTTTATATCCGGTATGGAGCTTCGGGGGCACCGGTAATCTGGTGTCCGTTGAGCGGTACGAAACTGCCGGGCGAGAAGGTTGGACAACTGGTGGATCGGATTATGGAACTTGCCGGCGGGCGGATTCAGACGACTTCACGTCTTGCTGTTTCTCCATTCTTCAATAACGGCGCACTGTTCTTCGGTCTGGGCAGTCAGGGCGATGCCGCCTCGATGGAGACGGTACGGGTGGATGCGGGCAGTTTCGATCCCGCGTTGCGGAACAAGAAACTTGCGGTGATCGATCTCGACCGGAACGTCCGGATTGACGCGGAAAAGGATCGGAATGGCGTTTATACGTTTTCACTGCCGGTTTCCGGTTCGGACGGGCGCATGATAATGATGATTCCGGAGGAGTAATTCAATGAAAATGATGAAATATTCAATCTTGTTGTTCTCGCTTTGCTGTGCATTTCTGGTGTCCGCGGCGGAGAGGCCGAAAATTCTGATCTGCATGGATCCGTCGCTTTCACCGGAAATTGCCGCAGCCGCACGTTCGTTGCTGTCGGTGGAAAACGCCCGGCCGCTGGCGGCGCTGGTCGGCTGCAAGGCGGCGGATGAGACGCCGCAGATCGTTGAGAGCGCTTCGCTTCTGCCGGATGCGGCGTTCAGTCAGGCGGCGTTCAACCATCTTGTGGTGATCGGCCGGCCGGATCAGGATCCGCTTCAGGCGAAAGTGCGGGGGCATCAGGCGAAGGTTGATCCGGCGGCGCGGGAATTCTACCGGCTCGGCTACGGGCGGTTGCAGGGGGACATCGGTTACGTTGAATGCGACTGGAATCCGTTTCTTTATTCGGAAAAGGTGAAGAACAATCCGTTCACCACGGTGGTCATCAAGATTTCCGGCACCAGCGACGCCGGAGTGCTCGCTGCGTTGAAGGCATTTCAGGGCGGGTTGCTCAATGGAATCGTGGCAGTGGGAGAACCGGCTCGTCCGGAGAGTTCGCTTCTGGACTATCTGCCTGCGAATGAAGTGCCTCCGGCGCTCCCGGATCGGATCGGAAATCTGACGCGGGCCGGTTACACTCAGCCCGACGGCGTCGAATATCGCGCCTGGCTGGAGTGGAGCGGCGTCGAACCGGAACAACTGTGGCGGATCAAGTATCTTGCCGACGGTGTCTATGACGATGTTTCGCCTGCCGCGTGGGTCAATGGACTGCATCGCCTTGCCTACGGGAATGCGGTCACGATCGCCGAGTTCGCTTCGCCGGAGGAAACTGCGCAATTGAAGGCCGCTTTGCAGAAACGGCAGGGCGCGAAAACCGGAAAACTCGGTTCGTTTGATGCGGTGATCTTCGATCAGCCGACCGATGAGGCATTTGACCGTTCCTACGGCAAGGTCGCCTACGTTGTGCTGGGACGCCGGGCTGCCGCGATTTCTCTGCCGGAGGCGCAGTGGAGTGCGGTCGCCGAGGCGCTCGGAAGTCTGGAGTGAAAGTTAAAGGTGTTTTTGTACCGGGGGAGGGGAATGCCGAAAACGCATTCCCCCCGGTGCGTTTCAGGAACGGAGAGGGAAGGGGATCGCCGTAAAATTAATTGAACGGAATCCTCATGCTTCTGCAAGAAGTTGTGTACGGAGGCGGTTTCTATTCTGCACCGGCGCGAGGGTCGCGGCACGGGCGAGGAAGAGCTCCTCCAGTTCCGAGATCATCTTCGCATTGTCGCGCAAATTTGCGCTTCCGGTCAACAGCGGAAGAACCATGCGGTCGGTCAAGGTTTCGATCAGGAAATCATAATCCGATTCCGGTTGATAAATCTGGCCGGGGAGCGATTTGGGGTATTCGTGCCGGATGTAACCGATGATCGGAGCGATGTCGAAGGGATATTGTTCCGGTTCGGCTTCAGCGGCTTTCAGGACAGGATCGAGCGGCGAGAAGCCGAGACACTGGCGCATCATGGTGTGCTGCACATCGCTGGAGAGCAGAAATTCCACAAAATGCGCCGCCGCAGGCGTACAGCGGTTTCCGGCGATGACCGCATAGGGAACCGGTTGAATCAATCGGCCGTCCGGCTGTACCGGCGGCGGCAGCAATCCGATGCGTCCGGCGTTCTCCGGCAGCCCGGCGGCGCCGGCGCAGAAGGACCCGCGCAGAGTGTAATCCAATCCGCCGGTTGCCAGCTGCTTCAAATCGGCGAACCGTCCCGCCGGAAGATGCAGATTGAAAAAACGTTTCTCCAGAAAACGTTCGAAAATATGCTGCAGAAATTCGAGCTTGGTACGGATTTCCGCTGCTGAATGGAGGATCAATCCCTCCAGTCCCAGCGCTCCGAGCATCATCGGAATGTTGATCGGCGCGAACCGTTCCGGGCCGCAGTTTCGCTCCAGCCAGTCGAGAAAAGCCGGATACCCGGCCTGCCAGTTGTAGTCCGAGGTGTTTTTCCCTTCGATGTTGTAATAGAGCAGCGGAGGCTGAATCTGATAGGGAACGCTGTATGCGTGCAACGGATCGAGCAATCCCGGCAGCAGGTCGGCAAGCGGCAGCGGCCGTCCCAGCACCCGGGCGATTTCAGGACGCGGAACCGTCGGGCCGGCGTTGACGATCGGTTCGGAAGCGTGAACCACGACGGCGGGATCATCCTGCGAAGTGTTTGCCAGAAATTGAATGACGGCGTTTTCATCGGTCAGGAAGCGCGGCACCAGGCGGTAACTGGGACAGTGCGCTTCAAATTGCCTGACTACCCAGCACCAGAAGTTGATCTGCCAGACATTGTCTTCGAGAATGATGACATTCAACTCCTTCTCCGGCATGGAAACGGTCGATCCCGAGTTCTGCGGCCGGGCGACTTGAAACCCCTTGTAAGGCTGGCAGAGCAGGACGCCCTCGCGTTCCAGCGCCTTCAATGCGGAATTGACCACATGATGGGATTCGCCGAAAAGCTGCATGAGTTCGCGCAGGCTAGGGAGGCTTTCCCGATAACCGGGGGCTCCCGTCGCGATGCGCTGGCGCAATTTTTCCTTCAAGGCGTCGACCCGCTTGCTCATGAATTTCTCCTGTAAAAAACTTTACTGATCCTGTTTCAAAACTTCCGCCGCGCGGATTGCCTGAGCGGCGATTTCGGCAAGTTTCGCGGCGGCGGCGGCATTCGGATGGACTCCGTCGGGAAACTCTCCGCCGAATTCGCGCATCGGCGCATTAAAATCGATCACGGTTACGCCGTTCTCCTGCGCGACCTGACGGATAGCGGGGATGATTTTCTCATTAAGAACTTCATCCCTGAGCTGCCAGCGTTCGGCGAAGATCGGCGGCGGCAGAACCACGAAAATTTCCGGTTTGCGAGCCGGGCGGGTACGGAACTGCCCGATGAGATTACTGTAGTCGCCGACAAATTCCGCGCCGAATTTCTTCCATGTCTCTTCCCGTGCGTCATTGGTTCCGAGCGCGATGATTACGATATCGGGGTTTGCATTGAGTCCGTTGCCGATGGAATAGGGATCCTGTTTCCGCAGCAGCGTGCGTCCGCCGACGCCGAAATTGAGCACTTTGTAGTTGTCGCCGAGCAGTTGCTGCAATACGGCCGGATAACTCTCCTTCTCAGGCTTGCTCACTCCGACACCCTGGGTGATGCTGTCGCCGCAGCAGGCGACGACGATCGGTTTTTCCGGCGCGGCGTCCGCGGCACAGACGATTCCGGCGAACAATGCCGAACAGAACAGCACCAGAAGGCGTTTCCCCCACTTCATGAAATTTTCCTTATCTTCTTATTAATTACTGCTGATCATAGATGTGGATGTTGTCCAATGCGATGGTCAATGCGCCGTCACGTCCGCCGACGGCCTGTCCGGAACGGAAACGAACCAGACGGTAGGCGTTGGCGACGTTGATCTTCACCTTGTCGGCCCTGAGTTCGCCATTGATGCTGACCGAGAGCTCTCCGGCGGTGAGATCCAGCACCAGGGCGAATTTGTAAAGTTTGCCGAGTTCGTAGTTTCCGAGTTCGATCCGCTGCGGATTTTCGCTGGTGTAAAGCGCCATGAATCCGGAATTCGCACTGGTTGAAGCCAGATTGATCGACGCGATGTCGATGCCGCTGTTTCCGGTTATGCGAACGCTGAAAACCGTTTCGATTTTACCGTCCGAAGTCGGCTTGTAACTGACCGGTTCCAGATCGAAGTCGATCAGCACGGTCCCTGAGGTGACCAGATTGTTTCCGCCGTCGAACACCAGTTCGGTCGCTGACGAGCTGCTCAGCCCGAGATTGAAGAGCAGCGGACGGTCGGTCAGAGTGGCGGTTTTCTCAACGACCTTGACCAGGCCGGGTTCCAGCTCCGTCAGTCGGGTCGGCGCGGTGGCGTTGCCGGCGTTGCGATTGTAGGGCTGCACTGCGGGTTTCTTTCCCAATGCGACGTCGTTGAAATTGACGTTGAAATAGTCGCGGGCAACAGCGGGCAGCGTCAACAGAAGCGCGAGGGGGAGGAGCAGATTTCTCATTTTTCAGTTTCCTTTCCGGTGGATATTGATGCTCTCGTAATCTCGGTTCGGCCTCAAGGTTCAATATAACGGGTCTTTGAGGAAATGCAAGAGCGAATCCAACAATTGTTTTGATTTTTTTGAGTTTAAATATTCTTTTTTTTTTATATTTTTACAATAATTGTTTGCTTTTTGCGCATCTTGTGCCATAGTAACCATGCAACAAGGTACAAGGAGAATATATTCCGGTGGTTATCATGAGGGAAGCTGGACGAATCAGAATTGCGGTGGTCGGCCTGGGGTTCGGGCGGCATGTCGTCAGTGAACTGCTCGGGCCGGGCGGTTGCACGGAGATGGAGCTTGCGGGGGTCTGCGACGCCGATCCCGTACGCCTGGCGGAGTGCGTCGTCGCATCGGGGGTGCGAAGTTACCGCACATTGGAAGAGATTCTTGCCGATGAGAGCATCGAAGCGGTCGGGCTCTACACCCCACCGCACCGTCGGGCGGAGTTGATCGAAAAAATTCTTCGCGCCGGAAAGCACGTGATGACCACCAAACCCTTCGAAGATGATCCCCGTGCGGCAGCGGAGGTGCTGGAACTGGCTCGGAATTTGCAACAGGTTGTTCATCTCAATTCCCCCAGTCCGCTTCCCGCGGCCGATCAGCGCATGATTCTGCAGTGGCGCGACGAGTTTGATCTGGGTGAACCGGTCAGCGCCTTCTGGGAGACGTATGCGTGTTATCACGAAACGGCTGACGGCAGCTGGATGGATGATCCGGTGCGCTGCCCGGCCGCGCCGCTTTTTCGCCTGGGAATTTACGGAATCAATGATCTGGTGGAGTTGTGCGGCGAACCGACCGATTGCCATATCACTCAGAGCCGGACTTCGACCGGCCGTCCCACCGCGGACAATGCGATGCTCACGATTTCGTTTGCGAATGGGGCGCTGGGGTGTGTGGCTGCCTCATTCCGGATCGACGACGGCAGGCCGTATTCCAACCGGCTGCTGATCAATTATGAACGCGGCACGATCTGGCGCGCTTTGCCGCGCGATCCGGAGGGAATCTGCCATTTGACGTTGATGGGGAAGAGTCGTGCGGGGGAAGGTATTCTCCGAGAAGGCGAGATCGCGGTTTCGGAGCATTCCGGCGCATATCAGTGGAATGCGTTCCGGCGGGCCATCCGGGAGCGGAGTTCGATTACCTCTGAGTACGCGCGCCGGATCGTCTGCTCGATCGAACTGGTGAACTCCTTCACCCGGCAGTGTCAGACTCCGGAGAATCGTTTGAAATGAGGATGCGAATTGGAGCAAGTTATTATCCTGAGCCGCAACGGGTCCGCGCCGAATGGCGGCGCGATCTGGAAGCGGCGCGCGAAGTGGGGTTGAGCGTATTGCGCTGCGGCGAATTCGCCTGGGATTTTCTGGAGGCGGAGGATGGCTCGTTCCGGTTTGAATGGGTGCGTGAATTCCTTGATCTGTGTGTGGAGCTGGACTTTCGCGTCATCTGGTGCACGCCGTCGTCGTCGCCGCCGCCGCGATTTTTCCGCCGCTGGCCGGATCTCGCGGCGGTGAACGTCCAGGGTGAGACGATGCCGGTCGGGGTGCGGCGCAATTACACCCCCGGTCATCCCGGTTATCTGGATGCGTGCGCGAAGATGGCATGTGAACTGGCCCGGGCGCTGGCGGACCATCCGGCGCTGGCGGGGTGGCAGATAGACAATGAACTTTCCGGGGATGGCTTCTGCTGCTGGGGCGGGCCGTGGACGGTTGCCGGTTTTCAGGAATATCTGCACCGGAAATTCGGGACGCTGGAAGAGTTCAACACCCATATCGGCGGCGGCGTCTGGAGTGAAATTTATCATGAATGGTCGGAGATTCCGATTCCGGGACCGGTGTCGGAGCGGAGTTTCCCTCCGGAGTTGCGTCTGGAATTCCGGCGTTACCGTTCGGAGGCATGGCGTAACTTTTACCATGTTCAGTATGCGGCGTTGAAGGCGAATGGAGCTGCGCAGCCGGTCACGACCAATTTTTACAATCTCACCTGGGCTGTGCCGTTCGATCTCTACGACTGGCGCGCCGAACTGGACAGCGTCGGCTTGAGTCATTATCTGGAAGAGGAAAATGCGACCGCGTTCCAGTTTGCCTTGATGCGCAACGTCGCGGCGGGGAAACCCTTCTGGGTTCTGGAGCAGAAGGCCGGTCAGCAGAGCGGGCAGAACCTCTTTCCGGACGCGTTGGAGGAGCGATTGACCGCGCATCTGCGCCGTTGCCGTGCGGCGGGAGTGGAATATGCGGTTTACTGGCATTTGCGCGGCCACCTTCACGGTTGCGAGATGGAACACGGGTCGGTTCTGAATCACGACGGCCGGATCGGTCGGATCGGTCGGGCGATTCAGCGGGCGATTGCGAGGGTGTCGGCGGAGGGAACCGGCGCGGGCGACTGCGCTGGAGTCATTCCGGTGCGGGAGGATGTCGGCGTAGTGTTTGATTTTCAGCAGCAGTGGGCGCAATTGACCCGCCCCTGCCATATTGCCTGGGATTACCGCACCGTGGTGGAACGGGAATATTTCTGCGCCGCCCGGGAGATTTTCGGAGAAGTCGCGCTGCCCGGGGTGGATGATCTTGCGGCGCGAAAATGGAAATTCCTGCTGCTGCCGCATTTTCAACTGGATCGTGGCGTGACGGAACTGCTGCTGAAACAGGCCGATGCCGGAGCGACGGTGGTGTTGACCGCAGATTACGCCCGGCTGGACGAATACAATGCGATCCGTCCGGTACCGTTGCTGGACGCGCTGCGTCCGATGCTGCCGGTGCCGGATCTGGAACTGATTCAACTTGCCGAAGGCGCGGAATTTTTCTCTGCGGACGGTTTGCGCGGCCGGCTGATTTACGCGTTGCCGTTCGGGCAGATCGGGATTGAATCCGGGACGGCGCGGTCGTTTCTGGAATTTTCCTGCGGGCGCGGGCGAGTGGTCGTGCTCTTGAGTTCATTTGATGCGGTTGATCTGAAGAAAATATTCTGCGCACTGGGGGAGGCGTGTGATGCGTCTGATGATGATTCTTGCGGGATTGCTGCTGGCATGGGTCAGCACTTCAAGTGAAGTTCCAGCGGTTCCAGCGGTGTCTGTGCCGTTCCGGTCGGGGGAGATCGCCGTTGACGGGAAACTCGGGGACACTGGTTGGGAGAAGGCGGCGAAGATCGAACTTACCGCGTTGCCGTTGAACCATCAAAGCGGCGATTCGCGTCGGGTTCCGCCGACGACGGTGCTGCTGACCTACGATGAAAATTTTCTCTATATCGCTTTCTTGTGCGATGACGTCCGGATTGTGTCGGCGGGGGAAAAATACGATGATGCGCTGCATGCCGGGGATGTGGTGGAAACCTTCGTCGACGGGATTGGGGATCATCGGCAATTCTTTGAAATCCAGCAAAATGCATCCGGTCTGGTGCGGGACGTGAATTATTTATTCACCGGGTTCAACACGGTTCCTGACGAGAACGGCTACCTGACGGACTGGAACAATATCTGGGATGATCTCTGCTGCAATATCCGGAATTTGCGTTTTGCCGGCCGGGAGTTGCCGGATGGAACCGGGTGGTTCACCGAACTGGCGATTCCGGCGTCGGAATTGTTGCGTCGGAATGGGAAACGGCAGTTTGCGCCGGGGATGGTGCTGCGGGCGAATTTCGTGCGTCTGGATTGTGTGGACGGGGATGAATCGCTTGCGGTCAGTTGGTCGGCAACGGTGTTCGGTCGGCCCCACCGTTCGCCGGGGCGGATGGGATTTTTGAAGTTATTGCCGCATTGAGTCTGGCTCGACTCTTTGGACAGCCGGAGTCCGCTCAGGAAAGCGGCGGAGCACTCGGAATAGGGAAATGCCTCTACCTTACTTCAACACATCTTTCAATCAATGAGGCAATATAACACGATGGCTTATACCTTTCAGGATAATCCTGATGGGATTGTCTGCTCTGGGGTGTTTCAACATGTCAGTTGCAAGTATGGAAGGATTCTCCGACAAGATTCGGCGGCCCATCCGCCAGACTATGACTTTCGAGACGTATTTTATCTCAAATTGAAGATCTTTCAGCCGCCCTCTATTCAACTTCGAAAACAACTATGATTGATGGCTCAAACCGGAGAGGAGGCCAATTTCGTCACGAAACCGGCCCTGAAAATGAAAAAACCGACCGGAAAACCGATCGGCGGAGAATCAAAAATGGTGGAGGTGAGGAGACTTTGGACTAACTTTTCTCTGCACCCTCAAAACTGCGAATTTTTCAAGTCCCTCAAGGTGGGGTTGTCTATCATCTCGAAAAATTCTCTGAGAGATTCGTAAAAATTCGCACAACCTCAAAATCGGGTTCGTATATCGCAAAAACGCTCTCAAAAAGACTCGAACTTGCGACCTCTACTTACAGCTTGAGATGGACTACACCAGCTGGACCAAGCCATGCCGACATTACAGATCCACCTCCGTTGCTAATCGAAATAGAACTGATGCTCCCTATAGTTACTCAGGAAACACATCCTTTTTCAAGAGATCGCTTTCAGAATGTGCGCAATTTTCTGGACGTTATCTCCAGAATAACAATATCGCAATATATACCCGAAACAATTCATGTGCAATAAGATTTATGAAATTCATTATCATCAAAAGGAAACAACCTGTTCTCTCGTTTAAGCGTCATTAAGAACCGATAATGGAAAGATTGTGCACATTTTGAGAGACGACACTTGAAGAAGAGCCTGTTTTTTGGTTGATTATATGACCAGGCTTTAACCAAAGACAGAAAAACAACCGGCTGCTACCAGTGCATCCCGTGCCCGCACAATGTCGCGATCGGCTACATTTTCGCTTACGTCTACAACAACTATCTGCTGCACAAAAACAGGAAGAAGGCGCTGTTCGACTACATGGTCTCCATGTTGCCAATCCAGCGCGGCGCACCCGCGTCGGCGTGCGTGAATTGCGGCGCCCGTCTCGCCAAATGTCCGCAGATGCTCAACAGCCCGGAACTGCTGAAACGGGTCAGAAACGACCTCGAAGCGTAACAATGAAGGAGAAATTCACCATGTCGCTCGGTTTTACGGAAATCATTCTGATTGTACTCTTTATCCTGATCGTATTCGGCGCCAAGCGTATCCCTGAACTCGCCCGCACGATGGGCCGGGCCTTCTATGAATTCAAAAAAGCGAAAAACGCCCTGTCCGCCGAAAGGCAGGAACTGCTGGACACGGCGGAAAAATCCGCCAGAAAAGAAGATCATGCAGAGAGCGTTGACAGATGCTGTGAAGATGTTCAGTCAAGTGGCTCAGTCTGATCTATTGGAGAACTGCATTGTTCAAGGAAAACGAAGCGGGAAGCGCCTATGACCAATTTTGCTGTACTGCTGAAAATCAGAAACTCCGGAGGGCCCGATAGCTTTCTGGTTGACCTTGATGGAAACGTGCGTCCATGGCAACCAGTTGCCAGCTGCCGGCAGCGCTTGCCGCGATTGTCCTGCGGTTCTTGCCTCCATGCCTTCCCTGCCGCGGCATAAATGCTGAGCAGATCTTCTTTGAGCAGATGGGTATCAACATCGAAATATGAATTGGTGATTTATCAGCCGGTCTTTAAATCGTTTTCAATGTTTTAGGAATATCTGTGCATATGAATAAAGACTCATTGCACAGATCATCACCACTGCCATCAGGAAACGCCTGCACCATGCCTTTCGTCCGACGCGCGGTTCGAGATGTTCATATCCCAGGTGAAGCAGCCAGGCGCCGAGCATAACGGATATGATGCCCCGGCTCGCCTGAACGATGTTGCCGAAAACGGCTCCGATGGAACCGTAGCACAGAAAAAGCAGAATAATTGCACAATACCAGCTTGCTGCATATGGAAGCGAATCCGTGCATTTCCGCAGGCTCCAGCGATATTTCAGAAGAAGCGGAAGCGTCAGGACGCCCAGCAGAAGGTACATCAACGCGGCAACAGCTGTGGAATCGACAATCAGGGAACGGCCGTTCATCTGTCGGATCAGTTCAGCTTCAAGCAGATCACAGACCGAATAAGCAACCAGCATGAAAATAAGCCAGGCGGCAGCTTTCAGCGTAATGCGTCCTCCGGTGAAATTCATGCCGACAGCTCCTGTTGAGCACAAAATGATCGCTATCCATTGCAGGAAATGCAAAGGAGTATGCGTGATGATCATGGCCGTGACGGCCAGTATCACGATTTTCAGCCCGAGAAGAGAGGAGAGGCGGGAGGCTTCCAACTCCCGGAGCGTCTGAAAAAAACCGTATTGTCCGGCCATAAAGGAGAGAACGCACATGAGCAGCAGGATAAAAAAAGCGGAGGTGGCGGGAAACTGTATGAATGGTAGCAGCAACGGAATCGTAACCAGGCCGAAAATGCCCATGAGAAGCTGGGAAAACACCGCCAGCTCAAGGGAACTCTTGTGTTTGAGAATAAATACACGCGAAAATACATAGGAACCTGACTGCAGCGCGGCAGACAGAATTCCTCCGATAATACCGACGATCATAGCACTTTCCTTCCTTGTTTGTTTTTAATATACAGGAGCTGTGGAAGGACATCAAATACTTATTTTCTGTATCCGGTATGCTTGAAAAGTATATTGCCCCCATTGAAAGAAGTGTTAAATTAAGAGAATCAATGGGATGTACTACAAAACTACTTGAGCGGAGCGGAGTGGATCAGACCCGAGAGCGATTGGAACGCGAAAATCGGAAGTTCAAAGAGACGATCGGCGAGTTGACCATGGAATAAAACCGATTGGTTCGGAAGCGGCTCTTTCGAATCATGAAGGAAGATCATTCGCTTGTCCCTGAGAACCATTTTTTAAAAGCGCCTCGAAAGGCGAAGACGCAGAAACCAGAAACGGTTATTCCCAATCGGTATTGGGGCATTGATATGATGAAAGTGATGATTTCGACTTTCGGATGGGGATATCTTCCTGTTGGCATAGATTGGGGAACAAAGAAATTGTTATCTGCTCATATGAGTCTGAGTGGCAAATCGTCGGACTGGATTGCCGCGTTGAATGAAGCAGTCAACCTCCAATTTCCGAATGGGATTCGAGAAGTCATCGTTATTCCGGAATTCGAACGCTCAAAGAAGGATCTGGTTTGGCCGAGGGAGTTCGATTCTGTCGCCGATTTCGAAAAGGCTCTGAACATATGGCAAAAAACATAACGAGGATTATCCTCACTCATCTTCAGGTTACATGACGCCTTATGAATACGAAAGATGGTTTCATGCGTCTGCTGCATAAAAGAGAAACGGGCGGCATATTGCGCCTCTTCCTTGGGCGGACGACTTCTGTCGAGAGATTGGTGTACAGCTTTTGATTTACTATACTCTGCAGATTATTGATTGCAAGTTCACAATAGAAGACTGCACTATTAGAACAAAACAAACAAGTTCCAACATTTATATATCAAGCCAAGCTGTCCGGTCGTCAGGAGCCGCCGTACTTGCATTCTTCAGTTCCCCGTCCTCTTCTTCCGGTACTCGTAAATGGTATCTCGCGTCAGCACAATATCACTCTTCGGCGATATCCTTTCACTGGCGTCCAAATCAGACAGGGCTTCGGCAAAACGTTCCAATGCGGCATAAGCCTGGGCCCGATTAAACCAGGAGGACGCCCGGTGCGGAGTGAGTTTCAATTGCGCCGAAAAATCCTCACAGGCCTTTTCATATTCTTCCATAAAGTAAAAACAACATCCCCGCATTTCATAACGAAGGCGGCATTGTGGAAATCGGTCAACAAGGATGTCATAGTAACTTAATGCGGCCTCACAGTTTCCTTCCTTCATCAGAGAGGCAGCCTTTCGAATGACGGCATCGGCCCCGGGAGGATTCGTCATCTTTACGATGCGGAGACCCGACGCCAAGCGTATTCGACGCATAAGCCTGCGGAGCGCAACATGTAAGAATTTCCGTTCCGGCGCCCGCTCTAAAGCTTTCCAATAACACCGTCTTGCCTGATTCAATTCATAGTTCTCTTCCCGAACGATACCAAGCAGATACCAGATATCCCAGGCATCTTCCAGCTCATGGCCCTTTTGCAACATTCGAATAGCCATGGCGGCTTGCTTTATTTTCATATAAACACGGGCCTGATTGATCCAGGCTGCTGGATTTTCCGGGGCCATCGCAGCGGCCATGGAGAAATCTTTGAGGGCGCTTTCATAGTTTTCCATATAAAAACAACAACGCCCGCGTAAGATGAGAAGACCGGCATTTCGGGGATGCTGAATGACCAGCCCATGATACAGCGACAATGCTTCTTCGCATGCTCCGTGCCGAATATGCTGTTGTGCTTTTCGAATGATTCTCTTGATCTCCGGAGAACCGTTGAAACAGGCGGAAGGAACTGTGCGCAACAGGGATTTCTGGTCGATGATGCGCATGAGAGAGAGCAATTCATGATTTACGAATTTATCATCACAATCCTCCCGGAGTGCTCTCCGGAAGAATTGCCGGGCTTGTTCAAACTCATGGCGGCAGCGATAAATGAAACCTATATTCAAAAAAACATCCCATGCAGGAGATAAGTCAGCGCTTTTAAGATAATCAGCAAGAGCAAGCTCATACTCTCCCATGACGAAATAAATTCTGCCGCGATTAAACAATGTCGAAGGCACATCCGGTTTTAAAGAGATCGCAGAGGAATAATCCCTCAAGGCATTGGCAAAGAGCTGCCGCTTTGAATAACAATAACCTCTCAATGCATAATATCTTGGATCGTCAGAAAAATGTGATGTCAGTAGATCGTATTGAGCGATGGCATTTTCATAATCGCCACGCTCCATATATGAATCTGCTGCTTTCACAATTGCGTCAATACTTTTCATCATGAGGTATGATCCACATCCGTTGACTTCATGGGGGGAGTGCAGGCTGTCCTGCTCATCTCTTTCATGCGGAACACCTTTTTGTGAAAGATTGGTGTAAGATTTCTTATTTACTATATCACGCCGGCTGACGATTGCAAGCGATAAAAAGTGGCTGCGTCAAAAAGAAGCATTTGCTCACAGTTCGTCTCTGTAAATTTCCGGCAGTTCGTCCCGGAGTCGTTCGTCGGAAGTCATTCGGAAAAGCGGCCGGCTCAGGAACGGTCGAATCCCCGCGCAACACCTCCAAGACACAAATTTTGAATTTGAAGTCACAACGTGAAAGAGCCGCTGGTTGTGAAAAAGATCGCTTATAAGGTTTTTTTGCTTTTTTTATGCGTTCTCAACTGGAAATACGCCGCCGTTACTGTATATTAACATTGTTAAGTTGTGAAACCGTTTCTTAAATTTTGATCAAGCATGGAGTAGTTCGAATGGCGGAAAAAATTCGGGTAGGCGTGTGGGGGCTCGGTCGGGCCGGCCACGGGATGCACCTCGGAGAACTGGCGTTGTATCCGGATCGTTATGAAGTTGTTGCGGGCTGTGATATCGATGAATCCCGGCGAGCTGCGACCGCGGCGAAATATCCGCAGCTTCGTTTGTACGACACCCCGGAGAAGTTTCTGAAAGATGCCGATGTCGAACTTGTAACGGTGGCAACCCGTTCTCCGGATCACGTCGATCACGCCATTCAGGCCGTCGAGGCCGGAAAAATCGTCATGGTCGAGAAGCCGATGGCCTGTAAATACGAAGATGCCCTGCGGCTGCAGGACGTGTCGCGCCGGAATCCGGGGAAAGTTTACGTCAGGCATAACCGCCGGTTCGAGTCGGCGTTCAGTCACATCCGGGAAATCATCCGGTCTGGTAAGCTTGGTCACATTTTTGAAATCAAGCTCTGCCGGGATAATTTCCAGTGGCGCGCCGATTGGCAGACCATCCTGAGCTGCGGCGGCGGGCAGCTGCTCAACTGGGGGCCGCATCTGGTCGATCATGCGCTGCAGTTTCTGGAATCGCCGGTCAAGGAAATTTGGAGTGACCTGAAACTCGTTGCCGCGAAAGGCGATGCCGAAGATCACCTCAAGATCGTCTTCAAGGGCGAAAACGGTCGGATCATCGATGTGGAAATTTCCGGAGGCGCGCCGATCGCCGATCCAGTTTACGTTGTGCGCGGCAGTCGGGGGTCGCTGGTGAGTTTCGATGAAAAACGTCTGAAGCTCAAATACCTCAATCCGGCCTTTCCGATTCCCGATATCAAGGCCAATCCGGGCAATCCGCCGCTGGAAGGTGGATTCGGCGGCAGCTGCGATCCGGTTTGGGTGGAGGATGATCTTGCGGTAGCGCCCTCCAACGGTGATGCTCCGGAGCGGATCTGGGTGTATTTGTATGAAAGCATCCGCAACCGCGTACCCTATCCGATCACGATGGATGAGGCGGTGGAAGTGGTTCGGGTGATTGACCTTGTAAAAAAAGACATCATTGACGTAGTAAAGTAGGGGGGAGGAGAAAATGAAAGCTCCGGACAGTCAGATTGCGGTGACGTTGTACAATTTGCGGGACTATTGCCAGACGGAAAGCGATCTTGATCGCACCCTCGACAAGGTGTGCGCGATCGGTTACCAGGCCGTTCAGGTTTCGGGCACTCCGCTTCCGGCGGAGGTCATCAAGCGTCAACTGGACAAACACAATCTTTTCTGCTGTGCGACGCACGAGGGCGCCTTGATCTTTGCGGATGATCTGCATCCCTTGATAGACCGCCTCCAGACGCTTGAATGCGATTTCACAGCGCTGGGCGCGCCCGGGGAGGAATATCGGCAGAGTGCAGAGGGTGTGGCTCGATTGATCGATATTTTCAATCGTCAGGGGGAGAAACTTCTGGCAGCCGGCATTCGTCTTGGATATCACAATCACCATTTTGAATTCACTCGTCTGCCCGGGTTATCCGGAACCATGCTGGATGAATTCTATGCGAAAACTAATCCGAAATGCGTTTTTGCGGAGCTTGACGTGCACTGGGTGACGCGTGGCGGCGGCAGTCCGACCGCGTGGATCAAAAAAGTTGCGGGGCGGATGCCGGTGATTCATTTCAAAGATTTCGCGTTGCTCGACAACGAACCGGTTTTCTGTGAAATCGGCGAAGGAAATCTTGATTGGCCGGGCATTTTGAAATGTTGCCGCGAGAGTGGGGTGCGCTGGTATTCGATCGAACAGGATATGCCGTTCCCGGGGCGGGATATTTTTGATTCGATCAAGATTTCGTTTAACAACCTCAAGGCGATGGGGGTCAAATAAGAAATCACCTCAGGAAGCGCCTGAAAAATCCGTTTCCCGGCTTGACAGTATTCGGGAAACGGATTATATTAAGCATAAAGTTCTGAAAAAATCGAGTGCACCCATAGCTCAATTGGATAGAGCGTCTGGCTACGGACCAGAAGGTTAGGGGTTCAAATCCCTTTGGGTGTACCATTTTACCCTCAGATTCCTCAAAAAAGTGCCATTCGGTGCCGTTTCAGCCTTTCAATCCTCGAAATCAGTGGTATTTTAGCTCACAAGGATAGTTACGAGGAAACAGGGCAATGGCGAGGAAAGTCATGAAGCAGGAAGTCGGTACCATCTACCAGAAACCAAGCGGAACTTACTATTATCGCTATCAGATCAATGGTGAACGAAAAGCGATCAGCCTGAAAACCAAAAATCAGGAAGAAGCGAAGCGGAAAGTCAAAGAGCTGCTTCCGGTTCTGAAAGCAACCAGCATAGAGGTCGTTTCGGCACATGTCGCTCACGCGCGCAATCTGGTCAAACCGGCAAACGTATTGCCGCTTACCGAGGTGTGGAACACTTATTCCAGGCATCCGAACCGCGCTACCCCTGCGACCGTAAACGAACGGCTCAATTATGAAGCCGACTTGCGAGATTTTCTGGCATCTCTGCCGGAAAGCTGCCAATATCTTCACGAAGTGACGCCGGGACTCGCTGATGCCTATGCGCAAAAGCTTCGGGAACGTCAACTGGCCGTCGATACGCACAATCGCAAGATCAAACGGCTGCGGAAAATCTTTTCTACGCTTATCGAGTATTGTCCCGACGGTTCTCCTTTTCAATCTCCCGTCCTGTGGCGTAAAGACCGCGAAGAGCAGGAACACAATACACGCCGTCTTGCCTTTACTCGCGAACAGGAACAGGCATTGCTGGACGTACTGGCCGATTCTACGCACAAGGTGAAGAACAAACCGGAAATCCGGGTCATCTATCATCTGGGGATGTTTACCGGCCAGCGGCTGAAAGATTGCGTTCTGCTGCAATGGCATAAAGTTGATCTTGAACGGCGGCGCATCTGGGTCAAGCAATTCAAAACCGGAAAAGAAGTCACGATTCCAATCGCCGATCAGTTATTGACGGTGCTTCAGGAAGCGTTGGCATGGAAGTGTGATGAATATATCTGCCCGAACTGTGCGGCTCGTTATAAGCAGAAAGATGCCAGCGGCAAAGATGTCGGATGCAATAAAGTCGGCTTGGACATTCTCCGGGTGATCCGCTGGATCGGGTTGGAACCATCCGTGGAGGTGCCGGGACGCAAGAAGAAGGCAACGGTCTACGGCTTTCATTCCCTGCGTCACAGCTTTG
>CALXNS010000068.1 GCA_944389815.1 uncultured Victivallis sp. | reverse complement strand
CGGCCCGGAACGGATGCTCTTCATCATGGATGCCGGTTACACCAACGATACGGCGACCGGTTCGGTTGAAACCCGTGCCACGTTGCCGAATTCCGACTACCTCTTCAACAAGGCGGACGTCACTTATGATTTCCCGCACGGTCCCGGGGTCATCAACGCGCTGATGCTCAGCGGACACGTGACGACCATCCGTTCGTCCGCGCAGGTCAATTACAGCATGTATCTGAATTGAGTGCGCCATCCGGGACCGTCACCGTTCGGTGACGGCGGGAACCATATCGGAACGGCAGTGATCTTCCCCTGCGCCACTGGAGGGATTGCGGCGCAGGGGAAGAATTTTCTATTTCCCGTAGACGGCGAGGTCGCCGAGCATCTCATTGATCCGGAGCAGTTGATTGTACTTGGCGATCCGGTCGGTACGCGACATGGAACCGGTTTTAATCTGCCCGGTATTGGTGGCGACCGCGATGTCGGCGATGGTGGTGTCCTCGGTTTCGCCGGAACGGTGGCTGACGACCGCGGTATAACCGGCGCGGTGCGCCATTTCAATGGCGTCAAGCGTCTCGGTAAGCGTGCCGATTTGATTGACCTTGATCAGAATCGAATTGGCGGCTCCGAGTTCGATGCCACGGGCAAGATATTTGACGTTGGTCACGAAGAGATCGTCACCGACGAGCTGGCAGCGGCTTCCGAGCCGGTCGGTCAGAAGTCTCCAGCCGTCCCAGTCGTTTTCGGCCATGCCGTCCTCGATGGAATCGATCGGATAGAGTTTCGTCAAACGTTCCAGATAATCGACCTGGGCGGCGATGTCGCGCTGCGGGGCGTTGGCGCCTTCGAAACGGCGGTAATCGTACACGCCGTCGCGATAGAATTCGCTTGCGGCGCAGTCGAGCGCGATCCGCACGTCGCCGCCCGGACGGTAACCGGCAAGATCGATCGCCTTGAGAATCGAATCGAGCGCCTCTTCCGTGCCGCCCTGAAAGGCGGGCGCAAATCCTCCCTCGTCGCCGACGGCGGTGGAGAGATTCTTCTCCTTGAGAATCTTTTTCAGCGCGTGGAACACTTCCGCGCCCATGCGCAGCGCCTCAGGGAAGTTCGGCGCCCCCACCGGGCGGATCATGAATTCCTGGAAGGAAATCGGCGCGTCGGAATGCGAACCGCCGTTGATGATGTTCATCATCGGCACCGGCAGGACTTTCGCGTTGACTCCGCCGAGGTAACGGAAGAGCGGCAGATCGAGTTCCGCCGCCGCCGCATGGGCGCATGCGAGCGAAACACCGAGGATGGCGTTGGCGCCGAGCTTCTCCTTGGTCGGAGTTCCATCAAGATCGATCATCGCCTGATCGATGCCGATTTGATCGAGCGCCTCCATGCCTTCAAGTTCCGGAAAAATCAGTTCTTCGACGTTGCTGACCGCCTTCAGCACGCCTTTTCCGCCGAAGCGGCGTTTGTCGCCGTCGCGCAATTCGAGCGCTTCGTTCTCCCCGGTGGAGGCGCCGGACGGCACGGCGGCGCTGCCGGTCGCCCCGGAGTCGAGCGCCACTTCGACCTCCAGCGTCGGATTGCCCCGCGAATCGAGAATCTCTCTGGCATGAAGTTCGGTGATTTCGGACATGATACGCGCCTCCTCTTGTTGCGGCATGAGTGAATGGGAATCTTTTACAAGTATAATTCTTTTTGCGCAAAAGTCAAATGATTTCGTTTCCCACTTCGAAGTTCCCGGAATAAAAAAACGCGTTCCACGCCATCCGGCGCGAAACGCGTTTTTCCGGGCTGTGAACGCCCCGCGATGTTTCTGTCACAGCATCGTCAACAGCGCGAAGACCAGAGCGAAAATCGCGCAGGTTTCCACGATGCCGAGGATCATCAGGTAATTCGAGAATCCCTGATTGGTTTCTCCGAAGGCGTTGCAGCCGCCGGCCGCGGCCTTGCCCTGATACCAGGCCGAGAAAAGCAGTCCAAGTCCGCCGAAGAGGCCGATTGCCAGTGCCAGCGGCCAGGCGGTGGGGTGTTCCGCGATGTGGCTCTTGATCATGTACATCATGATCATGCCGTAAATCGTCTGGGACAGCGGCGCACCGGCCAGCGCGACCAGAAGGAACGGTGCAGGCTTGTCCTGCTGATAGCATTTTTTCCAGGCTCCGATTGCGGCGCTGCCGCCGATTGCGGTACCCAGCGAGGATCCGACGGCGGCGAGACCGATCGCCGTGTAGCCGCCGGCCATACCCAGCGCATTCATCACTTCGACTTCCATGTTTCCTATTCCTCCGGTTGATGGTTGTTTTTAAACGGTTTGAAATCCGATCCGCTCCAGCTCAGGCCCGCATGGTTGGAAAACTCCAGCGTGTTCAACCGCACGCCGTGAACCAGCACGCTCAGCATGCACAATCCGATATTCAGCAGGTGGCCGAAGAGAATGACTCCGATGCCGATCAGCAGCAGCCACGGTGAACTCTTCCACAATCCGACGCCCATGCCGTTGAAGCTGTTGGCGATGTAGAACCCCGCCATGCCGACCGCGAAAAGGCGGATGTAGGAGAGGACGTCCACGAAACTGTTGATGATGCTGAAGGGAAACTGGAAGATATCGCCGGGATTCTTCCAGTTGACGTCGCAGAAGATCACCAGCAGCAATCCAACCGCATAGAGGTAATACATGTACTGCGGAAAATCCCCCGGCCAGACCACGAGTTTCAGCGTCAGGAAGAAGTTGCCCCAGACGATCAACATCCAGCCGATGTTTCCGCCGATGCCGCGCAGGCTCCGGTCGTGAAACGCCCGCCAGACCCGGCCGAGCGAAAGCTGCGCGACCGCAAGCATGAAGCAGAACGCCTGCGTGTTGGCGTCCTTGACCGCGGCGTTGGTCAGACACTCCAGGCCGAGCTGCGGAAACGGCGCCGTGCCGAAATAATTGTTGGTCAGCACCCCCCAGACGATCGTGGCGACGCTGAGAATGAAAAACAATCGCAACGGCATCTTCGCCGCCGGATTGGCCCGGAATTTCCACATGCCGAAGAGCGAGCAGAGCAGAAAGAGAATTCCGTATCCCGCATCGCCGACAATCATCGCGTAGAAAATCGTGAAGAACACCATCACTCCGGCGGAAACATCGATCTCCCGGTAGCCCGGCGAGATGCCGAGAAATTGGAACAGCGGTTCGATCAGCCGGGAGAATTTCGACACCTGCAGCAGCGTCGGCACCGAATCGTCCGGGCCGGGATCGGCAATCAGCAGTCCCCAGCCGTTTTTCGCTGCGGCGTTCCGCAGTTCATCGACCGCCGGCAGCGGCACGAATCCGGTCAAAGACACCACCGCGCCGTGAGCGGCCAGCGAATCGCCGACCTGAGTGAATTCCAGTTCTGCTGCCAGCTCATCGGTTCGCCGCCGGATCGACGGCAGTTTTGCCGCGATGCCGGTCAGCGCCTGACTGATTTCGTCGAGCCGTTGACCCAGCGTGGCTTCCCGGCGGCGCAGCGCGGCCGGATCATCCTCTTTGCCGAGGTGAATCTCCGGCAGCGCGTCCTCGGGAAGCGTCTCATCGGCGACCACCGCGAAATAAATGCGTCCACGGTCGGCGGCGATTGCCTGGCAGACCCGGACGCTTTCCATGGCCGCCGCCGCTTCGAACTCCTCCTCCTTGCCGACGCAGAGCCGCACTCGAATGCCGCGGGCGGCCAGATCGTCGAACACGGTCCGGTCGAAGTTTCCCCAGATGGCCAGCGCGCGGAGACGCTGGCGGACTTGTTCGAGTTCGCCGTTGAGCCGGTTGGATTCGTCGATCAGCGCGGCCGCTTCATCAATTGCGGTGACGCCTTCTGCGGCGGAACCGGAACCGGTATTCGGGGTGACGTTGTGCCGGCGGGCGAATTTTTCGATTTCAGCGGCGATCTTCTCGCCCGTGGCGAATTCGTCGGCCAACCGGACGGCGTCTTCGGAACCGCCCTTGCGGATCTCTTCAATCTGCATGACGCCGAGCTTGCGCAGTTCAGTCAACGTCTCATTTTGTTGTTCGGCCAGCGCGATCAGCGTGACCTTTTTCATCGGTACGATCATATTCTGCAATGCTCCCGCACAATTGATGTTACGAACGAATCTGCCCGTTGCCGCGCACCAGATATTTGTAACTGGTCAACTCGTCGGCTCCCATCGGGCCGCGGGCATGAAGTTTATCCGTGCTGATGCCGATCTCCGCGCCCATGCCGAATTCGCCGCCGTCGGTGAAACGGGTCGAGGCGTTACAATAAAGCGTAGCCGAATCCACTCCCGCAAAAAATCGCTCCACATTCTCCGGAATGGAGCTTAAAATCCCATCGCTGTGACCGGAACCGTAGTGATTGATGTGTTCAATCGCCTC
>CALXNS010000067.1 GCA_944389815.1 uncultured Victivallis sp. | reverse complement strand
CACTCCGCATTCGCGACAAACGTTTCGCGGACACGGCGTTGAAAATCGAGCCGCTCCTCCTCGACCCGGTCATGTTCGCCCATGGTTTCCGTCCGTTTCCTGGTTCGTGCGAAACCGGCCTCCGGGGAAAGATCGAGCAGGATGGTCAGATCCGGGCGGCATTCGGCGGCGGCGAAATGATTGAGCAGTTCCACCAGCTGCGACTCCATGCCGCGCGCCCCGCCCTGATAGGCGGTGGTCGAATCGAAGAAACGATCGCAGAGCACGATTTCGCCCTCCGCCAGGTGGGGGCGGATCACTTCGCGGACATGCTGGGAACGGGCCGCTTCGATCAGCAATAATTCGGTGGCGCCGTGAAGTTTTTCCGGTCCGGTGTGATTTTTGACGATGGTGCGCAATTTTTCCGCCAGCGGCGTGCCGCCGGGTTCGCGGGTGACGACGCAGCGGAAACCGCGTTGCACCAGATAGTCGCGGAGAAGCTGAATCTGGGTGCTTTTTCCGGCACCCTCGGGGCCCTCGAAAGTAATGAACCAGCCGGGATGAAAGTGTTTCAGATGTTGTTTCATGGGTGAATCGTGTTTTTTTTCCATAAAAGTACAATAGCTCCATTTGCCGTAAACTTCAAACCGTGATATATTTGAAATATGCATTATTTTCACGTTTTCAACATAAGGACACAGATTGGTTTAAAATGGCGAATGAATTGACCCGCGACACTTACTTGTCGAAACACGTCGGCGACTTCCCCGCCGAATTTCAGATCGGCAGCCGCCGTTATGTGAAGGTGGACGATCTCCGTTACGGAACCAACCCGCATCAGGTGGCGTGCTATTACAAACCCGCCGATGTGGATGGTTGCGTGATCGGCGACATGAAGATTCTCAAGAACGGCAAGAACGGATTGTCTCAGACGAATCTGGAGGACATTTCCGGGGCGCTCAACATCGTGAAGTTTTTCGATGTACCCGGCTGCGCGGTGATGAAACACGTCAACCCCTCCGGCGCGGCGGAAGGCCGTCCGGGCGAAACGCTCCGGCAGATTTATCTCAAAGCGCGCGACGCCGACGCCCGTGCTGCGTTCGGCAGCGTGATCGCCTTCAATGTCGAAGTTGACGCGGAGACGGCGCGCGAGATCATGACGACCTTCGCGGAGTGTGTGGTCGCCCCCTCCTATGCGCCGGGCGTGCTCGACATCTTCAACGACGGCGAAACCTACAAGCTCAACCGTCACATCCGGATCGTTCAGTGCGGCGATCTGCGGAAACTGCCGCGCTTCACCGGCGAAGCCGGCGAGGTGTCAAACACGATCAAGGTGCTCTGCGACGGTTCGCTGGTGGTCGCGGCGCCGCTGCTCACGTCGCTGCGCAGCGTTGACGACTTGAAGCCGGCGGAGGCGGAGAACAAACGCTGCGGACATCAGATTTCGCAGGTGGCCGCGACGGCGGAACAGAAACTTGATCTCCTCTTTTCGTGGTACGTCAATTTGAGCGTCCGTTCGAATGGCGTCGTGATCGTGAAGGACGGACAGACGCTTTCCGTCGGCACTGGAGAACAGGATCGGGTCGGTGCGATCGAACAGGCGATTGCCAAGTTCAAGCAGAAATATTCCGGCGCGGGTACTCTGGAGAACTCGGTGATGTCGAGCGACGGTTTCTTCCCGTTTGAGGACGGCGTGGAGACGGCGGCGGCGGCCGGGATCCGGGCGATCATCGCGCCGTCGGGTTCGCTGCGGGACGCCGATGTGATCAAGCGCGCCAATGAACTCGGAGTGGCGCTCTATCATGCGCCGGAACGGATTTTCTCGCACCATTGATGGAGTATTGAAGGGAACGTCCCCCGCCTGGAATGAAATTTCGTCAGACACGAAACTAAAAAATAAGGGAAAAAGGTATGGCAGGTTCGAAGCAGTCCAAGAAACTCAATTCCGCGATCACCCAGGAACTCATGGGTGATGTGGAACGGGTCGAGTTCATGTTGATGAGTTACTGGAAGGTGCTGGTGCTGGCGCTGGCACTGGTGGTGATTGTGATCGTCGCCGGGTTCTGGGGTTGTTCCAGTTACCGTGCGTCGCAGCATCGTGCGGCGGTGGCGCTCGCCGACGCCGCGACGGCGGAGGAACTGCGCGCCGCGCTGGAAGCGTATCCGTCGGCGCCGGGAGCGTCTCTGGCGCGTTACCGGCTTGCAACGCTGCTGATCGATGCGAAGGATTACGATGCTGCGCTGGCCGAATTGCAGCTGATCAGCGGGGAGGAAAACAATCCGGAACTTGCGGCGCAGGCGGCGTTGAACGAAGCGTATCTCTATGAGTTGAGCGGCAAATCCGATCAGGCGGCGAAGGTTTTCAGCGAACTCGGTACGCGGATGGGATTCCCGGAACTGCTGCGCGCGGAAGCGAATTTCAATGCGGCGCGTCTGTATGCGGTTGCCGGTGATCTGACTTCCGCGGTGGCGGCGCTGAAGCGGATTCCGCAGAGCAGCGGCTCCCAGAGCGCACTCTGGAGCCAGCATGGCGAAGCGCTGCTGATCGCGATTGAAAACAATGAATACGGCCCGTATACGGCCGCCGGTGGAAAATAATCTTGAAAACGCCGGAACTCTCCCGCCGTAACACCGCCTTGATCCGTTCGCTGCACACCCGGCACGGCCGGAAAAAATCCGGCCTCTGCCTCTGCGAAGGGGTGCGCGCGGTGACGGAATTGTGCACGCTGCGGCCGGAATTGATCCGTTTTGCGGTCGCGACTGAACGGGGGTTGGCGGCTCTGGGGCGGGAACTTCTGTGCGAGGTCAATCTTCTGTCGGAAGCGACTTTTGACGAATTGTCCGGCACGGTTCATTCGCAGGGGGTTCTGGCGGTGGCGGAAACGCCGCCGGAAGCGGGAAGCGCGGACGTGCCGCAGGAACCCTTTCTGCTGGCGCTCGACGGCGTGGGCGATCCTGGCAATTTCGGCACGATCTGCCGGACGCTCCGGGCGGCGGGACTTGAAACGCTCTGGTATACCCGCGGGTCGATCGACCCCTTCGGGGACAAGGCGATCCGGGCTGGAATGGGAGCGCAGTTCGCCTTGAAGCTGCGTTCGTTTGCGGATCTTGGAGCGTTGCGCGAGGCGGCGGCGGAATTGGGATTCCGGCGCTTTTACGTGACTGATCCGCATGGCGGGGAGAGTTGTTTTACCGCGCCGGGGCTGTTCGATCATTCGGTCGTGGTGATCGGCGGAGAGGCGAACGGCGCGACGATGTTGGCGGATGCGGAACATGTGATCATTCCGATGCCGGGGAAGTTTGAATCGCTCAACGCGGCGCAGGCGGCAACGGTTTTTCTGTTTGAATATGTGCGCCGGAGTGAGGGCGCGAGGTGAAGAAGCGATGAATGTCTGGTCTCAAATCAATCTTTTTGCATTCCTTGGCGGGGCGGTGGCGGTACTTCTGCTGACGCCGCTCTTTCAGTTGATCGCCGAAAAAACCGGGTTTCTCGACTGCCCGCAGGCGAATCACAAGGGGCATCGGCAACCGACGCCGCTGCTGGGCGGGGCGGCGATGTTCACGGGGTGGATTCTCTGCATCGGCATCGGGCTTCTGGCGGTACGTTATTCGCCGCTTGCGTGGTTTTCTCAGGCGCTGGAACCGCATCTGGAGGGCATCCGGGCGGTGTCGCCGAAACTGGCGGTTCTGGTGCTCGGGGCGTTTCTTGCGATGTTGCTCGGGCTGATTGACGACAAATGGGCGATGTCGGCGCAGGTGAAGTTCGGCGGACAGTTTCTGATCGCGGCGATGGCGGCGACCTGGGGCGGCGTGAAGGTGGAAATTTTCCTGACGCAGCCGGTGCTGGTCTGGGCGGTGACGGTGTTCTGGATCATGCTGTTGATGAATTCGATCAACTTCTTCGACAACATGGACGGACTGGCGGTCGGGACGGTCAGCATCGCGATGGGCTTTTTCACGGTGATCGCGGCGTTGAACCATCAATATTTCATTGCGGCGTTTTCGGCGCTGACCTGCGGAGTCGGGTGCGGATTCTGGTTTTACAACTACAATCCTGCGACGATCTTCATGGGGGATTCGGGGAGTCACTTCCTCGGGTATCTGGCGGCGGTGATTTCCGCGGGAGTGACCTATTTCTGCAAGGATTATTCATTGTCGCGCTTTCCGATTCTGATGCCGCTTTTCATTCTGGCGCTGCCGCTCTTCGACACGGCGATGGTCGTCGCAATCCGCACGAAGAACCGGAAACCCTTCTGGATCGGCGACCATAATCATATCTCGCACCGTTTCGTCCGGATGGGATTGAGCCGGAAACAGGCGGTCTGGCTGGTGCATTTGATGGCGCTGACGATCGGATTGGGAATTCTGCCGGTCTTCTGGGGAGATTTCCGGACGGCGGCGATTCTGGTGTCGCAGTCGTTTCTGCTGCTGCTGATCATCACGATTCTGCAATTTGCGCTCTCCGACCGGCAGCCGGATACGCGCGAGAAATAGGAGGCTTCGATTATGAACGCGAAAAAGCTCGAACGGCCCGGCTGGGACCGCTACTTCATGGACATCGCCCACGTCGCCGCCACCCGGAGCAACTGCTGCCGTCGGCAGGTGGCGGCGGTGCTGGTGCGGGACTGCCGGATTATTTCGACCGGGTACAACGGCACGCCGCGCGGAGTGCGCAACTGTTCGGACGGCGGCTGTCCGCGGTGCAATTCCGACACGCCTTCCGGAACGGGACTGCATCAATGTCTCTGCAGTCACGCCGAGGAAAATGCGATTGTCCAGGCCGCCTATCACGGGATCGCCGTAAAGGGGGCGACGTTGTATACGACGTTCAGTCCCTGTTTGCTCTGCGCGAAGATGATCATCAATGCCGGAATTGTCGAGGTGGTTTATCATCAGCGGTATTCGATTGATGAAACTTCGCTGGAACTGCTGCATGAGGGCGGCGTGATCGTCCGTCCGCTTGAAGAAGAGAATACAGAGGAGAGTTCAAACCATGACGAACCGGAATCCCGCTGATCTGGTCATGACGCTGGCGGAGGCCGTCCGCTGGCGGGAAACGCTTCGCGCCGCCGGCATGAAACTGGTGGTCACCAACGGTTGTTTCGATATTCTGCATCGCGGCCATGCGGAATATCTTTACGGCAGCCGGGCGCTGGGGGACGCGCAGTTGATTCTGATCAACTCCGATGCGTCGGTGCGGGCGCTCAAGGGCGCATCGCGCCCGGTGATCGGCGAATACGAACGCGCCTACATGCTTGGCGCCCTGGAATCGGTTGACGCGGTGGTGATTTTCGAAGGGAGCCGCTGCGACCGCGAGCTGGCCGCGTTGAAACCGGACATCTACGTCAAGGGCGGCGATTACACGGTCGATAAACTCGATCCCGCCGAACGCGCCGCATTGGAAGGCGCCGGTTGTAAAATTTGTTTCAAACCGTTCGTGGCTGGCTTCTCAACCACTTCCATCATCCGGAAAATTCTGGAAGGCGACCGGGCTGAATGAATCGGATCCCGGAGGCGATGTGTGTGGGGGGGGATTCCTTCCACCGGAGCAAGTTCATTTGAGGGCATTCAAAGGAAATTCCGTTCCGGCACCGTTTGTTTTTCCGGGGAAATGATGTTTACTTCAGCGCGCCGGCAAGCATGAGGCGGTTGATTTCGTCGGCGAGCTCTTCGTCGGGTGCGAGACATTCAACGAAACAGTGAGTCGTTTTGCGGGACGGCGTGGCCGCCACCGGTGGCTTCCGCTTTCCGGATCTATGACGCAGCGCCCGCCGTCGCGCAGCGCGAGACGTCCGCCGAAATCGTTCAGCACGGCGGCGAGGACGGTGATTTCATCCCAGCTCGGCCGCCGGAAATCGGCCTCATTGCGGCCGAAAATCCGGAACGCCTGCGCGAGCGGATGTTCCGGCGGAAGTTCCTGATCGAAACATCCTCCGGTGAGCACGGTGTCTCCGGGCGCGGAAACGATTATTTCCGTCGGCCAGCATTCGAGTACCTTCGCGGCGGCTGCCGGGTCATGGTGCCAGTTGAAACGGTCGCATCCCGCGGGCGGCGTGCCGTGCGCCATCGTGGCCAGACGGACGGTTTTGCGCGCGGCAAGTTCGCGTCCGGAAAGCGACGAAAATTCATCCGGCTCCGAATCGAGGAACGCCGCCCAGATGGTGAGAAAACCAATGCAGATCACCGTGACCGAATGATCCGGCATCTCCGCCAGAATCCGGCGGTAAAACCGGACGCCGTCGGATTCCGGCGCCTTCCGCTGCGCCACCGGAATCGCTTCCGGCGGCGGAACATAGAGATGGTGGTAGACGATCGAATCGAGGAGCGGCGCAAGAAATGTACGGTAACTTTCCGAAAGGAGAAGCGAACCGTTCCAGCACACCGGGATCTCCGGTTTTCCGCAGGCGGCGTTGAGCGCGGCGGCGAAGCGGGCGCTGGATTCGTAATTGGAGTCGGACGAGATGCCGGCAAGTTCGATGATTCCGTCTTTGCGGAGGGCGTGCAGAACGGCGATGGCGCCGGCGTCGTCGCAATCGGTTTCCAGATCGGTGTCGAGCAGAATTTTCGGGATCAGCATACTTCAGCACTCCAGTTTGAATGAAATTCGCAAATCCGCCGGATCGACGCTCTGCAGTCGGGCGCGAACCGTGCCGCCGAGCGGAATTTTTCCGCCGTAACGATTTTTGAATTCGAATGCAAGTTCGGGAATCAGAAACGTCAACCGGTCATCCTGACGGGCGACCAGCACCGCGTCCCCCTCCCAGTCGGGATGCTGCGTAAAATAAACCATCGTCCAGTATTCATCGACCTGGCGTTCAAGCCTGCGTTTGTCGCGGGAGGCCGGTTCGCTCAGCGCCAGACGGGCGTCGAGTTCCTCCATGGAGAGCGGGGGCGTTCCGGTCAGAATTCGGCGCAGCTGTTGATGAGCGAGCAGGTCGCAGTAACGCCGCAGCGGGCTGGTGACCCGGATGTAGGCGTCGAGTCCGAGACCGGAATGCGCTCCCGGGAGGGTTTGAATACATCCCTGCGGACTGGATTTGCGCAACGCATACATGGCGGCGAGATCGCCCGGCGCGGCCTGAATTTCCTCCTCCCACGGCAATTGCGTGGAAAACGGCATGGGAATGTCGTTCTCCACCGCCCAGCGGCCGACGGCGGCTCCGGCGGCGAGCATGGCGTTGGCGACGAATTCGCGTTCGGGAGTGATCGTGACCGGCTGGATTTCGATCCGGCCGGCGGGGTTCAGCTTGATTTCCGCTTCCGGCAGATTGATGAAACGGGCTCCGGCGGCGGCGCGGCGGGCGCGGAAACGTTCGAGGAGGAGTTTCGCTTCGGCGACGGCGGGATCGTTCCAATGTTCCCGGAAATTTTCGTAGGTGAAGCGGCGGACGCGCACGACGCTGCGGCAGAAACGAGCCAGTTCGACGTTGCCTGCTTCATCGATACGCAATGCGAAACTCAACGCCGGCGAACGGTCGCTCAAACCGAGTCCGAAGAGCGGAGTCATCGCTTCGGGGAGCATGGGAACGACCATTTCCGGCAGATAAAGCGTGGTGCCGCGCCGGGCGCTTTCGAGATCGAGTTCGCCGCCGAAGGGGACGCTCGCGGCCGGATCGGCGACGTGAACCCACAGGAATTCGCCGTCGAAGGCGATCGCGTCGTCGGGATCTTCGCTGCCGATATTGTCGATGGCGCAGGCTTCCTGCATGGTCAAATCGACCCGTTCCTCCTGCGGGGAGGGGGGCGCAAATGCGATGTCCGGCGCTTCAAGATCGACTCCGGCACGGGCGGGCCACGGGTCGATGTGATAATCCCAGGCGCCGATTCGGATCAGAAGCTGATGGGCGCGGGCGGGAGTCGCTTCGATTTGAAGTTCACGCAGGAGTTTGCTTGCGGCGGATTCGCCGCGGGCGACTTGTTCGATTTCGCGGATGGCACTCCGGTCTTCGGGCAGAAACGAGCCGTTTTTCAATCGTGCGACCAGTTCGGCGCGGGCGGCGGCGGCACGTTCCTTTGCCGCGGCGGCGTCGAGGAGTGCGGCGCGTTCTTCCGGCGGCCGGGCGCGGACGCCGGAAGAGGGCGAACCGGTAAAATATGCGTTCCCAAGTTCACCATACGCAGTCCAGTACGCTGCGGCCGAGCGATTGTTGCAGAGAAGTTCGGCGAAGTCGCCGAATGGAATTGCTTCATCTGCGATCAGTTCGGCGATTTCCGCCGGGTCTCCGGTCGGAAGTCCGGGCGGCGGAAGTGTGGTTGCCGGGCCGGGGTGGAGGAATTCGAGGTCTTTGGGGCGGACGGATTTTTGGATGCCGCCTTCGAGGCGGATGGCGATTTTTCCCTCGGAACAGTTTTCCACCGCGGCGGGGCGGTTATGATAAAGGACCAGGGCGCCGATATTGATGCCGGGCATAAGCTTTCTTCTCCTTGATTTGCCTCTAAAGTACACCCGGAGCGATGGAATTGCAATTGAAATTCGCGGGCCGCAATCGATAAATCGCTCCCGGTGAAGCCCGTTTGACCGGGAATAATGCCCGCAGAGGCGTTATTTCTGCCGGGCCGGGAAGCGGCGCTGAACAAAAATATCCTTTCGGGACGTTCCCGAATTTCAGAACTCTCAGGCATGGTGCGCCGGGAATGAGAAAAAAGCGGCGGAGAACTCCGATTTTCTTTCCCCGCCGCTTCGTTCCGGAGCATATTTCGATTGCTGTTTTACCGGACGTTGGGTCGTCTCGGAATCGCCGCCGGACGTTTCCAGTATTCGCGGAACACCTTCTGCATTCCCGCTTTCTGCGCCGCATTGCGCGGACGGAATATCTTGCTGTATGAAAAGAGAATCGTCCCGGCGATCTCAGGATGCTTGCAGTTGTACCGCAACTGATCGGCCAGTTCGTTCTGATCCCACCCCTTCATCGTGCCGAGCCGCGACGCACTCTGACCGATGTAGAGCGAAACCGGCGTTCCCTTTACCGTCTCCGCCCACCAGTCCGCCAGGCAGGCGTAGGCCGCCACGTCATGCCCGAAATCCCAGTACAGCTGCGGAGCAATGTAATCGATCCAGCCGTTCTTCACCCAGGCGCGCGTGTCCGCGTATTGCGCATAATACGATTGCTTTCCGCCGGTCAACGATCCCGCCGGATTCGTCTGCTTGTTCGCCCAGATGCCGAACGGGCTGATTCCGAACGCCACTCTCCGCCCGGTTTTACGGTTGAGTTCCATCAACTTCGCCTTGATGCCGCGAACCACTTTATTGACGTTTTCCCGCCGCCAGTCGTCCAATGAAAGTTTCTTCGGATTCAAACGCTTGTAACTTTCCGTGTCGATTCCTTCGTTGCCGCTGTACAAATAGAAATAATCATCGAAATGAATCGCGTCGATTTGATAATTTTCCACAATCTCCGCAACCGTGTCGATGATATGCCGGATCACCGCCGGTTCCCCGGGGTTGAGCAGCAAGGAGTAACGGTTCGGCCCGAGCTTCGCCTGAAGCACCAGTTCCGGATGACGGCGGGCGAAGTTGCGTGGATCGCGCGTTTTGAGATACTCCTCCTTCGGCACTTTGGCCGCCGCGTCCACCCGGTACGGGTTGAGCCAGGCGTGGAACTCCAACCCGCGTTTGTGGGCTTCGTCGACCATGAATTTCAATGGATCGAACCCCGGAATGCCCAATCCTTCCGTGCCGGTCATCCAGCGCGACCACGGATTCTCCTTCGACGCGTAAAACGCGTCGCAGTTCGGCCGCACCTGAAAGAAGATCGCGTTGCAGTTGGCCGCCTTGAGATTGTTGACCACTTCAAGGTATTCCTTCTTGAATGAGGCCGCATCCTGATGCTGCGCAAAATCGATGTTTTCCACCGTCGCCACCCAGACGCCGCGCAGTTCGCTGCGCTTCGGCTGGTAGCGCACCGGAATCCGGACTGGAGCGTTGGAGAATTTTCCCGCATAACGTTCCGGTTTGCCCTCTTCATTCCGGAGCGTCTCCTCCGATGCGCCCGCGGCGCGGAACGTCAACGCGATTCCGAAGATCAACATCAACGCCGGCAGCAATCTTCCCATACGAATTTCCACCCGGATTTCCCCCTTTTTTATTTCATCACCGTTTTTTATCCCCGCCCCGCGCCGGACGCCGCCGCGACCGGGAACGTTTTCTGCTGCCGGACCCGGGCGGCCAGCGCTTCGCCGTCGCCGCCACATCGCCGTCCGCAACCGCGGTGCGGATCAGAAGCAGTTCGCGTGCATGCGGATAGGAACGCGCATCCAGCAGACGCTTCGTATCTTCCCCATCGCGCAGGAGCGATTGCAGAACCAGAATCCTTTCCGCCGAAAGCGTCATCCGGTTCATCATCGTCTGCGGCCGGAAGAGGTGGTCGAGCACCGACCGGATCACCGCGGTCGACTGCGGCGAACTCTCCCACAAGGTTCCCGGTTCCCTGCCGCATTCGAACTCGATGAAGGGGAGCGCCAGCGCCGCCATCGCCAGAGAAACGCTGTTGCGGTAAAGGCCTTCCGAAACGCGACAATTGCGTTCGAAGAGCAAATTGAGCGCATATTCCGCCGGAGAAGTGTTCCAGGCACGGTCGATCTCCGGCAGAAAGTAGGCGAGCAATCCGTAGTCGTGAAACGCCTGAAGATGTTTGTCGCCGTAGGAAGATTCCAGAATCTTCTCCAATTCCAGCGACAATCGCGACGGCGCCGCATGGCGCAGCAGTCCGAGACAGGCGAAGAGCGCATTCTCCGTTGCCGCGTCCAGACTGAAATCGTATTGACCGACCAGTTTCAACGCGCGCAGCATGCGGACCGGATCTTCTTCAAAACGCAGCTTCGGTTCGCCGATCGCCCGAACCACCTGATTGCGGATGTCGTCGATTCCCTGTCCGGTATGATCGATCAGTTCGGATTTCACCGGATCGTAGAAGAGTGCGTTCACGGTGAAGTCCCGGCGCCATGCGTCCTCCTCGGCCGTGCCGAAGGAATTATCCGAAAGAATCAGATGTTCGGGCAGCGGTTCAGAGGGGCGGAAGCCCGGTCGCGCGTGACTTGCCTCCTCCGGCGGCGCCTTGCGGAACGTGCTCACTTCGAAGAGTTCGCCGCCGTACTGCACGTGCACCAGCCGGAAACGTTTTCCGATGATCCGCGCCGAACGGCGGCCGAACACGGCCCGCACTTCCTCCGGCGTCGCCGCGGTGGAAATGTCGTAATCCTTCGGCTTCCGGCCGAGGAGAAGATCGCGGATCGCGCCGCCGACGATGTAGGCTTCGAATCCGGCATTCTGCAATTCGGAAATGAGGTCGATTACATGCGATTCGACCGGTAGTTCATGTTTCATATCGCTTCAGTTAAAATTCCCGTTGAATGATCGTATCCACGCAATCGAGTTCTGGATCCCGATAGGGGTAATCGGCGTTGTAGTTCAAACCGCGGCTTTCGTGGCGCATGAGCGCGCTGTCGATGATGAGTTCGGCCACGGTGGCGATGTTGCGCAGTTCGACCAGGTCGGCGGTGATGAGAAAATCCCAGTAATATTTCTCGATCTCCTTGCGGATGAGTTTGATCCGGTTCTTGGCCCGTTCGAGGCGTTTGTTGGTGCGGTAGATTCCGACGTAATCCCACATGAAGCGGCGGATTTCGTCCCAGTTGTGGGCGATGAGAATCTGTTCGTCGGAGTCGGTGGCGTTTCCGGTCATCCAGTTGAGCGCGGCGGCCGCCGCCGGGCGGGATTTGCGGAAAAGCTCGAATTTCGACTGAATGTCGTCGGCCGAGAATTTCGATACGACCAACGCTTCAAGCAGACTGTTGCTGGCGAGACGGTTGGCGCCGTGCAGCCCGGTGCAGCCCGATTCGCCGACCGCGTAAAGTCCCTGAATGCTCGACGCGCCGGTGACGTCGGTCTTGATGCCGCCGCAGACGAAGTGGGCGGCGGGAACCACCGGGATGAGGTCGGTGGCCATGTTGATGCCCGCTTCCAGGCATTTGTTGAAGATGTTGGGGAAGCGTCGGCGCAGCGTGGCTTCGTCGAGGTGGCGGATGTCGAGGTAGACGCACTCTTCGCCGGTGCGTTTCATCTCCGAATCGATCGCGCGGGCGACGACGTCGCGCGGCGCAAGACTCTTCATCGGGTGATATTTCTGCATGAATTCGACCGGTTCGGCGCCGCGGTTTTCGCGGCATTTGAGCACGGCGCCTTCGCCGCGCAGCGCCTCGCTGATCAGGAACGAACGGATCTGCGGATGGTGGAGGATCGTCGGATGGAACTGAATGAATTCCATGTTGGCGATCTTCGCTCCGGCGCGGTAGGCCATCGCCACGCCCGAACCGCAGGCGACGTCGGGGTTGCTTGTGTAAAGGTAAACCTTTCCGGCACCGCCGCAGGCGATGGTGGTCGAATAACTTAGAAACGTTTGGATGCGGCCGCTCTTGACGTCGAGCGCATACGCGCCGAGACAGCGGTTCACGCCGCCGATGCCGAGTCGGGAACTCACGATGAGATCGATCGCGATGTGATATTCGAAAACCTTGATGTTGGGCCGGGCGCGGACGGCGTCGATCATGACGCGTTCGAGTTCGGCGCCGGTGATGTCGCCGGCGTGGAGGATGCGGCGCTTGTGATGCCCGCCTTCACGGCCGAGATCGAACTCTTCGGAGCCTTCGGTGAACCCGAGTTCGCCGCGGGTGGTGAATTTCGCGCCGAGCCGGATCAATTCCTGAATCGCTTCCGGGCCGCCTTCGACGATGGCGCGCACGGCGCCGACGTCGCACAATCCGGCGCCGGCGTAGAGGGTGTCCTTGACATGTTCGTCGAAGGAGTCGAGATCGTTCATGACGCAGGCGACGCCTCCCTGGGCGAGACGGCTGTTGCATTCGTTGATCTCGCGCTTGGTGAGAACCGCGACCGAATGGCCCGAATCGGCGAGATGAAGTGCGCTTTTCAATCCGGCCAGACCGCTGCCGATGACCAGATGGTCGAATTCCAATATTTCGCTGTTGTTGATCATTTCCGCAAACTCCCGGCTTTTGTCGAAAATCTTTGTTTCGACGATTGCCACTTATGTAAATGTGTGGTAAATTACACCGAAAACAGGCTTCTGTCAATCAATCAGGTGGGGTAATGTTCGAAAACGGGCGGTTTTTCTCGAAAAACAGTATGGATGAAATCCCGGACGGAGCGAACTTCGCGTTTTCGATTTCGCGCCGGCTGATGGTATTGCGCCTGGTCGCTCTTTTTGTCGCCGGCGCGCTTTACGCGGCAGCGCTGCCGCCGTTGAACTGGTTCTTTCTGGCGTTTCTCGCGCTGGCGCCGTTGATCGCCTTCGCGGCGTCGGACGCGCGTTCATGGCGCGGCGGAGCGCTCGGCGGCTGGTGCTGGGGACTGGGGTGGTCGTTTTTCGCGTTCCGCTTTCTGCGGGAGATCGATCCGGTGATTCCGTGGTTGCTGGCTCCGGTGATCTCGCTGTGGCCGGCGGTGTTCGGCGCGCTGCTGCCGGGATTGTGGCGCAATCTGGCGTATCCGCTGGAGGTGGAGTTTGCCGGATACGGCGGGCGGGGGAATTTCCCGGTCAGGGGGAACTCCTTCGGTCGGCTGCTGTTTTTTTCGCTGACGGCGGCGGCGCTCTTCACGCTGCTGGAGTGGACCAGGTCACGGCTTTTCACCTGGAACGATCTCGGAGTAACCATGTGGCGCGATCTGCCGTTTCTGCAACTGGCGGCGTTGACCGGAGGTTACGGAATCAATTTCATGGTGGCCTTCTTCAATGCGGCGCTTTTCGCGGCGTGCCGGGGGCGTTTCCGGCTCGGCGGCGCGGCGGTTCTGGCGTTTGCTTCGGGAATTCTGCTGCTGATCCACCTGGGGGGCGCAATCCGGCTCCTGAGCGCGCCGGAACCGGTGCCGAACTGGTTTCCCGCACTGTTGCAGGGAGACCTTTCCCAGCGGCGGAACGCCGGCAGCCGTGAGGCGAACGAGGCGTTGGATACTTATCTGGAACTCTCAAGGCAGGCGGCGGCACACATTCCGCGGCCGGATCTGATCATCTGGCCCGAGAG